>DASRQX010000135.1:0-20398 GCA_035696165.1 Acetobacteraceae bacterium | reverse complement strand
CGCTTCAGGCCGACATGCAGCAGCCCGTCGCTCAGGTCCGCGCCCTCGACCACCATGTGGTCGGCGAGCACGAAGCGGCGCTCGAACGCACGGCCGGCGATGCCGCGATACAGCACCTCGGTCCCCTGCCCTTCGGCGGTCACGCGACCGCTGATGACCAGGGTGTTGTCCTTCGCGGTGATGTCCAGGTCGGACGGGCGGAACCCCGCCACCGCCATGGTCAGGCGATAGCTGTCGTCGCCGGTCTTTTCAATGTTGTACGGCGGGTAACTCTGTACCTCGGCGTTGGCGGCAGCGGTATCCGCCAAGCGAGCCAACCGGTCGAAACCGATAGCGGTACGGAATAATGGCGCAAAGTCGAACGTCGTCATGGCAAACCTCCTGCAAGTAGCAAGGTCACTGGTTCGAGCCGCCCGGATGGGCCAGCCCACGCGCTTCTCCGGAACCCCATTCGGGCGCTCCGGATTGTTTGAATCTGGTTCGTACCTATCGCCAGTCAAGAGCCGGCGGCAGGCGTTTTCGCGTGCCCACGCGCCCGCGCCCACACGCCCCGGCGCGCCTACACGCCCCAAAGCCGCACCAGCGGGCCTTCGGCGCCGACCACCGGGTCCGCCCGCGGCCGCGGCACCACGCCGACATTGCGCACCACCTCGTCGTGCTCGGCCGGATCGCCGCGGTGCAGATCCCGGCGCGCTGTGTTGTCCGGATAGGCACCGACGATCACCAGTCCGTCGGACTGCGATTGCCGGCAATGCCCGACACCCGCCGGCACGACCACGACGTCGCCGGCGCGTACGGTCAACACCTGGCCGTCCGGGCCACCGAACTGCACTTGCGTTTCGCCCTCGGCGACGCCCAGCACCTCATGTGCCTGGGAGTGGAAATGATGGTAGGGATGCACCGGACCGCGCCAGGCCGCGGGCCAGCGGTTGGCGGTGAAGATGCGCTCGATCGCCGCGGCGTCCGCCGGCACTGCCTGGCGATACACCAGCAGCGGCAAGTCGGAGTTCGGGATCGCACCGTCGTCGGCGAACACGAAGCTATCGGGTTCGGTCATGGAAGCCTCCCTCGGGTAGCGAACGGCCTTATGACCATACAGTGGCGCCGCGCGGCCACGACCGCAACCGCGATCTCCTGCTGACGGGGTCTCCTGCTACCGTTGCCCGCCATACGCCGTCAGCGCGACACCGACGAGCACCAGCACCGTGCGATCGAGGAACCAGGCCCCGATTGGATCGCCGAACAATGCAACGGATGCGGCAACACTAATCAGCGTGACAATCGGCCAGCGCGACAATCGGGCGGAACCTGGGTCGACGGGCACGAGTGATGGCGACGTGGCGCCTAATTCGTGTTGGTCTGCGCGTTATTTGCGTAACGGCCAGGAACTGCGCAACGCACGGTTGATTTTCCCTGTTTCGCAAGCCGCGGTCACGGGCCGTTTTGGATCACAGAGCACGACGCAAGCGCGATCGCACGCGGCGCTTTGCCCCGTCCAACCTTTGGCAAAGTGTCTCGCCTAGTGCAACAAACGATTGCGGCGAACCGCGCGATCCGGTAAACCACTTGATACGGGGGGAGTTGTTTCACAGCTGGGGTGCTGAAGGTGCGATATCTACCGCCGTTCGACGCGATTCGGAGCGAAGTCACGACATCCTCGATCAGAGGCAAGTTGCGCGTCGACATGTCCTATGACTCGTTTCTGAAGATCATCAAGATGTTCGCCCGGACAGTCGATGTCGACGAACCTTGGTACATGCGTCACTACCAGGACATCGCCAGGGTGGCCCGCGAAGGCAGACTGCCCTCCGGCCGGCGGCACTTCGTCGACGACGGCTATTTCGAGGGACGGCTGCCCTTCCCGATCCAGGTGGACGAGCAATGGTACCTGGCGCAAAACCCCGACGTGGCCGAGGACGTCCGAAAGGGCGTCATGGCCTCCGGCCAGGCGCATTTCGATGAATTCGGCTATCGCGAGGGCCGGCTTCCCTTCCCGCTCTGAGTAGTTCCGCCCAGGTTCGTTGCGTCCCGGTTCGCTTCGTGGGTTCGTTCCGCGCCGGTTCGCTCAACCCCGCCCAGCGTGTGGCTACGCCCGTCGACGCAGCCGCTTCACCGCCGTCGTGCCGCTCAGCAGCGGTGCCAGGAACCGCCCCGTATGGCTGTCCGGGCTCGCCGCAATCATCTCCGGCGTGCCCTGCGCGACAATCCGCCCGCCGCCGTCGCCGCCTTCCGGGCCAAGGTCCAGGATCCAGTCGGCGGTCTTGATCACTTCCAGATTGTGCTCGATGACAACGACGGTGTTGCCTTGGTCAACCAGCGCGTGCAGCACCTCGAGCAGCTTGCGCACGTCCTCGAAATGCAGCCCGGTGGTCGGTTCGTCGAGGATATACAGCGTCCGACCGGTCGCCCGGCGCGCCAACTCCTTCGACAGCTTTATTCGTTGCGCCTCGCCGCCGGACAGCGTGGTGGCCTGCTGGCCGAGCGCGATGTAGCCAAGCCCGACCTGCTGCAGAATGGAAAGCCGGTCACGAATGCGGCTCTGCGCGCTGAAATACGGCACCGCCTCATCGACCGTCATCGCCAGCACCTCGGCGATCGATTTGTCACGGAACTTTATTTCGAGTGTCTCACGATTGTAGCGCCTGCCCTTGCAGGTGTCGCAGGTGACGTAGACGTCGGGCAGGAAGTGCATCTCGATTTTCAGCACGCCGTCGCCCTGGCAGGCCTCGCAGCGGCCGCCCTTGACGTTGAAACTGAAACGTCCCGGCTTGTAGCCGCGCGCCCGGCTGTCGGGCAGTTCGGCGAACCAGTCGCGGATCGGCGCGAACAGGTCGGTGTAGGTGGCCGGGTTCGACCGCGGGGTACGCCCTATCGGCGACTGGTCGATGTCGATGATCTTGTCGAGCTGGTCCAGCCCCATGATCCGCTCGTGCGGCGCCGGCACCTCGCCCGCGCCCATCAGGCGCCGCGCCGCCGCCTTGTAGAGTGTATCCACAACCAGCGTCGACTTGCCGCCGCCGGACACACCGGTCACGCAGGTGAAGGTGCCGAGCGGGAACGCCGCGTTGATGGATTTCAGGTTGTTGCCGTGCGCGCCGACGACCGTGACGCAACGGTCCTCCTGCACCGGACGGCGCATCAGCGGCACCTCGATCCGCCGGCGGCCCGACAGGTAGTCGCCGGTCAGCGATTTCGGATTGGCAGCGACCTCCGCGGGCTTGCCCTCGGCGACGACATGGCCGCCGTTGATGCCGGCAGCGGGCCCCATGTCCACCAGGTGGTCGGCGGCGCGGATCGCGTCTTCGTCGTGCTCGACCACCAGCACGGTGTTGCCCAGGTCGCGCAGCCGTCGCAGCGTGGTCAGCAGGCGTGCGTTGTCGCGCTGGTGCAGCCCAATCGAGGGTTCGTCCAGCACATACAGCACCCCAGTCAATCCGGAGCCGATCTGGCTGGCCAGGCGGATGCGCTGGCTCTCGCCGCCCGACAAGGTGGCGGACCCGCGCGACAGCGTCAGGTAATCCAGGCCGACATCGACCAGGAACTGCAGCCGCTCGCCGATCTCGCGCAGGATGCGGCCGGCGATCTCGGCACGCTGCGGGGTGAGTGTCGGTAACACTTGCTGGAACCAGCCCAGCGCGGCGCGAATGGACAAGTCCGAGGCATCGGCGATGTGCTTGCCGGCCACCTTCACCGCCAACGCCTCGGGCTTCAGCCGCGCACCGCCGCAGGTGGCACAGGGTTTCTGGGCCTGGTAGCGGGACAACTCCTCGCGCACCCAGACGCTGTCGGTTTCGCGCCAGCGGCGGTCGAGGTTGCGCAGCACGCCCTCGAACGGCTTGGTCACGGTGTAGGAGCGCACACCGTCCTTGTAGGTGAAGGCGACCGCGGTATCGCCGGTGCCGTTCAGGACGGCGTCGCGCAGGTGCTGCGGCAGGTCCTGCCAGGCGGTGGTGCCGGCGATCTTGAAGTGGTGGGCCAGGCTTTGCAGCGTCTGGTCGTAGTAGGGGCTCTGCGCCCCGGTCCACGGCGCGATCGCCCCCCCGGTCAGCGTGAACCGCTCATCGGGCACCACCAGCGCCGGATCGAAGAAGCTCTCGGTGCCCAGCCCGTCGCAGGCCGGGCAGGCACCGTGCGGCGAGTTGAAGCTGAACAGCCGCGGCTCGATTTCCTCGATGGTGAAGCCCGACACCGGGCAGGCGAAGCGCGAGGAGAACACCGTGCGTCCAACACCCTCTGGACCTTTGGCATCGCTCCCTTTGGCATCACCCCCTTTGGCATCAACGGCCTCGGCGTAGACGATGCCGTCAGACAGCGCGAGCGCGGTCTCGAAGCTGTCGGCCAGCCGCGGGGCGATGCCCTCACGGACCACGATGCGGTCCACCACCGCCTCGATCTCGTGCTTGGTCTTGCGGTTGAGCGCGGGGACCTCGCCGATTTCGTAGAGCTTGCCGTCCACCTTGGCGCGGGTGAAGCCCTTGCGCTGCAACTCGCCGAGTTCCTTGCGGTACTCGCCCTTGCGGTCGCGCACCACCGGGGCGAGCAGCAGCAGCCGCGTGCCCTCCGGCATCGCCAACACGCGGTCGACCATCTGGCTGACCGTCTGCGCCTCGATCGGCAGGCCGGTCGCCGGCGAGTACGGCACGCCGACGCGCGCCCACAGCAGGCGCATGTAGTCGTGGATCTCGGTCACCGTGCCGACGGTCGAGCGCGGGTTGCGCGACGTGGTTTTCTGTTCGATCGAGATCGCCGGGGACAGCCCGTCGATCGCGTCGACGTCGGGCTTGCCCATCAGCTCCAGGAACTGACGCGCGTAGGCCGACAGCGACTCGACGTAGCGGCGCTGGCCCTCGGCGTAGATGGTGTCGAATGCCAACGAGGACTTGCCGGAGCCGGACAGGCCGGTGATGACGGTCAGCGAGTCGCGCGGGATGATGACATCGACGTTCTTCAGGTTGTGCTCGCGCGCGCCGCGCACATGGATGGAGCCGGCCATCGTCAGGCGAGTCGCGGGAACGAAGCAAGGTCGGGGCGTTGCCCCGGACCCCACCAAGGGGCGTTGCCCCCTGGACCCCCACCAAGGGCGAAGCCTTTAGAATCCATCCATTTTGGTCGTGGGGAGGCGGGCGAGTCTGCGCCCCGACCACTGCAACGGCGATCGCCGTCGTGGCGGTCGGGGCGCAGACTCCCCCGCCTCCCCACAACCAAGTGAAGGGTTCCAAGGGCTCCGCCCTTGGCCGGGGTCCAGGGGGCAGCGCCCCTTGGTGGGGTCCGGGGCGACGCCCCGGTCTTGTTTGGGTCACGCGATTGGCTGGCGGCCATGGGGTCCCGCTTGTTCGCAGAATGTTCTGGGTGTATATGGCAAGTTGCGTGGGTTTTGGGAAGCGGCGTTAACCTCCCTTCGGCCCCACGCGGTATATGATGGCCCTTCGCGATGGCAGGGGCTAGCGTGGTCTTCTGGAAATAAGGGTTCGTGCGATGGCAGGCAGCGTCAACAAGGTGATCCTGATCGGCAACCTGGGCAAGGACCCGGAGGTGCGGACCTTGCAGTCGGGAACCAAGGTCGCAAATTTTACCGTCGCCACCAGTGACACCTGGACCGACAAGGCCTCGGGCGAGCGCAAGGAAAAGACCGAGTGGCACCGTGTGGTGATCTATAACGAGCGCCTGGCCGATGTGGCGGAGCGGTTCCTCCGCAAGGGCCGTAAGGTTTATCTCGAGGGTGCTCTCGAGACGCGCAAATATACCGACCAATCCGGGCAGGAGAAGTACACCACGGAAGTGGTGCTGAAGAATTTTCGCGGTGAGTTGACCCTGTTGGATAGCGCGCGTGGCGAAGAGGCCGGCGAAGCGGGTGGCGGTGGCGGCGGCTATCGTGAGCGCGCTCCGGCGGCGGCGCGGCCGGCTGCCAGCGCCGGCACGCGCGGGGGTGGTTCGCCGTCCTGGGACGCGCCGAAGGGCGGCGATCTGGATGACGAGATTCCGTTCTGATCCGCGCGCCAAGGGATCGCGGCGGCGCGCCCAAGCTGTGCGCCGCAAGCGTCCCGTTATTGTGCGGTGCCGGCGGAGTATTGCCGGTCGAACCATCACACCGAGGAGAGTAGTGTGACGTCCGGCATAGGCCACCGATCAGCATCGATCGGCGCCGGGGCATCTGCGCCCGCCGCCCCGGCGGTACGGCACGGCGCTGCCTGTGCCGTTCGTCGCTGGGCGCTGGCGGCACGCCGCCGGCGCACTCGCATCGGCTGGATAGCATGGACGCACACACACTCAAGGGCCTGAGGCGAGATAGCCGCTTCAAGTAGCGCACGACTTGCGCACACAGCGTCATGCCGGCGCATGCCGGCGCATGCCGGCATCCACAACTTGCCTTCGTGCGGCCAGCAAAGTCGTGGATGCCGGCATGCGCCGGCATGACGGAAGCGACAATCGTGCGCACGGTGAGACGAGTCGGTTATCCTGCGTCGAGCCCTAAGTAGTTTCCGAGTCTATTGGCCCACCTGGTCAGCCCTTATATTGCAAATGATCAACGAGCCTAATTTTCGATCCGCCCAACTTTCAATCCCCATCGGGCGCTAAGTTATACCAGATGTTCGGAATGATTGCCTCTTCGACGATCCACGCCGGCAAGGCGGCGGGTAGGCGGCGGCGGAGGGTCAATCCTTTCGCCGGCTGGTATTAGTTCACTGAAGTACGCAGTCGCATCGTCCGCGAATTAATTTGGCTATTTCTCGTGGCGGATTTTATCCGCAATGGACTTCATTCGAACACAATACGATCTTACACTTAAGATCGTAACAGCTTTTGTTCCTGCTTTTCCAGCGACGACTTGCCTCCGAGCGCACCATCATCCGGATCCAACTGCAATGGACTTCATCCCCACCCGTCGTGCGGCCCGCTTGCTGCTCGTGGCGGGATTCGCCGTCGGCGCGGTGCTGGCGCAGCCCGTGCCAGCCGCGGCTCAGCATGGGCAGCACGACCAAGCCGAGGGTGGCCACGATCAAGGCCGCCACCTCGGCTGGTCCAAGAACGGTCAGTCCGGGTTCGCCGGATCCACTTACCGGCAGCGTTCCGGTGGCTGGGCGGGGCAGCAGGGGTGGGCGGGACGGCGCGCCTGGGGCGGTGGCGCCTGGGGCTGGCAGAGCAGCGTGATCGCCGGCGGCGCCGCCTGGGGCGTTGCCTGGGGCCTCGGCCCGCGGTTCGTGTTCGTCGCCCCGCCAGTCATCTTCGTGCCGGCACCGGTTTACGTCTCGCTGCCCCCCATCGTGGTCGGCGTACCCTGGATGGCCGCGCCGGCACCGTATTACGCCCCGCCCCCGCCGATGGCTGCGGCGGTGGTGGCCCCTGCCGTGGTAGCCGCGCAAGCGGTTGCCCCGCCGGTGGTAGCTGCCCCGGTGGTCGCCCCACCGGCCGACACCGAGGCGCAACCCGCCACGCCCATCGCAACGCCCGAGGCAATGCTATGCGCCGCGGTACCGCCGCCGGTGGTCGTGTTGCCGCCGCCGGCGGTCATGATCCAGGCCGGCCCACCGCCGGTGATCTTCGCACCACCAGCCTACGCATTATCGGTGTGGCCTGTGCTGTTTTTCGCCCCACCGATGCTGGCCGTCGCCGTGGTGCACGATGACTGGTGGACCGGCCGCTATCGCGGCCGCGGCGGCTATTATGCCGGTGGCTACTACGCCGGTCGCGGCTATGCAGGGGGCGGATCGATCGTGGCCGTTCAGTCGATCGGGCCGAACGGGCGCGCTATCGGACTCGCCCGGCCACTCGGTGGCACCGGTCACGCTGGCGGCCATGCTGCGGGCAATCGCGGCGGTCACCAAGGCCACGGCCATGGTCAAGAGCACTAACGACCCCCGACCCGACAAACTTGCGGGCGGATTTCATCCAGCGCGCCTGAGCCACAATAACATTTCATACGGGAGACCACCGTGATGACGACAACTTCCAAGCTTTCCCGCCTCGCCGCGCTGCTGCTCGCGGCTGCACCGGTGGCTGCGCTGGCGCAGCCGCGCCCGCCGGCGTCGGCCGTCTCCCCGGTCTCGGCGCAATCCGAGGTGCAAGCGGCGACCGAGCAGCGCATCTCGGGATTGCAGGCCCAACTGCAGATCACCGCGGCACAGACGCCACAATGGACCGCCTTCGCCCAGGTGATGCGCGACAACGCGCAATCCACCGACGCGCTGTTCCGCCAGCGCGCGGCCGGCGCGCAGACCATGAACGCAGTCGCGAACATGAAGTCCTACGCACAGATCTCGCGCGCCTATGCCGATGGGACCGACAAGCTCGCAGCGTCCTTCGACGCACTGTATGGCACATTCTCAGAGCCGCAGAAGCAGGCCGCGGACACACTGTTCCAGCAGCAGGCGGCGCATGGCGCGAAGCCGGAGGTCAAAGCGAAGTAGCGCATACGGCCCCGCCTCACCCCAATCCTCCCCCGCAAAGGGGGAGGGAGAAGTTTTTGATCGGGCGGCAACCCCTCCCGCTCCAGAAGATCTTGGTCAGGCGGCAGCTTCCTGTGCGATCCGCCGCACGCGCAGCCGGCGGATGCGCCGAGCGTCGGCTTCCAGCACGCGGAACTCGATGCCACCGGGGTGGCTGACGACCTCGCCCTTGGCGGGCACATGGCCGGCTAATGTGAACACCAGGCCGCCGACGGTGTCGATGTCGGCGTCGCGTTCGTCCTCGCTCAGCACCGGCCCGACCTTCGCCTCGAAATCCTCGACCGGCATGCGCGCGTCCACATCCAGCGCGCCGTCGGGGCGTTCGGTCACCAGCGGCCGGTCGGCCTCGTCGTGCTCATCGGAGATGTCGCCGGTGATGGTCTCGATAAGGTCCTCGATCGTTACCAATCCGTCGATGCCACCGTATTCGTCCACCACCAGCGCCATGTGCATGTGCGCCTGGCGCATCTGCGCCAGCAGGTCGAGCACCGGGACCTGCGGGGCCACCATCAGCGGGCGGCGCAGGATCGCCTCGATCGCGAACGCCTCCGGCCGGCCGACATAGGCGAACACATCCTTGACATGGATCATGCCGATGATGTCGTCGAGCTGCTCGCGATAGACCGGCAGGCGAGAATGGCCCTCGATGCGGATCTGCTCGATCGCCTGCGTCAAGGTCACATCGGCGCGGATGGAGATGATGTCGGCACGCGGGATCATCACGTCATCGGCACAGGTTTCCCGCAAGCGCAGGATGTTGTTGATCAGCACTCGCTCGTGCCGGTCCAGCTCCGGCGGCTCACCCGGGGTCTGCGGCGCGGCGGCGGCCTCGAGGACCAGTTCGGCGATCGACTCGCGCAGGCTGGGTTCCGGCGCGCGGCTGCGCCACAAGGCCCGCAGGCGCTGCAGCAGATGTTGGCGTCCGCTCATGCGCGTTTCCACGGATTGGGCACGCGCAGCCGGTGCAGGATGCGTGCTTCGGCCAGTTCCATCCGGCGGGCCTCGCCGGCGTGGTGATGGTCGTGACCGGCCAGATGCAGCGCGCCGTGCACCACCAGATGAATCAGGTGGTGCGCCGGTCGGCGCGATGCCGCCGCTGCCTCGCGCCTGATTTGCCCCAAGGCGAGGACGATTTCGCCCGGCAGGCTCGGGGCGGATGCGGGATAGGTCAGCACATTGGTGGGCTTGTTGCGGCCGCGATCGCGCGCGTTCAGGCGGCGCACGGCCCGGTCGGTGCTGAGCACCACCGTTGCCGTCCCGTCATACGCAGCGCGTACCGCGCAGGCAGCGAGCCGCGCGGCACCGGGGATGACGCGGCGCCAGGCCGGGTCATCGAAAACAATTTCAACACTGGGGATCCCCGCCGACGCGGGGCAGCTACTTCCGGGAAGGTCCATCGTCCCGTGCTTCATGGCGCAGCGGCGGTGGCGGCCACTGGTCGCTTGGCGGCGGCGGCTTTGGCAGGCTCCCGTTGCCCTTCGGCGCACTCAGCTCGGTCATGGCGGCCTCGTGGTTTGGCCAGCTTCATCGGGCTGTTTGATGAAGCCGGCTGCTTGCAGACGTTGCCTCAGTTCCTGGTCGATCCGGGTCATGTGCCGATCAGCATAGCGCTTGTACTCGCGGCGCGCGTAGCAAGAACCGGCGCGGCGCCAGGCCGGCTCGGCGACAATGACCGTCGGGCTAGCTCGGATCCCCGCCAATGCGGGGCTGGGACTAGGGGAAGGGTCCATCGTCTATTTGCCGGGGGACGGCTCCACCGCGCGGACGCGCCGCGCCTCGCGCCGCTGTTCGCCGGCGGCGGCCTCGCGCTGCTCATACGCATCCACGATGCGCGCAACCAGCGGGTGGCGCACCACATCGCGCTTGTCCAGCCGCACCACGCCGATGCCGGGCACACCCTCCAGCGTCTCCAGCGCGTCGCGCAGACCGGAGCGCACCCCGGCCGGAAGATCGATCTGCGTCAGATCGCCGGTGATCACCATGCGGGTGCCCTCGCCCATCCGGGTCAGCACCATCTTCATTTGCACGGCCGAGGTGTTCTGCGCCTCGTCCAGGATGACATAGGCATGCGCCAGGGTGCGGCCACGCATGAACGCCAGCGGCGCGACCTCGATCTCGCCGTTGGTCAGGCGCCGCAGCACCTGTTCCGCGGGCATCATGTCGTGCAGCGCGTCGTACAATGGGCGCAGATAGGGATCGACCTTCTCCTTCATGTCGCCGGGCAGGAAGCCGAGCCGCTCGCCCGCTTCCACCGCCGGGCGGCACAGCACGATGCGATCCACCTTGCCGGCCTGCAGCATCGCCACCGCCTGGGCGACCGCGAGATAGGTCTTGCCAGTGCCGGCCGGGCCGACGCCGAACACCATCTCATGCCGCGCCAACGCCTCCATATACGCTGCCTGGCCACCGCTGCGCGGGCCGACCGCACCGCGCCGGGTGTGGATCGCCGGCAGGTCCGACAGCGGCAGCCGAGGATCGGTCTCGGTGTCGGAAAGCCTAATCGCTGCCTCCACCTCGTTGCGCCCGATACTCTCACCGCGCTCCAACCGGCGCCACAGCCCTTCCAGCGTCGCCTGCGCGGCATCGACCCGACCGGGTTCGCCGGCGATCGCCACCCGGTTGCCGCGGCACGACAGTCGCACCCCGAGTGCCTGCTCGATTCGCACCATGTGCCGGTCGTGGTCGCCGAGCAGCAGGGGCAGCAGCGTGTTGTTGGAGAATTGCAGGGTGACGGCCTTGCCGCCGGCTTGCGACCCAGGGGCCTGAGACCCTGGGGATTGGGAGATTGGGGTGATGATCTGGCTCAAGCGCAGGCTCTCTCCTCGATCAGGGTTGCGGACAAGGAATTGGTGTGGGCGGCGGCGATATGCACCGGGCTGTCGGTGCCAATCAGGCTGGTCGGGCCGGTCAGGTGCACCGGTTGCAGGAACGGCGAGCGCCCGACGACCTGGCCGGGGTGCCGGCCGGGGCGGGTGAACAGCACCGGCAGGGTCAGGCCAACGCAGCCCGCGTTGAAGCGTGCCTGCTGCTCTCGCAGCAACGCCTGCAGTTCGTACAGCCGCCGGTCCTTCTCCGCCTCCGGCACCTGCCTGGGGTCGCGAGCCGCCGGTGTGCCCGGGCGCGGGGAGTATTTGAAGCTGAACGCCTGCGCGAAGCCGACCGCGCGCACCAGCGCCAGCGTGTCGGCGAAGTCGGCCGCGGTCTCGCCCGGGTGCCCGACGATGAAGTCCGAGGACAGCGCCAGATCGGGCCGCGCCGCGCGCAGCCGTTCGATCAGCTGCAAATAGTCGGCGGCCGTGTGCCCGCGGTTCATTGCGGCAAGGATCCGATCGGACCCCGACTGTACCGGCAAGTGCAGGAAGGGCATCAGCATCGGCAGATCGCGATGCGCTGCGATCAGATCGTCATCCATGTCGCGCGGGTGCGAGGTGGTGTAGCGCAGCCGAGCCACGCCGGGGATCTCGGCCATCGCGCGCAGCAACCGCCCCAGCCCCCAAGTGCCCCGCCGCAGATCTCCCAGGGCCCCCCTCATGGCGCCATCCTGCGCGCCCCCCTGAACGCCAACATCCGGCGCGGCGCCGTGCCACGCATTGACGTTCTGGCCCAGCAGCACAATCTCGCGCGCCCCCTGCAAGGCAAGCTTGCGTGCCTCTGCAAGTACCGCCTGCGCCGGGCGGCTCATCTCCGCCCCGCGCGTGTACGGCACGACGCAGAAGCTGCAGAATTTGTCGCAGCCCTCCTGGATCGTCAGGAAAGCGCTGAGGCCCTGCGGCACCGACGCCTCCGGCAGGAAGTCGAATTTCTGTTCCGGCGGGAAATCGGTGTCGATGACCGAGCCGGCGTGCCGCCCATACACAGCCCGCGTGGCGCGGGCCACCATCTCCGGCAGTCGATGATAGGTCTGCGGCCCCAGCACGATGTCGACGAACGGCGCTCGCGCCAGGATCTCCGCCCCCTCGGCCTGCGCGACACAGCCCGCCACCGCCAGGATCATCCGCCCGCCAGCCGCCGCGCGCGCCTGCTTGATCAGCCGCAGCCGGCCGAGTTCGGAAAACACCTTCTCCGCCGCGCGGTCGCGAATGTGGCAGGTGTTGAGAATGACCATGTCGGCGTCGTCCGGCGCCCCCACCGGGACATACCCCAGCGGCGCCAGCACATCCGCCATTCGCCCGCTGTCATACACGTTCATCTGGCAACCCCAGGTGATGACGTGCAGACGCTTGGGGCTCACCCTCTCCGATCCGTTCATCGACGACGCTCCGCCCGACCACGACGGAAGGACCCGACGCGGGGAGCGGAAGGAATCATCGGCATACAAGGGCGGGTCAAGCGCAAGTCCGCGTGGGAACCTCCGTCGGCATGGCGCAATCTGGCAGGAAACGCCCGTGTCATGTCAACCGATCAATCGCCGGTCAGGCAAATGCGGGCTTGGTCACGTAAATGCGGGGGTCGATCAGGCAGCGGCGGGTGCTGGTCACGCATAGGCGGGGACGGTCTCGCCCATGGCAGGAGGTTCCTGCCCCGGAACCGAGAGCGGGCGCGCCGGACGGTTCTGCCGCAGCGTCGCCGCACCATCGGCGACCGCGCCCCAGACGGCGCGGGACAGCGCCTTGCGATTGGGAAACAGCGTGGGGTCCAGCGGGGCGTGCAGCAGGACGGTGACGCGCAGGCCACGATGCTGTGCCAGCCGCCAGAAATGCGACGCCAGGTCCATATCGCCATACCACGCGAACAGCGGGCGGCAGGCGCGCCCGGTCGGCAATCCGGCCAACCGGTCATACACCACCGAGACCGGCTGGATCAGCGGTGGGTGCTCGCCCTCGGCGATGGCGAAGAAGGTCGAGCGAAACGGCATCACCCGCGAGCCATCCGAAGTGGTGCCTTCCGGAAACAGGATCAGGCTGTCGCCGGCGGCAAGCCGGCCGCGCATCGAGTCGCGTTCATTCACCGTAGCGCCGCGCCGGCGGCTGACGAACACGCTGCGCCCAAGCCGGGCGATCGTGCTGACCACGGGCCAGCCGCTGACCTCGGACTTGGCGACGAAACACGCATCCAACCGGCCGCCGAGCACGGGGACATCCAGCCAGGACGAATGGTTGGAGACGAACACCACGGATCGGCCCCCGCCGGTGGCGCGCTCGCCGATGACCCGCACCGTCATCCCAAGCATACGGGCGACGGTCGCCCAATAGAGTCGCGCGAACGCCACCTTGCTGCGCCCCGGCAGCACGATCAGGACGGTCTGGATCGGGAACGAGACCAGGGTCCACAGCAGGATCACGATCGCGCGGCGGACGGCGCGGATGCGGCGCATGAGATGATGGCTGTCGGTGGCCCCGAACGGCCACACCTCCGACCGGCCGTCGATGACCGCGCCGTCCTGGCGCAGCAGCATCCGACGGGTGGCCAGGCGGTGCAGGCGAGGCGGCGAGTCGCGCATGGAGTATCGGATAGCTCCCGACAGGTGGCGGAACGATGGCAGGTCCATGACCCTTGTGCGAATGCGACATGATCGTGGCAAGGATGGGAATCGACGATGGGTTGGCCTACAAGCGGACATGGACATCGTTCGCATCCCCGGCTCCCGCATCTTCGAAATCGCCAAGCTGGCTTTCGCCACACCGGATGTCGATTTCCTTTGCTTCGGCGAATCCGACCAGCCCAGCCCGCGCGTGGCACACAACGCCGCGGTCGCCGCGCTCGATGCCGGCGAGACCAAATACATCGACGTGCGCGGCCTGCCGGCGCTGCGTGCCGCGCTGGCGGACTACCTGACCGCGCTGCACAGGCGCCCGGTGGCGGAGGCGCGCGTGCAGGTCTCCGCTTCCGGAATGTCGGCGATGTCGGTGGCATTGGCCGCGACCGTGCGGGCCGGCCAGCGCGTGGTGCTGCACAGCCCGGCCTGGCCGAATGTCGGCAATGCCGTGCTGCTGCGCGGCGCCGAGCTGGTCGAACTCGGCCTGACCGCGCTGCCTGACGGTCGGTTCAGCATGGATTTCGATCGGTTGGATATGCTGCTTCAGGGCGCGCGCGCCTTCATCCTGAATTCGCCGAACAACCCCACCGGCTGGACCGCGACCCACGACGAGCTGGGGACCATCCTGGCGCTGTGCCGCAAGCACGGCACGTGGCTGATCTCGGACGAGGTGTATTCGCGGCTGGTGTACGACGGCGGCACGGCGGCGCCCTCGATATTGGACCTGGCCGAGCCTGACGACCGGGTGATGGTGGCGAACAGCTTCTCCAAGACCTGGGTGATGACCGGCTGGCGGCTGGGCTGGCTGGTGGTGCCGGAAGGGGCGCGCGACGCGGTCACCGAGATTGTCGAGGCGACGCATTCCTGCGTCGCGCCGTTCGTGCAGCAAGCCGGCCTGGCGGCGGTCGCCGACACCGCGACGGTGGACGGGTTCCGTGCGCATTGCGCGCGCGGACGCGACTTGGCCAGCGAGGCGTTGGCCGGGCTGAACGGCGTGCGCTACGCCGCGCCGGTCGGGTCGTTCTACGCGTTCGTCGGTGTGGACGGGCTTAGCGACAGCCTGGACCTGGCGAAGAAGCTGGTCACGCGGCATGGCGTCGGGGTGGCACCGGGCATCGCGTTCGGTGCCGCCGGCGAGGGATACCTGAGGGTCTGCTTCGCCCAGTCGGCCGAGCGGATGGAGCGCGCGATGGGTCGCCTGCGTGACGGGCTGCGAGCTGAGCTAACCGGCTGACCGCAGTCGGTACGGGCATCCTCCAGCCCCGGCCGCCGCGAACGCGGCATTGCTAAGCGCCGCACACCGACATAATTAGTCCCTCGAAGGGGACGACTTATGCCGATCGCTGCGACGCTCACCCCGCGCGAGGTCGCAGAACTGTCCGGCGCACCGAAGCGCGTCATCGAGAAGGCTATTGAGGAGCATGTGCTTGCGGTGCGGGTTCGCCCGTCCGCCCGCGCGGCACGGCTCGCCAGGCGGTTGCTGCCAAGCCACGCCGTCGCCTACGTCGCAATCATCACCAAGCTCGACCTGCGGCTGACCACGACGGTGAAGAAGCGCCTGGCGGACCGGCTCGCGCGTCTGCCGCCGGCCGACATTCGCACCGCCCGCATCGAGCTGTCGCCCGCGGTCGAACTCGACGTCGGCCGGCTGGTCGGCGACGCCATGGACCGCGCGGAGCGTTACCGCGCTGCGCGTGACCGCGCCATTGTGATCGACGAGGCAATCAAGAGCGGCACGCCGGTCATTCGCGGCACTCGCATGACCGTCTACTCCGTGCTCGGCCGGGTCGAGCACGGCGAGACAATCGACGAAATCCTCGCCGACAACCCCGATCTTGCACGGGAGGCGATCGAGGCCGCCGTCACCTATGCCCGCACGCACCCGCTGATGGGGCGCCCGGCCGGCCGTGGGCCCATGCTGCGTGAGGCTGTTCATCGATGAATGCCTGTCTCCGCAACTGGCCCGTCGCCCCAATCGCACCTGACGCGCCCCGCAACTCAGGCCTGCCGCTCGCCCGTCACGCGCCAGATCACATCGCCCACATCGTCCGCCATCAGCAGGGAGCCGTCGGGGCCGATCGCAACGCCGACCGGTCGTCCATAGGACACGCTCTCGTCCGGCGCGAGGAACCCCGACAGGATATCGCGCGGCGGCCCAGACGGGCGCCCGTCCGCGAACGGCACGAAGACGAGTTTGTAGCCGCTCAGCGTGCTGCGGTTCCAGGAGCCATGCTGCCCGATGGCCATGCCGTCCGGAAAGCCGGGAAGCGTGCCGGCGGGCAGCCAGCACAGGCCCAGCGACGCGGTATGACCGCCCAGCGCGTAATCCGGCGTGATGGCCTTTGCGACCGCGGCCGGATCCTGCGGCACCCGCTCGTCCACCGTCTGACCCCAGTAACAATACGGCCAGCCGTAGAAGCCCCCATCGCGCACCGAGGTCAGATAGTCGGGCGGCGTCTCGTCGCCCAGGCCGTCGCGCTCGTTGACCACCGTCCAGAGAACGCCGGTCTGCGGCTCCCACGCCATGCCCACGGCATTGCGCAAACCGGATGCGAAGGTGCGGCCCGCGCCGCTCACCGGGTCGAGTTCGTAAATGAGCGCCCGGCCCGCCTCGTCTTCCATGCCATTCTCGGCAATGTTGCTGGATGAACCCACGCCCACGTACAGCTTCCGCCCGTCCAGACTAGGCAACAGGCTTCGCGTCCAATGGCCGCCGGGCTTGAACGTGGCCAGCCTCCGCCCCGGCGCGGTGATCCGGCTCGCACCCGCGGCATAGGGAAAGGCGACCACGCCATCGGTGTTGCCGACGTAGAACGTATCGCCCAGCAGAGCCATGCCGAACGGCTGGTTCAGGCCCTCCAGGAACGCCTCCTGGGTTTCGGCCACGCCGTCGCCATCCGCGTCGCGCAACAGCGTGATACGGTTCGCGCTGACCCCCGCGGCGGCGGCACGTTTCATCGTGGCGACCATGGCGTAGTCAAAAACATTTCGCATGACGGCTCTGGGAACATTCGATGATTCGGCGGCGAGTACGTCGCCATTGGGCAGCACCTGGATCCACCGGGGATGTTTGAGACCGGTCGCGAACGCATTGACCTTGAGCCCAGGTGCCGCGATCGGCGTCTGCCCCTGGGTCCAACCCCGGGCCGTCGGCATCTTGAGCGTCGGAATACGTCCCTGCGGCCTTGCCGTCGGGATGACCGGCGCACTTCCCCAGGCCGGTTCATGCGCGCCCTCCCTCAGCCGCCGCGTCAGCAAGGCCGCGCCGCCGATCACAGCGACAAATCGTGCGAAAATGTCCGAAAAGGCCAATGCGCTATTCCCTCTTGGCTATATCGTGAGAGGGGCTGTTCCCCCTGGTCGCGCATAGGCTAGCCGAGGCCCGCCGGAGTTGGAACGGCAGGCGCCAGGGCTGCTTTGACAACACGCCCCGGCTCCCGGCCCGTCATCCCTCGATTTCCTCGCGCAACATCTCCAGGGCGAGCCACTGTTCCTCCGCCGCCGCCAATGCGTCCTGCGCGACCGCCAGCGCCTTGGTCGTCGCCGCAAAACGGCCTGGGTCGCGCGCGTAGAGGTCCGCATCGGCGAGCACACTGCCCAGCCGCGCTACCTCGGCCTGCAGCGCCGCAATCCGCGCCGGTAGCGTCTCCAGCGCATGCCGATCTTTGAAGCTCATCCGACGTGGCCGCGCGGCGGAGTGCGGCCTGACCACCGCAACCGGTCGCGACCGCCCAGCACCAACCGGCGCCGCACCACCCGCCGCAACCTCCGGCCCACGCTGCGCCAGCATGTCGGAATAGCCGCCGGCATATTCGATCCAGCGCCCACCGCCGTTGGCGGCACTTACCGATCCCTCGCCGTTGGTACCACTCACCGACCCACCACCCTCCGCGGCAATCACCGAGGTCACAACCCGATCGAGGAAATCGCGGTCGTGACTGACCAGCAGCACCGTCCCAGAATACTCGGCCAGCCGTTCCTGCAACAAATCCAGCGTCTCCAAATCCAAATCGTTGGTCGGCTCGTCCAGCACCAACAAATTGGACGGCCGGGCAAACGCCCGCGCCAGCGTCAGCCGGCCGCGCTCGCCGCCGGACAGCACGCCAACCGGCGTATTCGTCTGCTCGGGGCCGAACAGAAAATCCTTCATGTAGCTGACCACGTGCCGCACCTGACCGCCGACCGTCACCGTGTCCCCCTGCCCGCCGGTCAGCGCCTGACTGAGGGTCTGCAACGGGTCCAGGCTGTCCCGCCGCTGGTCCAGCGTCACCTGCGCGAGGGCCGTGCCCAGCCGCACCTCGCCCGCGTCCGGCGGCAATGCGCCAGTCAGCAGATTGAGCAGCGTGGTCTTGCCGGCGCCGTTCGCGCCCACGACGCCGACCCGGTCACCGCGCAGGATGCGGGTGGAAAAATCCCGCACGACGGTCCGCTCACCAAACGATTTCCACACCGACTCGGCGACCATGACCAGCCGTCCGGACAACTCCGCCTGGGCCGCGTCCAGCCGCACCTTGCCCACCGCGGCACGCTGCTCCTTGCGGCGCTTGCGCAAGCCGTGCAGGTCGGCGAGCCGCTTCTGGTTGCGCTTGCGCCGCGCGGTCACGCCGTAGCGCAGCCAGTCCTCCTCCATCGCGATCTTGCGGCCCAGCTTGTGGCGATCGATCTCCTCCTGCTCCAGCACCGCATCGCGCCAGGGTTCGAAACCGGAAAAACCCTGGTCCAGCACGCGGGTGATGCCGCGGTCCAGCCAGACGGTGGTGCGCGACAGCCGCTCCAGCAGGCGCCGGTCGTGGCTGATCACCACGATGCCCGCGCGCATGGCGGACAGCTCACGCTCCAGCCACTCGATGCCCGGCAGGTCCAGATGGTTGGTCGGCTCGTCGAGCAGCAGGATGTCGGGCGCCGGCGCCAGGGTGCGGGCCAGCGCGGCGCGGCGGGCCTCGCCGCCCGAGAGCGTGGCCGGGTCTTCCTCACCGCTCAACCCAAGCTGTTCCAGCAGGTAGCGCGCGCGATGGTGGTCGGCGTCGGCGTCGCCGATCAGTCCGGCCTCGACATAGGCGAGGGTGGTGGCGAAGTCGGCCAGATCGGGTTCCTGTGGCAGGTAGCGGATCGTGGCGCCGGGTTGGGCGAAGCGGCGGCCGGCGTCGGCTTCCACCAGGCCGGCGGCAATGCGCAGCAGGGTGGACTTGCCGGAGCCGTTGCGCCCGACCAGGCAGACGCGGTCGCCGGCGGACACCGACAACCCGGCACCCGCCAGGATCGGCGCCGTCCCGAAGGTCAGGTGGATATCTTGCAGCAGGAGTGCGGGCGACGGCATGGGCGGGGCATAGCATGCAGGCGGGCGTGGCGAAGCCCTCGGTGCATCGTCGATCGGCGTTGCCCCACGTCATGCCGACGGAGGTCAGCATCCACGACTGGCTTTCGCACGCTCTTGACAGTCGTGCTACCGCACGCACAGGACAGGCGTGGATGCCGGGCCTTCGCCCGGCATGACGTGGGGCCAACGCCGCTGGAGCAGCCCATGCGGCGCCTGGCGTTGGTTGTTGCTGTCGATGGTCGCGCCACCGCGGCGCGGCAACCGGGATGCCGAGCCCGGCTGTCCATGTAAGCAGCGGACGCAACAGCTCAGCCCGCCGTCGGCGCCCCGGTGCCCAGGTTCTGCCGCGCCAGCCAATCGCCGATCCGGCCGATGGCTTCCCGCAATGCATCCATGCTTGCGGCGTAGGAGAAACGCAGATGCCCCTCCCCCAGGGCGCCGAAGCTGGTGCCCGCGATTGTGGCGACCCCGGCCTCGTCCAGCAGCCGCGACTGCAGGGTGCGTGACTCAAGACCGGTGTCCCGGGTGTTGGGGAACGCATAGAACGCACCGCCGGGATTGACGCAGTGGAAGCCCGGCAGCGCGTTCAACGCCGGAACGATATAATCGCGCCGCTCGGCGAACGCCGCCATCATCCGCTGCACCGGCTCGCGCGGTCCGGTCAGCGCGGCGATGCCGGCATATTGCGCCGCCGCATTGACGCAGGAATGGCAGTTGATCGCCAGCCGCTCGGCGTACGGGAACAGCGCCGCCGGCCACACGCTGTAGCCCAGCCGCCAGCCCGTCATCGCATAGGTCTTGCTCCAGCCGTCGAGCAGGATCAGCCGGTCAGCCAACTCCGGATAGGTCGTCAGGCTGACATGACTGCCCGCATAGACCATCTCGCCATAGATCTCGTCCGACATCACCGTAACATCTGGATATCGTGCGAGGCCGGCGACCAGGCGATCCACCTCGGTCTTCGGCACCACGCCGCCGGTCGGGTTGGCCGGGCTGTTCAGGATCAGCAGCCGGGTGCGAGGGGTAACCAGCGCCAACACCTCCTCGGCGCTGAAGGAGAATCCCTTGCTCTCGTGCACCGGCATCGGCACCGGCGTCGCGCCCGAGTAACGGATCACGCTCTCGTAGATCGGGAAACCGGGGTTGGGATAGATGATCTCC
>DASRQX010000134.1:0-51822 GCA_035696165.1 Acetobacteraceae bacterium | reverse complement strand
ACGGACCTCCTTGCCCTCCATGTTGCCGCCGGCCTGCACTGCGTCGGGCATCTGGCCGACAAGCCCGGGCGTCTGGTCGACCTGGAACGCCGCGAAGGCCGGATTGCCCTGGCTCTCGACCGAATAGACGGTGACCAGGCCCACCAGGAACAGCACGCCCATCACCGCGAAGATCGCCCAGCCCTGGCGCTGGTCGCCGACCATGCGGCCGAACAGGTTGGTCAGGCCGGCGCCGATCGCGAACATCAGCACAAGCTGGATGAAGTTGGTCAGCGCGGTGGGGTTCTCGAACGGATGCGCGGAGTTGGCATTGAAGAAGCCGCCGCCGTTGGTGCCGAAGATCTTGATCACCTCCTGCGAAGCCACCGGCCCCTGCGCGATGACCTGCTTGGCACCCTCCAGCGTGGCGACATCGGTGTAAGCGTTGAAATTCTCCGGCATGCCCTGCCAGACGAACACCAGGCCGATCACGATCGAGATCGGCAGCAGGATGTACAGCACGCAGCGGGTCAGATCGACCCAGAAATTGCCGAGCGTCCGCGCCGAGCGCCGGGCGAAGCCGCGCACCAGCGCCACCGCCAGCGCAATGCCGGTCGACGCCGAGACGAAGTTGTGCACCGCGAGCCCCGCCATCTGGGTCAGGTAGCTCATCGTCGTTTCGGGCACGTAGGACTGCCAGTTGGTGTTGGTGATGAAGCTCACCGAGGTGTTGAACGCCAGATCCGGCCCGACGGCGCTCTGGCCCGCCGGATTGAACGGCAGCATCGCCTGCAGCCGCTGCAATGCGTAGAGCGAGAGGAAGCCGGCGAAGGTGAATGCCAGCGCCGCAATGGCGTAGCTGACCCAGTGCTGCTCGGCCGCCTCATCGACGCCGGACAGCCGGTAAAGCACGCGTTCGACCGGGCGCAGCACCGGCGACAGCGGTGTGCGCTCGCCGGCGAAGACGCGGGTCATGTAGCCGCCGAGCGGCTTGGTGATCGCGATGATCACCACGCAGAACAGCAGGATCTGCAGCCAGCCGTTGAAGGTCATGTACGCCGGCTCCTCAAGAATTTCCCGCGGTCAGAATTTCCCGGGGTCGGAATTTCCCAGGGTTAAAACTTCTCTGGCCGGATCAGCGCGAAGATCAGGTAGCCCAGCAGGCCGACCGTGACGATCGCGCCAAGCCAATACTCGAGTGCCATGGGACGGAGACCTCTCAGAGCCGGTCGCAGGCGAGCGCGTACAGCGCGCAGGCGCCCAGGAAGACGGCGCCGATCAGGATGTAGGCAAGATCGAGCATGCGGGTGCCTCCCGGGGCCACGGTACTGTTGCGGGGTACGCCAGATACCACCGGCGGCGTTTGATTTTGATCAGGAGATGGGGCCGCGCGCGTAAGGGCCGCATAAAGGCAGCTTCCTCGCGCGCCCCAGCGCAAAAGGAGGGTTCCAAGGGCCGCCGCCCAAGGCCTTGCTTCGCTCCATTCGATTGCCCTGGGCCGCAGTGGGCCGGTTTGAACAGATGCAAAGGGTCGGTGGCCAGGTCCGAGCGACCCGAGTGTTGCGGTTTTGCGTGGGGAGCGGTCGTGGAAGACGCGCGCCGTCGCTGGCAGGATTGCGTCCATTTCGGCCATCCAGGCGGCTCGGCCGTCATCCAGGAAGCGGACATCCCAGCGTTCCGAACTGCTGACCGAGATGGGTGGATTTGCGACTTTCTACCCTCGATCAAATTAGGCCAGTTTCAGACGTTCAAGAATTACGTCAGCGCGCTGATGTACGTCGACCTTCGGCAAGATAATCGGTTCATATTTCAACTCGGAAAAAGCCTTTAGCAGCCTACGATATTCAGCTATCGCGTCGTCCAGGTTGTGACGGCGTTGCTCATCCTTCCGGTAAATCTCCGGCCAAGGTGGTATCATGAAAACATGACGATTGTAGCTTTGCGAGAGGCCATATCCGGTTAGCGCTGGTTGCCCAGTGACGTATTGGAGCGCAGCCGCAGCATCGATCAGGCCGCGATCGAAAAATACCCACCCAGCCGCATTGCGAGCGCCATTCCGGTCGTCAAGAGACAATTCGATCGCGCGGCGAGCAAACGCCTCGGGATTTACCCATGGCAATATGGCTTCATCGCCGGCTGAAGCTTCTGCGATGATGCGTCGTCCCGGTTCCTCGACCACCGCACATCCTCGACCTTTTAGTTCGGACAGTAGCGTCGATTTGCCGCTGCCAGAACAACCAGAGATGACTACGAACTGATCCATTTGTCTGCCTTGGTTATAGCGAGCGTAGCCCGGACACCAAAAACTTCGTAGGGCGGGTGCAACCCGCCGACGCAACATTCGGCCAACGAGGGTTGCGCGATGAGCGACGGCGGTGGCAGGCCGCGAACCGCGAAGGCGGCACCGACGGTGCCACGTGCGGCTTGCGTCGGCGGGTTGCACCCGCCCGGCAGGAGGTCTCGGTCCATGCTACGCTCGCTACGGACACTTCCGTCCGCGACGCCATCAGATGACCGCGAGGAGCTACCGCGCCGAGCGAGCCGCAGCCTGCACGATCTGGAAAGAGGAGATGTGTATCCACGCGGCAGCATGACCGCGCCTCGCTCCACACTTTCAGCCCAGACTCGACTGCGACCAGCTAACGTCACAATTCTCCCTCGGCGATGCTCGAAGCGAGATCTCGTTTTCACAGCTCTCGACTGGTATGCACCGCTCGGGGATGGCCCCGATACTATTATTCCGCAGCGAGACCCGGACCCGCCGTGGCGACATCACGCAATTTGGCGGCAAGATCCATAGCTACAATCCGCAGAAAGTTGGCACGGAGTTCCGGTCGGCTTGCTGTGAACTCCCTGATATGCCGCAGGTCCCACTTTGCGAGAGTTGCGGTACCGCGAGCCACTATGTCCACTGGACTGGCTAAACCGCTGTAGGCGCTCACGTCGCCGACGAGCTGACCGGGTCGAATCGCCATTCTGGTCTTGCTGCTGAGAATGGCTTCAAGCTCTCCAGATATGAGGACAATTGCGTCGGCAACCTGCTGACCCTTTTCGAGAATGACCTCCCCAGGCGAGCAGTCGACCCACCGGACAAGGCTGACCAGCCGCAAAAACTCTCGCTTGTCGATAGAGCTAAATGCGACACGGTAGAGCTGCTCTTCTTTGTCGTTGAGAACGACCGGTCGCCGCTCCAAAGCCATTGACACGGCGCGAACCACGTTGACGATTATGAATGCGCCTCCCCAAAAAATCGGCGGCCATAGTTTTTCGTCCTGCAAGTAGTAATACGGCAAAGTCAGAGCCTCACCGATGATCGACAAAATGCGTAGCCTGAAGACGTCGCGCACTGAGAAGGCCACAAGAAATACAATGTTAGAGACATTAACTAATCCGTTGATCCCGAGAACCTGATCAACCATGAACTCGTACATAAAACCTCCGGTAATCTCTTCAGAAGCGCGGCCAGGGCCACAAAAGGTCGATCGCGCGTACAAATTCAATGTAGAGTTCCGGCGTCCAACATAAATAAACTATGGGCAAAGGCGAGCGCCATCGCGGAGCAAGCGTAGGGCGCATAAGCGCAGCGCCATGTGCCGCCGCAAGTCTCCAACCCAGCGGGATTTGCCCACAAACCGTCTTCTTCTAGTGTAACACGCCGAGATTTCCGGGCAAGGTCATCGCGCCGCCTCGCTAGTCGCTGGCAATGGCGCATGGCGCTGCGCTTGTGCGCCCTGCGCTCGCCGTGTCTCGCGTTTGCGTCCGCTTCGTAATCGTAAGGCCTCTCAAGCCATCGGTCCGCTCCCGGCCAGCTCCTGCCCGACAGATGGTCCTGACCCGCCGGGGAAGCCCATGGCAGGGAATCCGTGTTACGCAATTTGGCACACTGTGCAGTAGCCGATGGGGTGTGGTAGCCGACGGGCACAGGACGCCGGATTGCCGGACATGAAATACAAGCGCACCCGGACGGGGATCACCCGCCAGGACCTCGCCCGGACGTCTCACACTCTCGCGGGTGCTGGCTCGGTCCTTGCCGCGCCAACAGGTTTTCGCGCCTTGCCGATACACCCGGGATTGGCGGCGGCGCGAAAAACTGTTGCCACGGCAATGCCCGTCGCCATCATCCCACGTCAGCGTGAGAAATCCGGGCTAGCGCAGGACCGCGCCTTCTGGCGCGACCTGCTGGCGCGGCGCGCCAGTTTGGGCGGTCTGCCGGCGCATAGCGCGGGGGGTTACCGACACCGTCGGTTCGCGATCATCCGCGACGCCGCGTGGATCACCTTGTATCGGGCGGCGTTCCCGTTTCCGCAGGTCGGCGTGTTCCTCCGCTGCGTCGGCCTTGCCGGCGAGGCTTTCTTCACGCTGGCCGATCGCGCCAGTCCGGAGATTCAGCCGCTGCTCCGGGCAGAGCTCGGTCCGGACCTGGCGATGGAATGAGGCGCCTGCCACCACCCTGGGATGACCGATATCGCGGCGATCCTGGCCGCCCCGCTGCCCTGGGACGACAATGCGGCGGAACAGCATATTGCATGGATGCTTCGGGTCGGCGCTGCGTGGTGGAATTGTTTCGCGTCCCTGGCAGGCGGTCCCGAGGTGAACAATGCCTCCCCCGCGAAGCGGGGGAGGCATGCCCGTGCAAAGGCCGGGCTCGGCGGGCGGAGCGGTTGAGCCACGAAGTGGATCGTGAAACGCAATGCTTGAGCTTAGGCAATGTGTAAGCATTAGCGAACCGGCGGCGGTTGCGACGTTGAGCGTTGTCGCTGGGCGAGTCGGCGCAGATCGACCGCAATCAAGGAGGAAAGGCAGAATAACGCGGAGTGCACGGAGAAAGACAAAGCCACGAAGTCCGCGGAGGAGGATTTTATGCGCTTCGCGCGAGCAAGGAATCTGCTATGCTGCGCAACGGCGTCTGATAGATTGCTTGCACGAAGCGCCAAAATTCTTGCTTCTCCGTAGCTACGCTTCCAAAATACGCCGTCCCCCCTCAAGTAGCATGTCGCTGACCCCTGCCGACGTCATAACATCCGATAGCATTTTGCGTCCCGCCTGGTGGATGCGTCGCGTTATCTCCTGCGTCGCCTTCGCGACTTCCGGATGGTCGAGCTGGCCGGGATAACCCAGGCTCTGCGCGAAGTCATTCGGACCGATGCCGTAAAGATCTATACCCGGCACCGCGAGAATGGCGTCCAGGTTCTGCAGCACGGCCACGTCTTCCAGCAAGGCGCAAACCAGCATCTGTTCGTTCGCCTCGCGGTAGTACGCCGCCTTGTCCGGGATTCCGGCATTGTAGTCGGTGCCGCGGTTGCCGCCGAATGAACGTTCACCCAGCGGGCCGAAATAGCACGCCCGC
Source organism: Acetobacteraceae bacterium (assembly GCA_035696165.1). GTDB lineage: Bacteria > Pseudomonadota > Alphaproteobacteria > Acetobacterales > Acetobacteraceae > Palsa-883. Next base: position 46,496 of record DASRQX010000134.1, on the reverse strand, counting down.
ACCAACTGGCGGGCGTCCGTCTCGGTGGCGATGTGTGGCCCCAGGATGCCCATGATTCCGCGGTCGAGGTAGCGCAGGATGGTTGATGAGCCGATGTCGGGCACCCGGGCGTAGGTCGTCAGGTGATAGCGCTCGGCCGCCCGGCACAGGTCCTCTAGCCGCTCCAGATCGAACGGCCCGTGCTCACCGTCGATGAAGACGTAGTCAAAGTCGAGCTTCCCCAGAATATCGATCACCCATGGAGAGGGGAAGGTAAGGCCGTAGCCACACGCCTTGCGCCCGGCGCGCATGGCGGCCTTGATCCGGTTCGATTGCTGCATTGGACGTCCTCCTGTGTGCTGGCGTGACGGAAGAATGGCGCATTGGCCTCGCCGCGTCATGCCTGGGCTTGCCCCGGCACAATCCGGCTTGTTTAGGCCAAGCGGCCCTGCTGCCGCTGCTTTGCGTCGGCTGGCGACGTTCAAACTGCCCCCTGTGCCGCCCGGTTTCGCTACCGGCCTGGCCCGGCTACGCTGCAAGCATGACCGACCATCTCGCCGCTCTCAGCGCGCTGACCCGTGACCTTGTCGCCATCGACAGCCGCAGCTTCGTCTCGAACCTGCCCATCGCGGAGCGGATCGAGGCCGAGCTCACCGACTTCGAGGTCGAGCGGCTGGACTACCCGGACGCCGCCGGCGTAGCCAAGCGGGCCCTCGTCGCATATCGCGCCGGCCGGGGCGCCGGTGGCTCGGACGGCATCGCATTCTCCGGCCACATGGACACGGTGCCGGACACCGGCTGGCAGGAAGACCCGTGGTCCGGCCGGACAGATGCCGACGGCACGCTGCACGGGCTGGGGTCCACCGACATGAAAGGCCCGCTCGCCGCGGCGATCCTGGCGGCCCGCGCGCTGCCCGCAGGCGTGCCGGTCAGCCTGCTGATCACCACCGATGAGGAGACCACCAAGCAAGGCGCGCGGCGCATCGTGCAGCACTCTGCGTTGGCCCGCGCGGCGAAGCCCGCGTTGATCCTGGTGGTGGAACCCACCGGCATGGCGCCCGTGCGCGGGCATCGCAGCCATATCGCTTTCACCTGCGTGGCCACGGGCGTGCAGGCGCACAGCTCCACCGGGCGCGGCACCAACGCCAACTGGGCGCTAATTCCATTCCTGGTCGAGATGAAATCGATCTACGAACGACTGCGCGCCGATCCGGCGCTGCAGGATCGCGACTACGACCCGGTGTTCAGCGACTTCAACGTCGTCATCGACAACCACGGCGCGGCGGTGAACGTCACGGTCCCGAAAGCGACCGCGCGGATAAAATTCCGTTATTCCGCCAGGCTGGATCCGACGCCGGTGCTCACCGCCGTGTATGACGCGGCGGGGCGCGCCGGGATCACGGTGACCGAGGCGCGCGAGGGCACGCCGCCTGAACTGCCGGCGGATCATCCGCTGGTCCGGTTGTGCGTCGAGACGGTCGGCGCGCCACCCCGCACCGCGCCGTACGGCACCGATGCGTCCGAGTTGCAGGCGCTGGCGCCCTGCGTGGTGCTCGGCCCGGGTGACATCGCGCAGGCGCACGCGCCCACCGAGCAGGTGCGCCTGCCGGAGCTGGACGCCGCCATCCCGGTATTCATGCGTTTGGCGGAACGGGTGCAGGCCAGCGCGATGTGATATACCCAACGTTTGCCGGAATCTGTGCCCTGCCGCAGGTCCGCAAGCAAGAATCACCACAGAGACACAGAGACACGGAGCAGGAAAGCCAAGTGATCAACTTGATATTCTTCTCTGTGTCTCCTTGTCTCTGTGGTAATCCTTTCTTACAAATAGTTATCAAAGATACGGATTCCCTCGTGCGAATGGTATACCAGCCGGTGGATGCGCGCGTTCGTCCGGTGCCTGCTCATGCAGTCGCGGCTTGGCGAATGGGTGCTCGCCATCAGCAGGGTACGCGGCGATTTTCGCCGAATCAGCGGCCGCTCGCCCCGCCTGCTTCGACCCCGCCGGTTCACCGAGCAGATGCAGTGGCGCAAGCTGTTCGAGCTTGAGCCCAGCTTCGCCGCCAGGTCGGGCAAGCTGGTCGCGCGGGATTTTAGGGCTCGACGCAGGATGACCGAATCGTCTCACCGTGCGCACGATTGTCGCTTCCGTCATGCCGGCGCATGCCGGCATGCGCCGGCATGACGCTGTGAGCGCAAGTCGTGCGCTACTTGAAGCGGTTATCTCGCGTCGGACCCTTATCGCGATGCGCATCGGCCCCGGCCGGCAGGTCGACCTGCTGTGGGCAGGCAATGACCCGGATGCCATTCCATAGGCTCGGATCACCCGTATCCAAAGGTTCTCCCCACGGCAGGACATGTCACGGTGCGGACGGACATCGGGCTAGTCCAGCGACTCCAGCAGGCCGGCCAGCAGTGCGGCCCGCTGCGCGAGATGGCGCCACAATATGTGTTCGTGGCTGGCATGCGCGCCGCCACCGAGGCAGCCCAGCCCGTCCAGCGTCGGGATGCCCATCGCCGCGGTGAAGTTGCCGTCGGAGCCGCCGCCGCGATGCTGCTTCGGCAGGGTAATCCCCACGTCAGCGGCGATTGCGCGTGCCTTCTCATACAGCCGGATGATGCCGGGGTCCTCGGTGTAGGGCGGGCGGTTCATGCCGCCCTGCACCGTGATGCGGCAGCCGGGCGTTACCGCCCGCAATGCCAGGACCGCCTGCTCCATCCGCTCGCCGTCCGCGACGGAGTTGACCCGCAGGTCGATCTCGCAGCCGGCATCCGGCGAGATGACGTTGGGCCGCGAGCCGCCCCAGACCGGCGCGGCGTTCAGCGTGATGCCGGCGTCCAGGTCCACCATGCTGTGCAGCTTCAGCACCTGGTGCGCCAGCTCGACGATGGCGGAGGCACCGTCCTGGAACGCGCCGCCGGAATGCGCGCCGATGCCCTGGATGCGGAGCGTGAAGCGGCCGACGCCCTTGCGCGCGGTGACTGCCGCCCCGCCCGCGCCGGCGGGCTCGGGGATCAGCACATAGGCCGCGCCCGCCGCCTGCTGCTCGATCCATTCGCGCGAGGTGGGGCTACCGACCTCTTCGTCGGGTGTCAGCAGCAGGACGATCGGGTGGCGCGTCGGCACGCCCTGGCGCAGGATCGAGCGCACCGCGTGGAAGGCGAGGAAGCTGCCGGCCTTCATGTCGTGGATGCCGGGGCCGTGCGCCTTCTCGCCGTCGAGGCGATACGGCATGGTTTGCAGCGTGCCGATGTCCCAGACCGTGTCCAGATGGCCGGCCACCAGGATGTGGCCGTTGGCGTCGCCGGCCGGGCTGCTTGCGGGGAGGCTGGTGCGCGCGATCAGGTTGTCGCCATAGCCGTCGCGGCCGGGGATGCGCGTGATCGTCGCCCCGGCGCGTGTGAGTTCGGCCTCCGCGAGGTCCATCACCCGGTTGACGGCGGGGGCGTGCGTGGTGGGCGATTCGATCTTCACCCACTCGGCGAGTTCGGCAAGCAGGTCCTCGGAGCGTCCGGTCGCGGTCTGCGGCATGCAGGATTTCCGGCGAATGTGGCGGGGTACCCGGCAAATGCTGCAGGGGTGCCCGGCGGATGTTGCGGGGCGCCCGGCGGATTTGCGGGGCGCAAGATGTGTGCCTGCTATCAGGCCGCCTGTCCACGCGGATGGGCGCGCCAAACCACTACCCATCTCCCGGTGAACGGTGACAGAATGCGGCACGACCTTCTGTCCGCGGTCCCCTGCATGCCCGACGGCTCGGCTTCCCTGACACTTTCGCTGCATCGCACGATCGCCGAGATCGCGGCGTCCGACTGGGACGCCTGCGCCGGCGACGACAACCCGTTCGTCAGCCACGCCTTCCTGAGCACGCTGGAGGACAGCGGTTCGGCGGATGAGCGCGAGGGCTGGCTGGGGCAGCACGCGGTGCTGCGGGCCGAGGACCGGCGGGTGGTGGCCGTGGCGCCCATGTATGCCAAGTCGCACAGCTATGGCGAATACGTGTTCGACCATGGCTGGGCGAACGCGTTGGACCGTGCCGGCGGCAACTACTATCCGAAGCTGCAGGTGGCGGTGCCGTTCTCGCCGGTGCCGGGGCCGCGGCTGTTGCGCCGGCCCGATGCGGGCATTCCGGTCGCCGCGTTCGCCTCGGCGTTCGAGCAGGCGTGCCAGTCGCTGGACCTGTCCTCGGTGCATGTGACGTTCTGCACGGAGCAGGAGTGGGACGGGTTGGGCGAGGCCGGCTGGCTGCAGCGCCTGGGCACGCAGTTTCATTGGGAGAACCACGGCTACGCCAGCTTCGACGATTTCCTCGGCGCGCTGTCGTCTCGCAAGCGCAAGGTGCTGCGGCGCGAGCGGCGCGATGCCAACGCCGCCGGCCTGACCTTCCAGGCGCTGTCCGGGGACGACCTGACGGAGGCGCGCTGGGATGCGTTCTACCGGTTCTACAACTCGACCGTGGACCGCAAATGGGGCGGGGCCTACCTGACACGGCGCTTCTTCTCGCTGCTGTCGGAACGGTTGGGCGACAAGGTCGTGCTGATGCTGGCGGCAAAGAACGGCAAGCCGGTGGCGGGCGCGTTGAACATCGCCGGGGCTGACACCCTGTACGGCCGCAACTGGGGCTGCCGCGGCGACTGGCCGTTCCTGCATTTCGAGCTGTGCTACTACCGTGCCATCGACTGGGCGATCGAGCACGGGTTGTCGCGGGTGGAGGCTGGGGCGCAGGGACGCCACAAGATCCAGCGCGGGTATCTGCCGAAGCCGACGTATTCGGCGCACTGGATCGCGCATGTGGGGTTGCGCCGGGCGGTGGCCAACTTCCTGGAGCAGGAACGGCCGCAGATGCTTGCCGAGATGGCGGCGCTGACGGAACAGTCACCGTTCCGTAAGGATGTCGAGTTGGACTGAGGCGCCGCGCGGCAACCGCGACAGTTATGAATTTCTTTCGTCAGACCGAAGGGCATGACTGCCCTGACCGCCAGAACTCCGGCCCCAAGCGCCATCGCCGCGACGCAGATCCACGATGCGACTCCGCGATAGTTTGTGTCAAACCTCGCCGCGTATTGTCCGCCGCAAGCAACCACGTCGCCAGTGCCAAGGCTGGCAAATTTCGTTTGCCCGCCGACTTGACAAGGTTGACGAGCTCGTCGGTCACCTAGCGGTCGGTGGTGCAACAGAGCGCGGGCGGGCTGCGTAAGCGACCACCAGCAGCACCATGATCCCGATCGGGAACACAGCACCTCTCAGCGGTCCTGGCGCGGCAATACCGATGATAAGGCCGATCATGGCTGCGACCAATCCCACTCCCGCGATCCATTGCCAATGCGGGGCATACGTCGCCATTGGCGGATTGCGGATTTCCACCTTGCGGTCAGCAGCCAACCGCGCGCCCTCCTTGCGAGCTTCCATGATTGTCAGGGCGCGCACTCACGCGAACGCCGCCGCGCACGAAATTGGCCCGCAGGATGTCGGAGCTTGATCGAAAAACCCGCTCAAGCCGCCGGCCTTCACTTACGACGCCTCGATCAGTTCGGAGCGACCCGTGCCTGAGATAACGATCAATGAGCTCAGTTGCCGTCATTTGCTATCCCCAGACGTTTCGGATCGATAGTCTCCGGATTCCTTCATCCGTTCTATTGTCTGTCCGATAAACCGATGCGCGTCAGCCAGGTTCGTTGCCGAATTTGCCAAGATGGCGACCACCTCGACATAAGCTTCGTCGTCCCCTTGCACTGGTTCCTCGATCCCTGGCCGGATGTGCGCCCGTCCGACGCGCTGGAGCTGCCGGCGACGCAGTTCGCCTGCCAAGGACTGGAGCTGGACCATGTCGGCCTGTGCTGGGGCAACGACCTGATCCGCCAAGGTGGCCGTTACGCTCAGGGGCACCAGGCTGGCGACCAGCCGGGCCGGGCGCCCTGGCTGGCGCGCGCCTTCGCCGGCACGCGCTGGCAGGTCACGCGCGGCGAGGCGGCGGGCGCCTACCAGGTAAACACCTATCGCGTTTTGTTAACCCGCGCTTGTTACGAGACGGTGATCTGGGTGCCGCGCGGCGACCCGGAAGACGCGACGCGGGGCCCGCTCGACTTCGACACAATTGCCCGGTTCCTGGCCGATTGCGGCGCCCGCGAAGTCGAGGAGATCGAGATGCCGGAGACCTCTACCCCGCCTGTCCATGCCCCGGTTGTCCACGCCTCGGTTGTCCCCGACCCGCTGGTCCACGCTCCGCCTGTCCACGCCCCACCCGTTGGCGCGCTGGTGTGAGGCGGTTGCTGCTCGCGTTGCTGCTGGCCTGCCTGACGCTTCCGGCAGGCGCCGCGGAACTGAAGGTCGCCACGTGGAACCTGGAATGGCTCACCGATCGTCCGGACGGCGACCGCGCGCTGCCGCAGGATGCGCACCCGAAGCGGCCCGAGGACATCGCCACGCTGGCCGGCTACGCCGCGCAGCTCGACGCCGACGTGATTGCGATCCAGGAGGTCGATGGCCGTGAGATCGCCGCGCGGATCTTTCCGCCTGACCGCTACTCGATCCGCATGACCGGCGACCACGTGGTTCAGCGGGTCGGGCTGGTGGTGCGCCGCGGCCTGGCCTACGACGTTAATCCGGACGACACGGCGCTGACGCTGCCGGGTCCGCCGCCGGCGCACCTGCGCAGCGGCGCCGACACTACGCTGCACCTGGCGGGCGGGTTATTGCGCGTGCTCGCGGTGCACCTGAAGACCGGATGCCAGCACGACAAGCTGACCACCAGCCATCGCCCTGCCTGCAAGACACTGGCCGAGCAACTGCCGCCGCTGGAGGCCTGGATCACGGCGCGCAAGGCGGAGGGGGCGGCGTTCATCGTGCTCGGCGATTTCAACCGCTGGATGGACGACAAGGACCAGGTGATCGCGGCATTGCGCGAGGCGGCGCCCCTGGTCCGCGCCACGGAGGGACGGTCCCGCCCCTGCTGGGGCGGCGAGCGGTTCATCGACCACATCCTGGCCGGCGGGGCGGCGGCGCAATGGATGGCTCCGGCGACGCTCAGCGTGCAGGTGTTTCGCGAGTCCGGGGAGGACTGGAAGGACCGGCTGTCCGATCACTGCGCCGTCGCGGTGCACTTCCGTCCGCCGGGCTGAGGCTCCATAGTCTTACACTATGTACTGATATTGGGTGCATGATGGATGCCACCACGGATATCGCCGAGGCGCTGGAGATCCCGCCCAAGCAGGTGCGCGCGTTGCTCGATCGCTATCGTGTCAGGCACGGCAAGGACTTCAAGCTGAAACATCACGACCCGGCCGACACGGCGGGGCAGATCCTGAGCAAGCGGCAGGCGGAGGCGCTGCTGCACACCAGCGTGGAGCGGCTGGCGGCGCTGCAGGTGAAGCTTTACGCGCAGGACCGCTGGTCGATGCTGTGCGTGTTCCAGGCGATGGATGCCGCCGGCAAGGACGGCACCATCAAGCACGTGATGTCCGGGGTGAACCCGCAGGGCGTGCAGGTGACCAGCTTCAAGGCACCGGGACCGGAGGAACTCGCACACGATTTCCTGTGGCGCGCCCAACGCAAGCTGCCCGAGCGTGGGCGTATCGGCATCTTCAACCGCAGCCACTACGAGGAAGTGCTGGTGGTGCGGGTGCATCCGGAGATCCTGGAAAAGCAGCGCGTGCCGCCGGAGCTGATCGGCAAGAAGATCTGGGACGAGCGGTTGGCCTCGATCGCGGCGTTCGAGCGATATCTGGCGCAACAGGGCACCGTGGTGCTGAAGTTCTTTCTGCACCTGTCGAAGAAAGAGCAGAAGCACCGCTTCCTCGCACGGTTGGACGAGCCGGAGAAGAACTGGAAATTCAGCGGCTCGGACCTTGCCGAGCGGGCTTACTGGGACGACTACCAGGCCGCGTATCAGGACGCGATCGCCGCGACGGCCGCGCCGCATGCACCGTGGTTCGTGGTGCCGGCGGACAACAAATGGTTCACCCGCCTGGTGGTGGGTGCGGCGATGATCGAGGCGCTGGACAAGTTGGATTTGAAACTACCCAGGCTGAGCGCCGAAGAGCAGGTCGCGTTGCATGCGGCACGGCAGAAGCTGGAGGCGGAGTAGGGGGAGCGCGCCGAGGCTGGGCTGGACATTCCTGCCTGCATCAATTTCAAACTGTGTCGCTACCGACTGAAGCTAATCGTTGACTCTCGTTGCGCGGCTACTGCATGCTCGCCATACGTCTTTTGCGGATGTGTTAAGCCACATCGCCGCAAAGCCGCTGGGGGAAGTGCTGTCTCTTGGAGTCCTTGACCAGGAGTTGGAGCGCAAATGACCTACACCGTCATCCGCTGGTGCCTTGCCCGCGCCGTTGTTGTCGGCTGGCTGGTTTCCTTGCTGGCTCATCCATTGTCGGCTGCGCAAACGCTCGGACCGGTGACCGACGACATCGGTGTCATCAAGATACCGGCGGGCGGCCCGATCCAGATCGGCGGCTATTGGGTGATGTCCGGTGCCGACACCGCGCTTGGGCTGGATTCGAAGCGTGGCGTTGACATTGCGATTGCTGATATCGGCAACAAGCTGCTCGGGCATCCGATCAAGTTCAACGCGGAAGACGACCTGTGCAGCGCCGAGGGCGGTCAGGCGGCGGCGACCAAACTGGCCTCGAACCCACAGACGGTGATTGTGCTGGGCGGCGCCTGCTCCAGCGCCGCAACGCCGGCCGCTCCCATCCTGTGGCAAGCCGGGATTGTCAACATTTGCACCGGCTGCTCCGCGCCATCGCTCACCGCGCCGGATCGCGGGCCGCAGTACGACGGCTTCGCCCGCACCATTGCAAGCGACATCGATCAGGGTGCGGCGGACGCCAAGTATATGTATGAGGCACTGAAGGCGCGCACCATCGTTACCGTGCATGACGGCAGTCCCTATGCCCAGCAACTGACAGTTGTTACCGCGAGGAATTTTGCCAGGCTCGGCGGCAAGGTGGCGTCGCAGGAAGCCATAGCGCCCACGGATATCGACATGCATCCGGTGCTGACGCGTGTTGCGGCGGAAAAGCCGGATGCTCTTTATATCCCGGTTTTCGTCGCCGCCGCGGCGCAAATTCTGCGCCAGTCGAAGGAGACGCCAGGGCTGGAGCACACCACCGTGGTCGGTGGCGGGTCGCTGGCCGCTCCCGGCTTCATCGAAGCCGCGGGCCCGGTGGTGGTGGGATTCCGGATCTGCTCGATCGATATCTCACCCGAAACGATGGGCAAGAGCTATCCGGAGTTTATCGCCAAATACACCAAGAAGTTCGGCGAAGGGCCGATCTCGAACGGCCATGCCGACTCTTATGATGCGGCGGTGATGGCATTCACGGCAATTACGGAGGTTGCCAAGGCCGACAGCGACGGCAATCTGTATATTGGCAAGAAAGCCCTTCGAGACGCGGTGTTTAAGGTGAAGTTCGATGGCCTGAGCGGCCATATCGACTGCGATACTCACGGTCAATGCGCTTCGTTCAAGCCTGGCGTCTACGAGTTTGTGTCGGCGGATCCGAAGACGTTCTCAATCGGCAAGAACCCGAAGAAGGTCTGGCCGTAGGATCGACGCAACGGCGCGGGTCACCTACGCGAAACCGGCTGTGGTGAAACCGGGCAGCGTGCGGCCAGCCGCACCGCACGACATGGCTGATACTCATCGGGGCTGATACTAATCGTTGACTTCCGTTGCGGGGCTGCTGCATTGTTGCCATGCGGCGTGTGCTTATGTGTTGCACTGCCAAGTCGCAAAGCCGTTGGGGGAAGCGCCCGTCTCTTGGAACCCTTGCCAGGAGTTGGAGCGCAAATGACTGCTGCAATGTTGCGTCGGTGCTTGGTCCGAACCGTCTTGGTCGGGCTGGTGCTGTTGTTGGCCCATCCACTGTATGCGGCGCAAACGGTCGGTCCGGCGACCGACGATATCGGTGTCATCAAAATACCGAAAGGCGCCCCGATCCAGATCGGCGGCTATTGGGTGATATCCGGTCCGGACACCGCGCTCGGCCTCGACTCCAAGCGCGGCGCCGAGATCGCCTTCGCCGATATCGGCAACAAACTGCTCGGCCATCCCGTCAAGCTCAGTGTTGAGGACGACACCTGCAACGCCGAGGGCGGCCAGACCGCGGCGACCAAACTCGCGTCCAATCCGCAGATCGTCATCGTGCTGGGCGGCGCCTGCTCGAGCGCGGCCACGCCAGCCGCGCCGATCCTGTGGGCGCAGGGCATCGTCAACGTCTGCACGGCGTGCTCGGCGCCGTCGCTCACCGCGCCGGATCGCGGTCCGCAGTATGACGGCTTCGCCCGCACGATCGCGAGCGATATCGATCAGGGCGCGTCGGATGCACGGTACATCTACACAGTATTGAAGGCGCGAACCATCGCCACGGTGCACGACGGCAGTCCGTATGCGCAGCAACTCGCCAAGGTGACCGCCAGGAACTTCATCAAGCTGGGTGGCAAGGTCGTCTCGGAGGAGGCGGTCGCGCCAACCGATGTCGACATGCATCCGGTGCTGACCAAGGTCGCCGCGGCAAAGCCGGACGTGTTCTACATGCCGATCTTTGTTGCCGCCGCCGCACAGTTGCTGCGGCAGTCGAAGGAAATTCCTGGCCTGGAGCATACCACCCTGATCGGCGGCGGTTCGCTCGGGGCCGCGGAGTTCGTCGAGGCCGTGGGTCCGGCAATCGTCGGGTTCCAGCTTTGCTATTCCGATGTTTCACCTGAAACCATGGGCAAAGGCTATCCGGCGTTCGTCGCGAAATACAGGAAAGCATATGGCGAGGGGCCGATCTCCGGCTACCACGCCAACGCCTACGACGCGGCGGAGCTGGCCATCAAGGCAATCACCAAGGTGGCAAAGACCGACAAGGATGGTAACGTCTATATTGGCAGGAAAGCACTGCGGGACGCCGTGTTCGCAACGAAGTTCGAGGGACTGAGCGGCCCGATATCCTGCGATACTTACGGCCAATGTGCGTCGTTCAAGCCAGGCGTCTACGAGTTCGTCTCATCCGATCCCAAGACGTTCTCGATGGGCAAGAATCCGAAGAAGATCTGGCCGTCTACGGTCAGCAACTGACGATCGTGGGAGCAAGGCCGGGGCTCTGCCCCGGACCCCGCCAGGGGGCTTTGCCCCCTGGACCCCCACCAGAGGCGGAGCCCTTGGCGGGGATCCAAGGGGCAGCGCCCTTTGTGGGGTCCGGGGCGAAGCCCCGGCTTTGCTTCATCCACGCAATTGGCGCAGCAGGCCCAGGTGCCAGCGCGCATAGCCAGGCTGCACAAACCCGAGGCGCGTGCGCAGCGCCGCGTGTGCGTCAGCCAGGCGATGGAACGGGATCGACGGATACAGGTGGTGCTCGGCGTGGTACGGTATGTTCCACATCAGCAACCGCACCGCCATATTGGTGAGCGTGGTGCGCGTGTTGGTCAGGCCGTTGCGGTGCTCTGCGCAGCCGATGTGCTCGGCCAGCACATAGGCACGCAGGAAGGGTTGGCAGAGCAGTTGCGGACCGATCCAGAACAGCAACGGTGCGCGCCAGCCGAACGCCAATGCGGAGGCGAGAGCGCCGCCGACCATCACGGCGCTCATTACGCGGACGCTGGTGATCACGCCCGGCGTGGCCTTGGCGGTGACATAGGGGTAGGCGCCAAGGTCGCCGCGACAGCAGTCGCGGATGACGCGTAGACGCAAACGCCAATACGGGATGCCGAGCACGCGCCAAACGTAACCGCGGACATTGTCGGTGGGCGCCAGGTCAAGCTCGGGGTCTTCACCGGGGATCTGCGTGTTGCGGTGATGTGCCAGGTGAAAGCTGGTGTAGAAATGCAGATTCAGCAGCGATGGACACGCGGCCAGCCGGCCGAAGATCGCGTTGACGCGGCGCGAGGCGAACGCTGTCTGGTGCATCATTTCGTGTGCCGGCGCGAACAGCGCCACCTGGATCAGGCCGAAGGTGAGGAAGGCGGGCACGACAGTCCACGGGCCGGCGACAGCGAGCCACCCTTCGGTGCCGAGCAACAGCGTGGCGCGCACGCCCAGCCGCAGCGCGCCCGGCAGGTTGGCGCGGCGCGACAGGGCGTGCAGCTCGGTCGGGGCAAGCACGCGGCCGGCGGGGGGCAGACATGCGGCACCTCGTGCTTAGGGTTTGGGCATGCGGGCAATTGTTGCCACGGCAGGATGCGGTTTCGGCGTGTTTCGTGCAAACGCCGGACCACAGGCTGTCCGGCAGGCGGCGCGGCGCTATGCTCCCCTGACCGATCCGGAGGATTCCAATGCGCGCTGTCTGGTATGACCGGCAAGGTCCCGCCGCCGAGGTGCTGACCTGCGGTGAAATTCCCACCCCACATGCGGGTCCCAACGAGGTGCGGGTGCGCCTGGAAGCCTCCGGCGTAAACCCGTCCGACACATATCGGCGTCGGGGCCCGCCCGCGATGGAGTATCCGCGCGTCATCACCAACAGCGACGGCGCCGGCGTGGTGGAGGAGGTCGGGCCTGGCGTTCCGGCGCATTGGCTGGGCAAGCGCGTCTGGCTCTACAACGGCCAGCGCAACGGTCGCTGGATGGGCACTGCGGCCGAATATATTGCGCTGGATGTGGACCTGGTGACCGAGTTGCCGGCGCATGTCTCGTTCGCCGAGGGCGCGACGCTCGGCGTGCCGTGCATGACCGCGCATCGTTGCATTTTCCTGGCGGGGCCAGTGCAGGGGCGCGTGCTGCTGATCACCGGTGGCGCCGGCGCGGTCGGACACTACGCGGTCCAGTTGGCGAAGTGGGCCGGCGCGACGGTGATCGCCACCGCAAGCTCGCCCGAGAAGGCCGAGCGCGCGCGTCAGGGCGGCGCCGATCATGTCATCGACTACCGGCGTGAGAACGTCGCCGAGCGGGTGCGCGAGATCACCGATGGGGTCGGCGTCGATCACGTGGTCGATGTCGATTTCGGCGGCAACATGGCGGCGACGCTTGGTGCGGTGCGCGCCAATGGAAGCATCGCGGTTTACGCATCGAACGGCGACCGTGCGCCGAAGGTGCCGATGCGCGAATTGATGCAGAACAACATCGCGCTGCATTCGATGTCGCTGCCGGGGTCGCCGCATGAGACCCGCAGGCGCGCGCAGTCCGACATTGCACGTTTCGTTGCGGTGTCGGGGCGGGTGCTGTCGGTGGCGGCGCGGTTCCCGTTGTACGAGACGGCGGCGGCACATTTGGAGGTGGAGCGGGGTGGCAAGGTCGGGACTGTGGTTGTCGAGTGCGCGCGCTGACGGCGCGGCACCGGTAGTGTGGTAAAAGGGGTCATGACTGTAACGCGCAATTGGCTGACTTGTGAGACTTATCAGCGCTTGACCCGCTTCGGGGCATGCTTCGCCGCCATGACGGGTGGAGAGTCGAAACTTTCGGCCGCTGGTGGGAGACTGCGACTACAGCGCTGGCTCACTCAACCCGCGCGAACACCAGCCCCTTCGCCCGCCCGCCATCAACGTGCAGACCGGAGATACCCCCCGCGGCATCGCGCAGAACACGCGTGTCCAGCCACCCGCGGTACAGCGTCAGCGGGGTGTAGATACGAATATAGTCACCGTCGACCGGCTCGATCTCCCATGCGCCCGACGCCAGCAGCAGCGGGCCGGCGGCACGCAACTCCGCGCCGGTCTCGGTGGTGGTGATCGTCCAGGTGGCGGCGGTATCGGCATTGGCATAGCGGCCGGGCAGGTCCGCCGGCAGGCGTGCGCCGGGCGTGACGCGATGCAGGGTCTCCGTAACGCCGGCGTCGCGTTCCACTTCGATCGATGCACCGCCGAAACATAGGGTGAAATCGCCGGAGCCGCTGCTGGTCGCTAGGCGCCCGTCCGCGGTCTGCCGCAAGGCCATCACGACGCCATTGACGCCGGCCGTGACACGGTCTTTTGCATCGTGCGCAACATCGACCGTCGCGTTGGTATCGCGGTTGAGGTAGCGCCCGGCCAGCGCCACGGCGTCCGCCCAGTCCGGCACCGGCGGCGCCGCACGCACGCCGGGCGCGCCCTCGATCAGCGCATCCACCACCTGGAACGCCAGATCGTGCGGATCGGAGGTCGCGTCGTTGCTGATGCAGATCACCGCGGCGTGGTGGTCCGGCAGGCGCACGAAGGCGGTCTTGAACCCGGGCCATAGCCCGCCATGGCCGACAGTGGACACGCCGCGATAGGTTTCGAGACGCAGGCCGCGCGCATAGGTGCTGGGCGCGCCGTTGACGAACGGTGTCATCGTGGTCAGCGCCGCGGCCAGCGCATCGCCGTGGCGCCGCGGCAGACCGAACTGCGCGTGCCATAACGCGAGGTCCTCGACCGACGACACCAGTCCGCCCTCGCCGTGTAGCGGGAAATTGTGCAGCGCCCGTCGCCATCCGTTGGGCGCCGGGAAATAACCCGTGGCGAGGCCACGCACCAACTCGGTGGTGCGCGGGGTATGGCGCGTCATGGTCATGCCGAGCGGGGCGAAGATGCGGCGGTCAAGGAATGCGGCGAAGCTTTCGCCGCTGACCTGTTCGACGATGCGCCCGAGCAGCATGAAGTTGGAGTTGCTGTAGAGATAGCGCGTGCCGGGGGAGAAATTCAGCCCGCGCTGGCGGCAGACGCTCTCCAGCAAATCCTCCGGCTGGCACGGCTGGCCCAGATCGACGCCGCCCAGGCGCATGATCTCCAGCATGTCGCGGATGCCGCTGGTGTTGTGCATCAGGTGCGCCAGCGTGATGCGATGGCCGAGATCAGGGAATCCGGCAATGTGATCGCGCACATCGTTCTCGATGCGCAATTTGCCCTCGGCCGCCAGCATCAGGATCGCCGCGCAGGTGAACTGCTTGCTGACCGAGGCGATGCGGAAGGTCGTTCCTGGACCGATCGGAACGCCCAGCTCGATGCTGGCCATGCCGGCGGCGCGGTGCACGGCCAGCGCATCGTCGCGCACGACACCGATGGTCACGCCCGGACCGGTCGTCCGCTGCCACGGCGCCAGCAGCCGATCGACGACCCGTTGCAACCGCAACGATTCCAGTCCCGTCATGCGCCGCTACTCCACCAGCGTGCGCAGTTCGGCCGGGCGGCGCAACACCACGTAACCGGCGTCGAGGTGCAGCACGCCTTCCTCGCGCCAGACGCGAAGCTGCTTGTTGACGCTCTCGCGCGTCGAGGCCACCAGCGTTGCCAGATCGCGCTGCGACAGCTTCACGTCGATGCGCACCCCGCCGGGTGCTGGGCGACCGTAGTCGCCGGCCAGTTTCAGCAGCAGGCGCGCCAGCCGCCCCGGCAGGTCGAGCAGGGCGATCGCCTCCAGCGCCATGCTGGTGCGCCGCAACCGGTCGCACAGCACCGCCAGCAGGCGGAGATACAGGTCGTCATTGGCGCGCAGGAACGGCACCAGGTGCCGCCGTTCGACGACCAGCAGCGTGGTGTCCTCGATCGCGCTGGCATCGGCGCTGCGCGGCTGGCCATCCAATAGCGCGATCTCGCCAAACACCTCGCCGGGATTGATGACGTTGAGCGTGATCTCTTTGCCGTCGCTGGAGATCGCGCTGATGCGCACGCGGCCGCGCAGCACCGCCATCATCGAATCACCGGGGTCGCCCTTCTGAAGGATCGTCGTGCCGCGCTTGACGCGGCGTTCGTTGGAGAATTGCAGGATGCCGTCCAGCTCGGCCGGACGCATCGCCTGGAACAGCGGACTGGCAAGCAACGCCGTTCGCTTGGTATCGCGATCGAGTCCGGCCACTTTGTGCCCTCAGTTGATTCACCCCAACGCGTGCAGTATGCGCCCCTTAGGTGCGCAGCGGAATACCGCCGCGACATACCGCGGGGCCTGGGGAGGAGATCGGACGATGCCGTTGGACGCCGCGCCGCTGGCCGAGGCGGTGCGCTTCGCCGAGGCGCACAAGACCCCATGGCCGCGCGATCTGCGCGCGCACATCGAGGGTGGCTTTTTCGAGCGGCCGCCGCACAACGAGATCCTCGGGCCGATTCGCGCGCGCGGCGCGCCCAATGGAGTGGTGCTGCGCCGCGGTGAGCGGATCGCGTCCTGGGGTGACACGCGGCAGGTCGATTTCACCTTCAGCGTGGCCAAGAGCTATCTGAGCCTGCTGGCGGGCGTGGCGGTGGCCGACGGACTGATCGGCGATCTGGACGAACCGGTGCGCCGCACGGTGGATGACGGGGGGTTCGACGGACCGCATAACGGCGCGATCACCTGGCGGCATCTGTTGGAGCAGACCTCGGAGTGGTCGGGCGAGCTGTTCGGCAAGTCCGACGTGATCGATCACAACCGCAGCCTGGCGACCGAGGGACGCGGCGCGGCGAAGGGCGAGCGGCGGGCGCTGCGGACGCCGGGCACGTTCTGGGAATATAACGACGTGCGGGTGAACCGGCTCAGCTTGGCGCTGCTGCGGCGGTTTCGCCAGCCGCTGCCGCTTGTGTTCGCCGAGCGGATCATGCGCCCGATCGGAGCGTCGGGCGATTGGCGCTGGCATGGCTATCGGACGTCGTTGGTTGCGATTGACGGGGGGATGATCGAGTCGGTTGCCGGCGGGTCGCATTGGGGCGGTGGGATCGAGATCCACGCGGAGGACCAGGCGCGCGTCGGGATGCTGATGCTGGCGCGGGGGCTGTGGGATGGCGTGCGGGTGCTGCCGGAGGCGTGGGTCGCGCAGTCGGTGGTGCCGTGCGCGCTGAACCCGGCCTATGGGTTGCTGTGGTGGTTGAATACGCGGCGGCTGCGATATGCGCATGCGCCGGAGGATTGTGTGTTTGCCGTTGGGGCCGGGGGTAATATCACGTGGGTCGATCCTGGGAATGAGATCGTTGCGGTGATGCGCTGGATTGATCCGGCAGCGGTGGATGGGTTTATCGAGCGTGTGCTGGCGGCGGTTTGAGTGATGTATCGCTCTCCCGCTCTTCGCGGGGTCGGCGCGCGGAGCGAGGCGGGTGAGGGTTGTGCGGGCGGCTCGGTCCTCACCCTTGTCGCTGCGCGCCTCGACCTCTCCCGCGAAGAGCGTGAGAGGTGTACAGTGCCGCGGTTTCCGACGCACCGCATCTGCTCTGACCTCGCTACCGACACCGGGGAAACGCGCCTGATGGCCAAGACCTACGCGACGCTGGAATTGTCGGAACCGCAGCCGCACACGTTGCTGGTTGCGCTGAACCGACCCGAGGCGGCGAATGCGATGAATACGCAGATGGGGCTTGACCTGCTCGATCTGTTCGATGGGTTGACAGCGACGCCGCGTGCGTATCGCGTGGTGGTGCTGACCGGATCGGGGTCGCGGGTGTTCTGTGCCGGGGGCGATCTGAAAGAGCGCAACGGCATGACCGATGCGCAATGGCAGGATCAGCACCTTGTCTTCGAACGCGCGATCCGCGCGGTGATCAATTGCCCGGTGCCGGTGATCGCCGCGGTGAACGGTGCCGCGTTCGCCGGCGGGATGGAGATCGCGCTGTGCGGCGACTTCATCTATGCGGCGGACCACGCGCGGTTCGCGCTGACCGAAGTGACGCTGGGGATCATGCCGGGCGCCGGTGGCACGCAGACCCTGCCGCGCGCGGTGGGCGCGCGGCGTGCGAAGGAAATATTGCTGACCGGCCGACCGTTCTCCGCCGAGCAGGCGTATGACTGGGGCATGGTCAATCGCATCTGCAAGGCGGACGCGTTATTGAGCGATGCGCTGGAGACCGCGGCGGCGATCGCCGCCAACGCACCGATCTCGGTGCGCCAGATCAAGCACACGGTGAACCAGGGGCTCGGCGTTGATCTTGCCACCGGAATGATGTTCGAGATCGAGGCGTATAACCGGATGGTGCCGACCGAGGATCGCCGTGAGGGCATCGCTGCGTTCAATGAGAAGCGCAAGCCGAATTTCCAGGGACGCTGACGGCGTCGGGAGGAAGTGCAATGAACGTAATCACCGATATCGCCGCGCAAGGGCTGACGCGGGCGCTGTGTGAGCAGGCGCATGGGCTGACGTATGCCGATCTGCCGGATGAGGTGCGTGCGTTGGCGCGGCAATGCGTGCTGGATTATGTCGCTTGCACGTTGGCTGGCGCGTCGGAGCCGCTGACGCAGATGTTGTTGGCGGAGATGGCGGAGCAGGGCGGGCGCGACGAAGCCGGGGTGATCGGCCATGCGACGCGGCTGCCGGCGGCGTCCGCGGCGTTGGTCAATGGCGCGGCGGCGCATGCGCTGGACTTCGATGACGTGAACATGGCAATGCCGGGCCATCCCTCGGTGGCGATCCTGCCGGCGCTGCTGGCGTTGGCCGAGGCGCGCGGGGCCAGCGGCGCCGCGCTGATCGCGGCGTTTGTTGCGGGTTATGAGCTGCAATGCCGCATCGGCACGACGATCTCGCCCGGGCACTACGATGTGCTGGGATTCCACGCCACCGCAACGGTCGGCAGCTTTGGCGCGGCGGCGGCGTGCGCGCATCTGCTGGGGTTGCATGCGGAACAGTCAGCGACCGCGCTGGGGATTGCGGGGACCCAGGCGGCGGGGCTGAAGTCGATGTTTGGTACGATGTGCAAGCCGCTGCATGCGGGGAAGGCGGCGCATCACGGGTTGCTGGCGGCCAGGCTGGCGGCGCGCGGCTTTACCAGCCGGGCCGATGTGCTGGAATGCGCCCAGGGCTTTGCCCGCACGCACAGCCCGGACTTCAATCCGGAGCAGGCATTTTCAGCGCCGCCGGGCGGTTATTATATCCGTAACAATCTGTTCAAGTACCATGCAGCGTGCTACCTGACGCATGCGCCGATCGAGACCGCGCGCAAGCTGCGTGCGCAGCATGGGGTGACGCCGGACAAGGTGGCACGGATCCATCTGATGCTTGACGAGGCGTGTGATCGTGTCTGCAACATTCCGGCGCCGGTGACCGGGCTGGAGGCGAAGTTCAGCCTGCGCCTGACCACGGCGATGGCGCTGGCCGGCGTCGATACCGGCGGCCTGACCAGCTACGCGCGGGCGACCGCAGCGGATCCTGTGTTGATCGCGTTGCGCGACAAGGTGGAGCTGGAGTTCCGGCCTGGCATCGGCAATACGCGGGCGGAGCTGACGCTCGAGCTGACCGATGGAACGCGGTTGACGGCGCAGCATGACTCTGGCGTGCCCGCGGCCGACCTGGCCGAGCAGGGGCGGCGGCTGGGGGAAAAGTTCGGTGCGTTGGCGGAGCCGATCCTCGGGCGTGGCCGCGCGGCGGACCTGCGGGGTGAGATCGACCGGCTGGATGTGCTGGCGGATTTGCGTGGCCTGATGGCACTGTGTGTGCCGTAGGGGTGCGGCGTGATGGCGATTCCTAGCCTCGACATCGATCCATTCTGCCAAACCTTCTTCGACGATCCGTTCCCCGCGCATGCGGCGCTGCGTGATGCGGGGCCGGTGGTGTATTTGCCACGTTACGATCTGTTCGCTGTTGCTCGTTACGCGGACGTGCAGGCGGCGCTGATGAACTGGGGCGATTTTTCATCGGCGCGTGGTGTCGGACTGTCGGATTTTGCGCGGGAAAAACCTTGGCGGCTGCCGAGTCTGCTGCTGGAAGCCGATCCGCCGTTGCACGATCGCACGCGCCAGCTGATGGATCGCGTGTTGTCGCCGGCCGCAGTTCGCGCGCTGCGGGTCGATTTCGCCGCCGCGGCCGATGCGCTGATCGATGCGTTATTGGAACGTGATAGTTTCGATGCGGTGACGGACCTGGCGGAGGCATATCCACTGGCGGTGTTCCCCGATGCGGTCGGGATGCCGCGGGAGAATCGGCGCTTCCTGCTGCCATATGGTAATATGGTGTTCAACTCGTTTGGTCCGCGGAATGCGTTTTTTGAAGCGGCGGTGCGTGATGCGGCGCCGGTGCTGGAATGGGTGCAGGCGCAGTCGCGCCGTGAGGCTTTGGCGCCGGTGGGATTTGGCGCGGTGATCCATGCCGCGGCCGACACCGGTGAGGTGACGCGCGACGAGGCCGAGATCCTGGTGCGCTCACTGCTGACCGCCGGGGTGGATACGACCGTCAACGGCTTGGGTGCGGTGCTGTATTGTCTGGCTCGGTTTCCGGCGCAGTTTGAACGGCTGCGGTCAGATCCGATGCTGGCGCGCGGCGCGTTCGAGGAAGCGGTGCGGCTGGAAAGCCCGGTGCAGACGTTCTTCCGCACCACGGTACGCGAGGCGGTGATTGGTTGCGTGGCGGGTGGGGACGAAACGATCGGCGAGGGACGCAAGGTGTTGCTGTTCCTGGGCGCCGCCAACCGCGACCCGCGCCGATGGGAGTTGCCGGATGGCTACGACATCTCCCGCCGTGCCGCGGGGCATGTGGGGTTTGGCGCCGGGATCCATGGTTGTGTTGGCGCTGTGCTGGCTCGGTTGGAAGCCGAGGTCGTGCTGTCGGCGCTGGCACGCAAAGTGGCACGGATCGAGATCGTGGGAACGCCGCGGCGGCGGTACAACAACACGCTGCGTGGGCTGGCGAGCCTGCCGATGCGATTGCACGTAGCGTAACGGTTGGGCAAGTGCGTCGGGCGGGTCGGCCGTCGCCGGATGAAACTCTGCCCCTCACCTTGAGGGCTTGGGCCGTTTCGCGGCCCAAGCCCTCAAGGGGAGGGGGAGAGCTTCATCCGGCGACGAATGTCGCGAAGATTTCCTCGAACGCCTTGAGCTGGTTGCCGGCGGCCGACGAGGGCACGATGATCGGTGTGTGAACGCCGGCTTCGCGCCAGGCTTCGATGCCATCACGGATCTTGTTGGGCGGCCCGAACAGGGTGCAGTCGGCCAGCCAGCGGTCGGTCAGGTAGGTTGGCACGTCGTCGTTGCGGCCTTCGTCGATGGCGCGCTCGATCGCGGCCATTTCCTCGACGTATCCGGCTTCTTTCCAGTAGTTGCGGTAGTTCGGGCGGAATGCGTAGGAGGTCAGCGCGCGGCGCAGGACGGCTTTCGCGGCGTCGACGTCGTCGGTGATGCAGGTGGGCAGCATGTTGCCGATGAAGAAATCGGCGGCGGTTCGTTTCGATGGCGGGAGTACCGCGAGTGAGGCGGCCATGTGGGATCGGGCGGCATTGGCGAACACGACGCCCTGGCCAATCTCGCCGGCCAGCGCAACCATCCGCAAGCGCAACGCGGCGAGGATCACCGGCGGCATGGCACCCAGGTCTTTCTCGGCGCGCAGCCGGTCGACGAAGTTGCGTGTGTCTGACAGCGGTTTGCCCGGGGTGACGCCGAGCCGCAGGTAGGATGGCGCGTGGGCGATGCCGATGCCCAGGTGGAAGCGGCCGGCGGAAACCTCGTGCAGGAACGCGGCGCTCTGGGCGAAGTCGAGCACCGAGCGCTGGTAGATCGGTGTGATGGCGGTGCCGAATGGGATATGCGTGGTGTTCCAGGCGAGCGCCTCGCACAGCGACATGTTGCCGAAGATGCTGGGTGCCCAGATGCCGGTGAAGCCGCGGCGGTCGATCTCCTGCGCGAGTTCGATGGTGCGGCGGCGGCGTGATGGCACGGCGACCAGGCTGACGGCGGGGAGGGGTGCGGACATGTGGTGTTTTTAGGCCATGCAGGTGCGGCGGGAAAGTGTGGCTTGGCCCGTCGGTCCGCGGCGACGGAAGGCGCTGCCCCCCGGGTCAAGCGCCCGAGGGCATGGCTTTTCCGCCGTCCGGTTTTGTGGTGGGGTTGGGGATGGAAGGCGCGTTCGATTGTCTGGTTGTCGGGGCGGGCATCATCGGCTTGGCGCATGCCCTGGCGGCGGCGCGGCAGGGGTTGCGTGTCGGCGTGCTGGAGCGGCAGGCGCGGGCGATCGGCGCCTCGGTGCGGAACTTTGGGTTCATTACTGTGACGGGCCAGGAGGCTGGGCTTACCTGGCAGCGGGCGCTGCGGTCGCGCGATGTGTGGACGGAGGTGGCGGCGGCGGCGGGGATCGAGGTGGTGCAGCGCGGGCTGCTGATGTGTGCGCGCCGGCCGGAGGCGCTGCGCTGCCTGGAAGAATTCGCGGCGGGACCGATGGGCGAGGGCTGCCGGGTGCTGCGGGGGAATGCGATCGGGCATCCGCTGCGCGCTGACCTGCTGGGCGCGCTGGAAAGTCCGCATGAACTGCGGGTGGAGAGCCGCACAGCCATTCCGCTGTTGACCGCGTGGTTGGCGCAGGCGCGCGGCGTGACGCTGCTGCCGCGCGTCGCGGTGCATGCGGTGGGGTCGGGCGTGGTGGAGACCTCGGCCGGGCGGTTTGGGGCGCCGCATATCGTGGTTTGTCCGGGGCCTGATTTGTTCACGCTGTTTCCGCAGATCATGGTGCGGCGACAGATCACGCTATGCAAGCTGCATATGCTGCGCGTGGCGGCGCCTGGCTGGGTGCTGCCGGCACCGGTGATGAGCGATCTGGGGCTGCTGCGGTATCTGGGTTATGCCGGCTGCGCATCGTTGTTATCGTTACGAGAGCGGTTGGAAAATGAGCAGGCGGCGTGGCTGGCGGACGGCATTCACCTGATCGCGGTGCAGAGCGCGGACGGGTCGTTGGTGGTGGGGGACAGCCATCATTACGCAGCCTCGCCCGATCCGTTCCAGCCGCGCGACGTTGACGATCGGATGCTGGCGGAGCTGAGTGCCGTCCTGGACATTCCGCAACCCGACGTGATCGAGCGATGGGTGGGCGTGTATCCCTCGGGCCCGGACGTGGCGTTCCATGAGACGCCGATGCCGGGGGTGCGGTTGGTGATGGTGACCAGTGGCACGGGCGCGAGCACCGGGTTCGCCATCGCCGAAGAAACGATCGCGGATCTGCTGGGACTGCCGACGCCAACGCACGCGAGGGAAAGATGAAGCTGCAAGCTGTGATTTTGGACTGGGCGGGCACCGTGGTGGATCACGGTAGCCGCGCGCCGATGGGAGCCTTCGTGCGGGCGTTCGCGGCGTTCGGCGTGACGATCGGCGTCGCTGATGCGCGCGGGCCGATGGGGATGGCCAAGTGGGACCATATCCGCGCGGTGGGCCATGCGCCTGCGGTTGCGGAGGCGTGGCGGGCGCAGCACGGACGGGATTTCAACGAGGCGGATGTCGACGCGATCTTTCGCGTGTTCGAGCCGATGAACGTGGCGGCGGTGCGGGACCACGCGGATCTTATTCCGGGTGCGGTCGAGGCAGTGGCGGCGCTGCGTGAACGGGGGCTGCGGATCGGTGCGACCACGGGATATACGCGGGCGATCATGGCGGAGCTGGCGCCGCTCGCGGCGGCGGCCGGGTATGCGCCGGAGTTGACGGTGTGCGCTGGGGATTTGCCCGCGGGACGGCCGAGCCCGCTGATGCTGTGGTATGCGATGGCGACGCTGGGCGTATGGCCGGCGGCGACCGTGGTGAAGGTGGATGACACGGTGCCGGGCATCGGCGAGGGCGTGGCGGCAGGCACCTGGACGGTGGGGGTGACGCTGACCGGGAACGAGGTGGGGTTGTCGGCGGCGGAGTTGGCGGGGTTGCCGGAGGCGGAACGGGTTGCCCATCGCGCGCGGGCTGGGACGGTATTGATGGCGGCGGGCGCGGATTTCGTGATTGATGGGATTGGCGAGTTGCCGGCGGTGGTGGGGGCGATCGATGCCCGGCTGGCGGCGGGCGTGCGGCCGGGGGGATCGCGATAGGCAGCGAAACGGCTCGGCGCGAGGCGTGGCGGGCGGGTTATTGCGATTTCGGTGGCGTGCGGTTTTCGACGAGATTTATCGATAATGCCAGATGGCGATAGGATTGACTCTTCAACGTCATGGCTCGCGCAGACGGCCCATCCGCGACTTTGCCGTTGGCAGCAAGGAAGTCGTGGATGGCCCGCCTGCGCGGGCGATGACGTGATGCGGCGTCGGGGGGACCGTCGGGCGCCAATTCGTCATGGTTGCGGAATGGATAGGCCGGCTTGCGCAGTCGACCGTGGAACGCTGTAATCCTGCGCATGGCAATACTTGTGACTGGCGCGGCGGGCTTCGTCGCACTCAACGTCGTGGAACACCTGCTGGCGGCCGGGCGCGACGTGGTGGGGCTGGATCGGATTCCGCTGCCCGCGCGCGCGGAGCGGGAGTTTGCGAGTTTGCCGGGGCGGTTCACGCTGATCGGCGGGTCCATTCTGTCGGATGCCGACCTGTCGCGCGCCCTGACGATGCGGCCGATCGAGGCGGTGATCCACTGTGCGGTGATCACTGCCGGAGCACGACGCGAGATGGCGGATCCCGGGTCCATCGTCGCGGTCAATATCCAGGGGGCAGTCGATGCGCTGATGGCCGCCGCTCGCCGTGGTGTGAAGCGGTTCGTCTACCCCAGCTCAGGCGCGGTCTATGGCGCATCCGCGGCCACGGTTGACGTGATGGATGAGGATGCGTTGCGGCCGGCGCCGGTGGCGCTGTATGGGCTGACCAAGTTTGCCGCTGAATCGATCCTGGCGCGGATTGCGGAAACGCAGGGCGTGAGCTTCACGGCGGCTCGGCTGGGGGTGGTTTACGGGCCGTGGGAATACGCGACGGGTGCGCGCGATACGTTGTCGCCGATGTTGCAAACGCTGGAGCTGGCGGCAGCGGGAATCGCGGCCGTGGTGGGGCCGCCGTGGCGCGGCGATTACACGCTGTCGCGCGATATCGCCGCGGGTTTGGTGGCGATCGCTGACAAGACGTTGCTACCCCGGACCGTCTACAATCTGGCGACCGGCCGCGCGACCACCGCCGAGGATTGGTGCCGCGTGCTGGAAATGCGGCTGCCCGGTTTTCGCTGGCGCCGCGCGGCAGTGGGCGAGGCGTGGAACGTCGAAAGCCACACGGGGTTTGATCGTGGCGCAATGGATATTGGGAAGATCAGTGCGGACACGACGTATCGGCCGAGGTTCGATCTGCCGGGTGCGGTGGATCATCTGCTGGCGTGGCGACAAGCCGGGTAGCGACGTTGCGGTTTCTCGCCGTTGAAGATGTCACCGTGGGACCTGACCACAGATGGCGTGCCGACGGAGGTCGCAATTTCAGGGAGATGTCGTTACACGTGGTCCAAATACCTTTCGGTATCCGCACCGTCGAGGAAACGCAGGCGTGCGCGAGCAACGTCATCGCGTGGCATCAGCCGGGCGTTCACTCCCATCCGGTAGATGGTTTTATCGACTCCGGTAGATGGTTTTATCGACGGCGGACCAATGAGTGACGCAATCGCAACTTCGGCAACGATGAAATTCGATGTGCGGTCATCCCACATATAAACATCGGTGGCGGAACCAGCGGCGCAAAGTGGGTTCGATCCTCCGTGCACGGACATGCGGTCTTGCCTCGGCTAAGGGCCTCGTGCGGAATTATCGCGACGAACCAATATGTAACCATTCAGAAAACTGCATGACTGCAAAGAGTTGTCCGACGAAAAACAAAATGAATACTCCTCGGATGCCAAAGATCAGATTTCTCTCGGTAAATCCACTCAAGATAATCGCAAAAAACCAAAAGCAGCTGACCAACAGACCTAGCACAAACAATCTGATTATGCTGACTCTATAGAAAATCAAGATCCCGCCACGCGGACCACTAGCACTTTTAACGGAAATATTGACTTTCGAGATACCAAACCACATACTCCACAGGCCCATGTACGCAATTCTTGTCTCGATGTTAACCTCGGTAGGGGAACCTGATACGACCCGGACACCCGGCACTGCGGTGAGCGCACCCTTTATGCGAGACATAACGATGTCGGTCGCCTCGTCCTGAGAATGCGCCCCATGAAAGGTCGTAATTGCTCCAGACCAAGACCACAGACCGACCGGTATCGTTTCCCCGGGCCTTTCGGAGGATTGGCCGGGCCGCAATAAGAGGAAAGATCGGTAGGACGAAGTCGGGTGGCTGGTACCAGGTCAACCAGTCAGGGACAATAATAAGCCCAGAGCACGCCATAGCGTGCGGCAGATCGAGCAATTGCAGTCAATCACCTCGGTTGGCGCGACGTCGCCTATGAGGCGGACCGCGCCGCAGTGGCAGGCGGCCTCGGTCACGTTGGCGGCCCCCAATCGGACATTGCGACACCGGTCCGTTCCGACATCCGCGGCATCGACCATCTGGCGGGTCGCAATGTGCACGATCGGCTAGCCGGGCCGGATCGGGTCTTGCGGGCGGGGAAGGCGTTTGGTCGCCGTCAAGGAGGCCGATCCTCCGGCGACGCGCCGAGCATGCCGGTCTCGACCAAGTGCTGGGCTTTCGCGAACGATTCGGCTTCGGCCTCTGTCGCGAAAAGCTCTTCTATCAGGTGACCCGGGCCGCCGCGTGGCCCTGTCACCCTTACCTTGAAGCCGCCCTCGACACGCTCAACGCTGTATGTGTTCATGCGGCGAGTATGGCAGGAAGTGGGGCGTGTTCAACCGAGCCAGTCCATCTGTCTGGTGTCGGCGTGACGGTATAGATCGGTGCGGTGCTTGGTGGTGCTCTGGCGCGAGGACCGGAAGGGATTGCTCCGCCGGTTCCAGGTGCGGCGCGGCGGACACGGCCGAGGGTCAGACGATTGATGACAACGGGATGGTTGGCGGCGCGCGCTCGGCAGGTTTCGGTGGGGCCGTTTTGCTTGCCTCGTTGCGGGCGATCGGTTAGTTATCATAACATGAATATTGATGGCGGGCGTGGCCACGCGAAACCGGCGGCAACCGGGTTGCGAAGTAGCGCCGGCGAGCCCGGCAGGAGACGCGCGGGAGAACCGCGGCATCAATTCCATGAAGAATGAGGACGCATTGGTGTCGGCGTCGACACGGCTGGCGGGCAGGTGCCGTGCCACGCCGGACGGTCGGCGGTCACCGGGCCGGGGCGACGGTGAGGCATCGGAGAATCTCGACATTAATCCCATGAACCGTGAGAACGGGGTGTGCCCGGCGCAGGTGCGGCCGGTGGGCTGGCGCCGCGCGGCGATAGGTGGTGGGCACGCGTATGGCCGGGGCGAAGGCGACGAATGCGAGCGCCTCGACACCAACCCTGTGAACCGTGAGAACGGGGGGCGCCCGGCGCAGGTGCGGCCGGTGGACTGGCGCCCCGCGGCGGCGGGTGGCCGGCACGTGCTTGGCCGGGGCGAAGGCGACGAATGCGAGCGCCTCGACGCCAACCCTATGAACCGTGAGAATGGGGCGTGCCCGGCACGGATGCGGCCAGTGGGCTGACGCCGTGCGGCGACGGGTGATCGGCACGCGCATGGCCGGGGCGAAGGCGACGACTGCGAGCGCCTCGGCACCGACCCTGTGAACCGTGAGAACGGGGTACACCCGGCGCAGGTGCCTCCGGTGGGCTGGTGCCGTGCGGCGACGGGTGGTCGGCACACGCTTGGCCGGGGCGACGGCGACGAATGCGAGGACGTCGGCTTCAAGCCTGTGAACAGTGAGGACGGGGTTATACCCTATGGGCGTCAGGTTAAGCGCCTCGTCCAGGCAGACTCTCCTCTCCCCTTGAGGGCTTGGGCCGCGAAGCGGACCAAGCCCTCAAGGGGCGGCGTCCGCGCGCAAAAATCTTCGGTGCGAGCCCGGCCCTTTCCGTCCCCCAGCCTTGGTCCGCTTCGCGGCCCCAGCCCTCAAGGGGAGGGGGAGAGACTTAGTCTTTCCCGGAGCCTACTTCGGCACCAGCGCGCGCAGGTCGGTTTGCGGGCGGGCGCCGTAGTGGCTGATCACCTCGGCTGCCGCGATGCTGGCGATCCGCCCGCACGCCGCCAGCTCGCGACCGGCGGTCAGGCCCGCGAGGAAGCCGGCGGCATAGGCGTCGCCGGCGCCGGTGGTGTCGACGACCCGCGTCGGCTCGGCGGCGACGTGGACAGTCTCGTTGCCGCGCAGGATCAGGCTGCCGGCTTCGCTGCGGGTCAGCGCGGCGAGCCCGACCTCGGCGCGGGCCTGCGCGGCGGCCGTCGCGAAGTCGTTCGCCTCATACAGGGCGGTGACCTCGGCCTCGTTGGCGAACAGGATGTCCACGTGGCCGGCGACCAGGGCGCGGAAGGCGGCGCGGTGGCGGTTGACGCAGAACGGGTCGGACAGCGACAGCGCGACCTGGCGGCCGGCGGCGTGGGCGGCGGCCGCGGCGAGACGGAACGCGGCCTGGGCGGCGGGGGGGTCGAACAGGTAGCCCTCGAGGTAGGTCACCGCGGCATCGCCGACCAGGGCGGGATCGACATCGGCCTCATTCAGGCTGACGCAGGCGCCGAGGAAGGTGTTCATGGTCCGCTGGCCGTCCGGCGTCACCAGGATCAGGCAGCGCGCGGTGGGCAGCCCGTCGCGCAGGGGGCTAGAGGGGAAGTGGACGCCGGCGGCACGGATGTCGTGGGCGAAGACGGTGCCGAGCTGATCCGCGGCGACCTTGCCCAGGTAGGCAACGCGCGCGCCCAGCCCCGCGGCGACGGCGCAGGTGTTGGCGGCGGAGCCACCGCTGCTCTCCTGGCCCGGCGGCATGGCGGCGTAGATGCACTCGGCGGTCGCGGCGTCGACCAGTGTCATGGTGCCCTTGTGCATGTCGTGGTGGCTGAGGAAGCTCTCGTCCGCCGGCGCCACGACGTCGACGATGGCGTTGCCGATGCCGAGAATGTCAAACCGTGTGGGCGCCATGCGATCGTGGTTCCTGGGCTGGTGCGTTGCGGGCCAGTGGCTGGTGCCCAATGGCTAGTGAGTTGCGGAGCGGTCCGCCTAACACCCGTGTCCGGTGTGGGCAATCGGCAAGGGGCAAGTATCTATGGGCCAGCGGAGACGCGTGACCGGATGAACCGATTGTTTTCTCCGCTGGCCCGCAGCGTGGCGCAGATCACCGATCCGGCGTTTCTGGGCGTATTCGCGCTCAGCCTGGCATGCTCGGCGGCGGTGTTCGCGCTACTGCATCTCGGGGTGCTGTGGGCGGTGCATCGGGCGTTGGCGCTGCAGGGGTGGCTGGCCTGGACGGCGGATGTGCTGGGCAGTGTCGGCGGCTGGCTGCTGGGGATGTGGCTGTTCCTGCCGCTGGCGGCGGGCATCGCCACGCTGTTCATCGACCGCGTGGCGCGGGCGGTCGAGCGGCGGTGGTATCCGATGTTGCCGCCGGCGCCGGGGGCGTCGCTATTGGCGCAGGTCGCCGACGGGCTGGGGTTGATGTGGCGCATTCTGCTGCTGAGCCTGCTGGCGCTGGTGTTGGCGGTGGTGCTGCCGGGGATCGGGCTGCTGCTGGCCTGGGTGATCGGCGCCTATGCGATCGGGCGCGGGCTGTTCATGGCGGTGGCGTTGCGGCGACTCGACCGAGGCACGGCGGAGCGGCTGTATGCCGCGAATCGGCCGGCGGTCCTGGTGCAGGGCGGCGTCATGGCGCTGGCGGGCTACCTGCCGGGGTTCAATTTATTGATACCGGTGCTTGGAACCGCGGCGATGGTGCATGTGCTGGACGATGCCATGCGGCGTGGTCCGTGGGGCCGCGATCGGGGCGCGCGGGGCTGGGGGGCGGCGTGATTTGGCCCCTGGTGAGGCTGGGCGGTCCGACGCGGATGCCGCGCGGTACGACGCAAGGGCCGTCGATACGACGCGGGGGGCCCGCCGATACGACGGGGGCCGCGCCGGCAGATGGCAGGTCACGGGGCTGTTCCTGTCGGCACGACCATGTTAGGGCGGCGGCGTCGCAAACTCGGAGTTACCGTGTTCAAGCGCCGCAAGCCCGATGACCCCACGGCGGCCGTGCCGCTGCCGGCAGGCCAAACCGATCCGGATGTCGCGTCGACCAGGTCGAGCGACTCGGACCTGGGGGTGCCCGCCTTCCGCCCAGCCATTCCGAAGGAGCCATCCACCATGGCACGACCGCCGTTTCCCGCCGCGCCCTCCCCGTCCGGTTCCCCGTCTGGTCCCCCGACCGGTCCGAACTCCGGTCCCGTCAGCCTGTCGTTGCAGTCCGGCGGCGTGATGGCGCCGCGGCCCGGGCTGACGACGACTGGCCCGCGCTTGGCGCGTGATCCAGCCGAGCGGCGCACCCTGGTCGTTGGGCGTGGCATCAGCGTGCAGGGCACGGTGCAGGATGCCGAGCGCCTTGTGGTGGAGGGCACGGTCGAGGCGACGATGATCCAGGCCACTGAGCTATCCGTTGCACCGGGCGGCATGTTCAAGGGCGAGGTCGAGGTGGAGGACGCCGAGATTGCCGGCACGATCGACGGCACGCTCACGGCCAAGGGCAGCCTGATCGTGCGGGCATCGGGCAAGGTGCTGGGCACTGCGCGGTGCCGGCGGTTGCAGGTGGAGGACGGCGGGCAGATCACCGGCCGGATGGAAATGCTGACGGCGTCGGAGCCGGGGGCGCGGTCAAGCGCCGAACCGGTGGCGGCCAGCGGTTCGTAGTAGCCGGATGGGGGCGCGGGCCGGCCCCTGTCTCAAACTAAGCCACTCCCGGCGTATCATTGGTCTTGCGATATCGTAGCATTTGCCTCTGTAATTCGACCATTCTCGGTTGGTAATTCCGGTTGGCGGGGATCGTGTAACCGTGAACACAGCGGTGTCGGACTATCTCTACTGGTGGCGATCGGCTCCGGGCCGGTGATGGCGGACTGTGGTTCTGATACGATCCACACCTCCTACCTCCCCCTTACGACGCAACAGCAAGTCACCGCGCTGCTCGTCGGCAATACGGCGTGTTACCCAGCCGGGGGGCCGCCTTTTGAAAACCAGGAGAGCCTCGGCAACGGTACGATCACTGATTACAAACAGGGGTCCAACACGAAAGACCCGACAGGCTCTGTCGGCGGCTCTACGATCAGCCCCAACGGCTCAATCAACTACACCTACACATCGGGGCCCAGCTTTGCGTATGTCGTTTAGGGGCTGACGACTTCGGGCACGCCGGGCCTGTACGATTTCTGCAACAGCATCACACAGAACTTCCTGCCTTCCCATGTCAGCGTGATTGCCGGCAACTCGGGGCCGTGCCGCAGCACCTGCGTGACCTAGCCTGGATTTCTCACACACTTGCGGGTGCTGGCGTGGTCCTTGCCGCGCCAACAGGTTTTCGCACCTTGTTTACACTCATTGGACCAATACACCCGGTATTGCCGGCGGCGCGAAAACCTGTTGACGCGACAATGCCCAACACTGCCCTGGGCCATCATCCCGCAGCAGTGTGAGACATCTGGGCTAGCGTCCACCCGCCACCAGGTCGCGTAGCGCGTCGCACAGCGCGTTCATCGCCAGGATCGTCAGGCTGAGCGCCGCGCACGGCCACAGCAGCAGCAGTGGCGCCTGTGTCATCGTCGCGCGGGCGGCGCCGATCATCAGGCCCCATGACGGCGCCGGCGGCACCACACCCAGCCCGAGGAATGACAGGCCCGACTCCAGCACCACCGCCGCGGCGGCGGTCAGGCTGACCTGCACCAGCACCGGGCCGGCGATGTTGGGCAATATGGTCCGCAGCATGATGCGGGCGGGCCGGGCGCCGATCGCGTGCGCCGCCTCGACGTAGTCCTGCGCACGCACCGCCAGCGCGCCCGCATAGACCACGCGCACGAACCCCGGCAGGTAGAGCACGGCCAGCACCGGGATCAGCGTGCCGGCGCCCGGGCCGAGCAGGGTCACCACCAGCAGCGCCAGCAGCAGGGGCGGGAAGCACAGCACGATGTCCATGCTGCGCAGCGTCAGGAACTCGGCGGCGCCGCGCCAGAAGCCTCCGACCAGGCCGAGCAGCACGCCGGCGGCACAGGCGAGCGCGGCGGACCCGGCGGCCACCGACAGCGAGACGCGCGCGCCCCAGAGCAGGCGCGACAACACATCGCGGCCGTATTCGTCCTGGCCGAGCGGATGGGCGAGCGACGGCGGAGCCAGATGGTGCGCCACGTCGATATGAAGTGGATCCGCAAGCGGCAGGACCGGCACGGCCAGCGCAAGCAGCACGATGGCGGCAACACCGAGGATGGGTATGCGGCCCAGCCACTTGCGGGCCAGATACATGAGACCCACATCGTTTCGGCGTGTTTGCGACATGCGTGCCGGCGCCTCAGGCATGTCGCACGCGCGGATCGAGCACCGCATACAGCAGATCGACCGCGAGATTGAGCGCCACGAACAGCACGGAAATTACTAACACCACGCCCTGCACCTCGGGATAGTCGCGGGCGTTGACCGCCTCGACCAGCAGGCCGGACAGGCCAGGGTAGTTGAACACATATTCCACCAGCACGGTGCCGCCGAGCAGCGTGCCGAGGTGCAACGCCAGCACGGTGACGACCGGCATCAGCGCGTTGCGCAGAACGTGGCGCAGCAGCACGCGGCGCGGCGACAGGCCCTTGGCCCAGGCGGTGCGGACGTGGTCGCGGCGCTGCTCGTCCAGCACGGCGGCACGGGTCATGCGGAACACCGCGGCGGCCAGCCCGAGCGCGATGGTCAGCGCCGGCATCGTTAAAAGTTCCAGATGACGCAGCGGGTCCTGCGCCAGCGGGACATAGCCGCCGGCGGGCACCAGATGCAGCATCTGCGCGAACAGCAGCACCAGCAGCGTGCCGACGACGAACACCGGCACCGCCATCGCCAGGGCGGCGACGAACGAGGCGGCACGGTCGAATGCGCCGTCGCGCCCGGTTGCGGCCAACAGGCCTGCGGGAATACCCAGCAGCACGGCCAGCAGCGCCGCGGCCGCGATCAGCTCCAGCGTGCGCGGCAGGCGGCGCGCGATCTCCGCCGCCACCGGGCTGTCGTCCTGCAAGGAGCGGCCGAGGTCGCCGATCGCCAGGCGGCGCAGGCTGTCGGCGTATTGGATCAGCACCGGGCGATCCAGGCCGAGCTGAGCGTGCAACTCGGCGACGGCGGCGGGATCAGGCGCCATGCCGCCCTGCGACAGCAGCAACTCGGCGGGATCGCCGGGCACCAGGCGGATCGCCAGGAAGACGATGCTGGCGACCACCCAGATCAGCGCGGCCGAGGTAAGCAGGCGCCGGAGCAGCCAGCTCATGGGTGCCAGCTCATATACCCAATGCTCGCCGGCATCTGTGCCCTGCCGCATGTCCGCAAGCAAGGATCACCACGGAGACACGGAGGCACGGAGCAGAAAAGCCAAGTGATCAACTTGATATTCCTCTCCGTGTCTCCGTGCCTTTGTGGTGATTCTTTATTGCAAATGGTTATTAAAGACACAGACTCCCCCGAGCGAATGGTATGCCAGCGGCCGTAAAGATTGGTTCACCGGCGGGGGTACCGCGGAAGAGTCCATCATTCGGACTGGCATCATACGTGGATGATCCGCCCGCGTTGCGCCTGCGGCACGATGCCGACGGGCGGCTCAATCTCACCCGGCGTCGGAATTGCGCTCGGCGGCCAGCCCAGCATCAGCCCGAGCATCGCCACCAGATCGAACAGCAGCGCGATCCTTGGGGCCTCGAAGATGTTGTCGAAGCAGCCGCACAGGAGAACCGCCAACATCGCACCGGCAATCGGCGCACCGATCGGCTCGCCGCGGCGGATGGCCCGCGCCGCGCCGCCAAGCACCGAGACCACGAGCAGCGACACCGCCGCGGTGCCCAGGACGCCGCCCTCGAACCAGATCGACAGCGGCGAATCCAGGATGCGCCAAAGCCAATGGTCGTCGGAGGTGAAGAACCAGCGTGCGGTTCCGGCGGCGAAGTCTCCGTTGGCCACGATATTGCCGCCGGCGGGGCGCGCCTCGGGGCGGTCATCGGGTCCGATGAGCTGCACGTTGCCAAGATCCAGGACCGTGCCCGGGCCGGTGGCGAACGACAGATCGACCGGCGCCGGTAGCCGGCCGTGCTGGACCGGGGCCTGCAGCGGCTGCTCGACATGCTGCCAGACGCCGGCCTGCCCCACCGTCAGATGCAGGATGTGGCAATCGGCGGAATACAGCAGCAGCTTCGTACACAGCAGGACCCTGACCTGCGTTTCGGCGACCGGAGCACGCATGTCGAACGCCGCGGTATAGGTGGTGCCATGCACCACCTGCACCTTCTGGCCGAAATAGAAATCCGGGCCGAACATCGTCGCCAGGAACGTCCGCTGGCCGTCGTGGCGGACCACATAGGTGCCGGGCTGCTGATCGGGCGGGCTGCGCAGCGCGGCGAAACGCGGGTAGGAGCCGGTGCCCATGCCGAGCAGGAATGCCACGACGCCGCTATCCCTCCGATCGAGGCCCGCGCCCCAGTTGGCCTCGCGGATGGCCAGGTTCGCCCAGACATGTGACATGCGCGCGCGCATGAACCCGGTGTTCAGCCCGGCGACCAGCGCGACCGCCACCGCGACGGCGATCAATGCGCCGCCGACCCAATCGAGCGGGTTCCGGCGCCGGCGTGAGGCGATCATCCAGGCGCAGCAGGTCAGCACCATCGAGGCGAATGTCGCCAGATAGGCGGTGCGCGCGAACGTCACCGCCAGGGTGTAGCCGGACAGCGGCAGCAGGATGATCAGGCTGACCAGGGTCCACAGGCGCGGCCGCAGCAGGCAGACGACGAGGAACGGCATGGCGAAGGCGAGATACGCCCCGATATGCCCGCCGCCCACATGCATCGAGCTGAAGGTGGCGGTGATGCGATAGTCATCGTGGATATCCGACAGGCTGGTGAACGCGGTGTGCTCCGCCAGCGCCGCGAGGCCCACCAAGGCCAAACCGGCCAGCATCCCGATGCTGAACAGCAGCGCGGCATCGCCGTGCTCGCGCTGGCGGGCGCGCATGAAGGGCAGCAACAGCAGCGCGCAGAGGAACGGTTTGGCGAGCCGCACCGTGTTCAGCCAGATCAGGTATGGGTTGTCGCTGCCGCCGGGGAAGTTCGCCGTCATGCTGAAGCCGCGCGCTATCCCGATCAGCCAGGCCAGGGTGACCAGCGCCAGGACCAGGCGGGGGAACAGGTGCACGCGGGCGCTGGGCCAGATGTCCTGACGCGTCGGCGGCGCCCGCAGCAGCAGGACGGCGACGGTGGCAAGCACCGCGATGTCGGCCTCGGAGATGGCGATCCAGCCGGTCCATGGTGCCAGGTCGAGCGCGGGCATGATCGCCGGCAGCAGCACGAACCACAGCACAGGGCGCAGCCACATCGCCACGAGCCACACCACCAGCACGAGGGGGGCCTGCCAGTTGCCGAGCGGGTACCGCCACGCCAGGACCGAAGCCGCCGCCAGGCACAGGATCGCCAGCGTCATGCGCAGCGGAAGCCTGCCAGCGGCCGGCAACGCGGCGGGGCTGGTCCGGGTTGCCGCGTGTGCCGACGGACCTGCGATCGGTGGCTTCAGGGTTGCCGACGACGGTGCCGGCAACGACGGCGTTGGCGACGACGGCGGTGGCGACGATGGAGTTGGGAACGACGGAGTTGGGAACGACGGTGCTGGCAACGACGACATTGGCGACGCCAGCGTCGGCGACACCAGCGTCGACGATACCAGCGTTGGCAACGCGAGCATGGTCGGCCACAGCATCTGCATGACGCGATTGGCCGCGGCGGCGGCGATCGCACCGATCAGGACGATAGTGACGTCAGGCTGCAACCCGGGCTTCAGCCCGCGTCCCAGCTCGATCATCAGCGCCAGCAATCCGCCCAACGTCGCCGCAGCCAGCGCCGTGCGCGACGTTCCGCCACGGCGCAGCCAGACCATCACGCCGAGCGGCGCATACATCGCGGCATGCACGGCGGTGCTCTGCAACGCATGCGACTTGGACGAGATATAGTCGTACCACAGCGGCAGCAGGCCGCGCAGATTGAGCCCAGCAAGCGCCTGTTCCGGTCTCACCCAGGACCGAGTCAGCAGGCCATTGGCGTAGACCAGCAGCAGCAGGTAGATCGGCAGAAGGAACGGTAGGGCACGATCAAGCCAATAGCGTAGACGCCGCGGATCATGCGCCGACACCGAACGAAGCAGCATCGCGCCGGCGACAACGCCGAGTAGTCGCAGGCCGAACGTCGCGATCGAGACCTTGGCGCTGAGGATGAACAAGCTCGCGCCAAACAGCACCGCCAGCAGCGCGGCGCCGGTGACGGCGATCCGCGCGAGGCCCAGTGGTTCCCAGGGTGATTCCCTGCGCGATTGCCTGGGTGATTCCCCCGATCGTGTCGTCCGCAGGCACAACCGCATGCCGAGTGGCATGGCAACGATCGCCGTCGCGGCCAACAGCACGACCCGCAGCCCAAGCGGCCGCCCGGCGTCCGGGACAGACAGCAGCGCGCTCGGCAAGGCTGCGAAACGAGCGGCGAGGTCCTGCGTGCTCAAGGCGATGTCGAAAGGAAACAGCGCGAACGCGACAAAGCCGAAGATCGCCGCATCCAGCACCAGGCAGGCGCGGGACGCCTGGTCGGTGACGGCGGCAAGTCGCCGCATCGCGGCTCGCAGCGGGTGGAACAGGCCCACGCCAAGCGCGGCGCCGATCGACTGGGCGATGATGTAATTCAGCGAGACGGTGCGCGGCGGGAAAAACACCTGCCCGTATTTGATTGCCAGCAGGAAGCCAAGACTGAGCAGCAGCGCGAGCGCGGTGCCAAGAATACGCGCGCCCGGGCCGCGGCCGGTGCCGAACGCGCCGGTCGCAAGCAGCCCGAACGGCACCATCATCAGCAGGTTGGCGATCCAGTCGGGCCGCTGGTCCGAGCCGTTGTCGAGGAATGGCGTGGCCAGGAAGGTGTGCCAGGCGGCTGCCGGATCCTGCGGCACGAAGTGATAGCCGAATGGCCCCAGCACCAGGCTGCCGTAGGCGACGAACAGCGCATACAGCAGCAGCCAGTTGGCGTAGTGACGAGAGCCGAACTGGCTGGCCCGCGGACGGCCTGTTGCCGCGCGTCGCGGCTGCGGTTGCAGGTTCGAGACGGACATGCGGCGTCCCGCTAACCCGTCGTCGTGGTCTCGAACGTCGAGCCGGAATAGAAGGTCAGCGCGCCGGGAAGGTTGTGGAAATCCCGCACCTGCCGGGTCATGCCGTAGCCCTGGGCGCGGAAGCACAGGCCGACCATCGGCGCCTCCTGCAGATAGACCTTCTGCAGCTCCGTGTAGATCGCGCGGCGCTTGGCCGCGTCGAACTCGGCGCGCCCGGCGTCGATGAGCCTGTCCAGCGCGGGGACGTCGAGCCCGTAGCTGCGCACGTAGGACGGCGCCAGCCTGCCGTCGAGGAACGACGACAGGCCGTCGGGATCGTTGCTCTCGGATGCCGAGCCCATGACCGCGAGCTCGTACTGGCCGCGGTTGCCGAGGGTAACGCGGGTCGCCCAGTCGGGCATCACCAGTTCGGCCTGGATGCCGACCGCCGCGAGGTACTGCTGCGTCACCGCGGCGGTGTCCTTGTGCATGCCGTACTGCGCGGTGGACAACAGCTTGCAACTGAAACCACCTTCCACGCCGGCCACGGCGAGCAGTGCCTTCGCCTTGGCCGGGTCGTATGCCAGGCCGTGTGCCAGCGCCTCGTCGTAGAACGGCGTGCCCTTGGGCAACGGCAAACCCTCGATGCGATCGCCGCGGCCGAAGAAAGCCGCCTTGATGATGTCCTCACGGTTGATGGCGTGCGCCACGGCGCGGCGCACCCGGGCATCGGCGAACGGTCCCGTCCTGGTGTTGCCAGCTTGGGTATTAAAGGTGAGATACATGAACGGGCCGGAGGTGGTCAGCAGGCTCAGCTTCGGGTCCGCCTCGATGCTCGGCATGGACTGCCAGGGCACATACTCGATCAGGTCGACATCGCCCGCCTGCAGCGCGGCGACGCGCAGGTTCTCGTCGGCATAGGCGACCATGCGCACCGCTCGCAGTTTCGGCAGGCCGGGACGGTAGAATTTGTCGAACGCCTTGAACTCCAATGCGACCCCGCGTTCCTCGTTGGTGAGCAGGAACGGTCCGGCGCCGACGCCGAGCGCATTGTCGGCGGTGGAGCCCTTGGCGAGGATCGGCAGGAAATAGCTGGCGAATGTCAGCGGCAGGGTGGCGGAGGGCTCCTTGGTGATCAGGCGCACGGTTCTGGGATCCGGTGTCTCCACCCGTGCCAGGCGCTGCATCTCGGCGCGCAGATAGGCGGTAGATTTTTCCGCCGCCACCTGCTCGATGGTCCAGGCGACGTCTGCCGAGGTGACCTTCGCCCCGTTCTGGAATACCGCGTCGCGCAGATGGAACACCCAGGCGCCGTCCTCGGCGTGTTCCCAGGTTTCGGCCAGTTCGCCGCGCAGGGTACCGTCGGGGGCGTAACCGAGCAGGCCGCGGTGGAACATCAGCTTGGCGGTCCCCGCCGCGGTGCCGGCGTTGGCCCAGGGCGCCATGGTCGGCGGGTAGCTCGACAGGCCGAACACTAGCTTGCCTGGGGTGACGGCGGCGCGCGCGGGGTGGCGCAGGAAGGGAAGCGCGGCGCCGGTGGCGAGCAGGGTGCGGCGGGGAAGGCGCATGGGGTGGGTCTCCGAGCGTTAGGTAGGGTCGCCGGGCGGTTCACCGAGTTCGTGGGCGATGACTGGGAACGCGGCGATTCGCAGGGAGTACACCTCGCCCGCTCTTCGCGGAGAGGTCGGCGAGCGGAGCGCGCCGGGTGAGGGTGGCGCACGCGGCACGACCCTCACCCTCGTCGCTTCGCGCCCCGACCTCTCCCGCCAAGAGCGGGCGAGGTAAAGGTAGCTAAAGCCCATACACCTCCTGCGCGGTGGCTTCATCCATTCTTGCCTCGGCGATATCGCGTCTGACGGAAGTGGGATCGCGCTCCGCTGGCGGGCCATAACCACCCGAGCCGGCCGTCACCACCTCGATGATCTCGCCTTTGTGCAGTGTGCCGGAGCCGTGATCGAACGACGCGGCGCCGCCATGCAGCGTGAACCCGGCCTTGCCGCCGGGTT
The DNA here is from genome assembly GCA_035696165.1 of Acetobacteraceae bacterium. GTDB lineage: Bacteria > Pseudomonadota > Alphaproteobacteria > Acetobacterales > Acetobacteraceae > Palsa-883. Next base: position 7,830 of record DASRQX010000134.1, on the reverse strand, counting down.
GGCCACCGAACAGGCCCCAGGGCGGCGACAGCATGCGTGAGCCGTCCACGCGCACGCGGCACTCGGCTTCCGCGCGGTAGACCCGGCGCAGGCCCATGCCGCCGCGATGCCGGCCCGGCCCGCCGGAGCCGTCCACCAGTTCGTAGCGTAGCAGCGTCAGCGGGTATTCGATTTCCAACGCCTCGACCGGCAGGTTGGACGTGTTGGTCAGGTGCACGTGCACGCCGTCCAGCCCGTCTTTCGTTGCGCGCGCACCGGAGCCGCCGCCGATCGTTTCGAGATACACCCACAGGCTGTTGTCGGAGGGCTGGTGCCCGGCGAAAGTAATCGAGCAGCACGCGCCGTTGGAGGCCGCGGTTACTCGTTCCGGTACCGCCCGCGCCAACGCGCCGTGGATCAGGTCGACCACGCGCTGGCAGGTGCCGAGGCGGCCGTTCACCGCGGCGGGGTGCGTGCAATTGACGATGGTGCCCTCCGGCGCGGTCACGTGCAGCGGCCGCGCCAGGCCGGCGTTCGGCAGGATGGTCGGATCGACCACCGTCTTGACTGCGTAATAAACCGTCGAGAGCAGCGCCGTGTAGGTCATGTTCATCCCGGCTCGCACCTGGGGCGGGCCATCGAATGCCAGGTGCATCTCGTCCCCGGCGACGCGGATTTCGCAGTGCATCGTCAGTTCGCCGTCGACCTCCGGGCAGTCGTAGCGGTCCGCGAAACGATAGGTGCCATCGGGGACTGTCGTGATGCCGGCACGCATCTTGCGCTCGGCGTAGTCCTGCAATGCGTCGCCGGCGGCCAGCACGATTTCGCGGCCGTATTTCGCGCACAGCGCCGTCATGCGCTGCACGCCGAGGCGGTTGGCCGCCATCTGCGCGCGCAGGTCGGACAGGCGCTCGCGCGGCACCTGGCAGTTCAGCAGGATCAGTTCCTGGACGTCGCGTTGCAGTTCGTGGGCGCGATAGAGCCGGACTGGGGGGATGCGCAGGCCCTCCTGGTAGATGTGCGCGTGGCCGCGATCGGCGAAGTCGGCGTGGTGCGCGAGGTTGACCGCCCAGGCGACCATCCGGTTATTCACGAAGATCGGTTCGGCCATGACGATGTCGGGCAGGTGCGTGCCGCCGCCTTCATAGGCGTCGTTGCCGACGAACATGTCGCCCGGCTGCATGTGTTCGATCGGATGGCGCTTCATGATGTGCGGGATCAGGCCGATGAAGCTGCCGAGATGCATCGGGATGTGCTCGGCCTGGCACAGCGTGTTGCCGTGCAGGTCGAACAGGGCGGTGGAGCAGTCGCGGCGTTCCTTGATGTTGGTGGAGTAGGAGGCGCGGATCAGCGCCTCGCCCATTTCCTCGACGATGGAGGCTAGGGCGGAGCCGATGACTTCGATGGTGATGGGGTCGATGACGATATGATTCCCCCCGTCATGGCCGGTAGGCCGTGCCCCCGGGCGTTTGTCCCCGGGGTTGGCCGGGCCATCCACGACTTGCTTTCCTGGCGCCGGCGAAGTCGTGGATGGCCGGTCTGCGCCGGCCATGACGGGGGGAGTCATTCCGCCTCCAAGATCAGATTCATGTATGGTTCAACCTGCGCGACCATGCCCGGCAGCACGACGGTCGTCGCATCCATCTGCTCGACGATAGCAGGCCCCGCGATCCGATTGCCGGCGCACAGGCGGTCGCGGTCGTAGACCGGGCAGGTGACGAAGCCGCCGGCCTCGGGCAGCCACACGTCGCGGTGCACGATGATGGCCGACACGGCATCCGGGCCGGCGTCCGGCTGCGGCTGGAACGTCGCCTTCGGAACGATCCCGGCGGCCTCGACGCGGAAGGTAACGAGCTGCACCGCATCGTCCTCGGCGATGAAGCCGTACATCCTCTGATGTGCCGCGGCGAAGTCCTCGGCCAGGGCGTCCAGCGACGTGGTGCCGATCGGCCCGTCCGGTAGCGGAATGGACAACTCGTAGTTTTGGCCCGCGTAGCGCATGTCCACCGTGCGGGTGAGACGACGCGCGGACCCATCGATCCCTTCCTCGGCAAACCACGCATCCGCTTGCCCGGCAAGCACGCGGAACGCGTCGACGATGTCGGCCAGCGCGGCGGTCGACAGCGTGTGCAGCCGCGTGCTGGCGAAATCCGCGCGCAGGTCGGTCAGCAGCAATCCCATCGCGCATAGTATCCCGGGGTTGCGCGGCACCAGGATGCGCCCGATGTCCAACTCCTTCGCCAGCCGCGCCGCGTGCAGCGGTCCGGCGCCGCCGAACGCCACCAGCGTATAGTCGCGTGGGTCGTGGCCGCGCTGCACGCTGATCACCCGGATCGCGCGCGCCATGTTAGCGGTCACCACCGAAATGATCCCCTGCGCGGTCGCCAGCTTCTCCATACCGAGCGTTGCCGCCAGGCGCTCGATCGCGTCGCCCGCCAGATCCTGGCGCACCGCCATCCGCCCGCCGAGCAGATGCGTCGGGTTCAGGGTTTGCAGGACCACGTTCGCGTCGGTCACCGTCGGTTGGGTATTGCCGAGGCCATAGCAGACCGGACCGGGGTCGGCGCCGGCGCTGCGCGGTCCGACCTTCAACAGTCCGCCGGAATCGATGAACGCGATCGAACCGCCGCCGGCACCTACCGTATGGATGTCCAGCATCGGCGCCTTGATCGGGTAACCGTGCACCACCGCCTCGCTCGCCATGCGGCACGCGCCGCCTTGCAGCAGCGCGACATCGGTGCTGGTGCCGCCCATGTCGAAAGTGATCAGGTCGGGGTAGCCCGCCAGGCGCCCCACCTCCTGAGCGCCGACCACCCCGGTGGAGGGGCCGGACAGCACGGTGCGCACCGGCAGCCGCGCGGCCTGCTCGAAGCCGATCACGCCGCCATTGGATTGCGTCAGGTGCGGCGTCGCGGTCATGCCAAGGTCGCGCAGCCGCCCAGCCAGCCGCTCGATGTAGCTGCGCATCACCGGCCCGAGATAGGCGTTCACCACCGCGGTGGACATGCGCTCGAATTCCCGAAATTCCGGCGCGACCTGGTGGGAGACGCAGGCGAAGGCATCGGGAAAGTCTTCTGCCAGGATGCATCGCGCGGTCTCTTCGTGGTCGGTGCGAATGAAGCCGTACAGGAAGCAGACGGCCACTGCCTGCACACCGGCCTCGCGCAGACGGCGTACTGCGGCCCGGAACGCCGCCTGGTTCAGCGGCGTTTCAATGCTGCCGTCGTGACGCAGGCGCTCCGGTACCTCGAGCCGCAGGTCGCGCGGCACCAGCACCGGCGGCTTGTCGATCTGCAGATCGTACAGATCAGGCCGCTTCTGCCGGCCGATCTCCAGCAGGTCGCGAAACCCGGCCGTGGTGATCAGCCCGGTGCGCACGCCGCGATGCTGGATCAGCGCGTTGGTTGCGACAGTCGTGCCATGGCCGAAATAGCCGATCGCCGCCGGCGTGGCATCGACCTTGCTGGTGCCCTGCGCCACACCCTCGACGATGCCGTGCGACGGATCGTCGGGCGTGGAGGCCACCTTCCAAACCGTCACCCTGCCGGTAGCGTCGTCGAACAGGCAGACATCGGTAAAGGTTCCGCCGGAATCGACGCCGACTCGCCAAGTCATATCGCGCAAGGCTCCAGTGTTCGTTGGTCAATGGTCTTGGACCCACATGCACCATATGCTGGCCATAGTCACCGGCCAATAACCCCTGAAATCATGTCGCCCCAAGTCAATCCCGTCGCCTCAGACGCCGCTCTGCCTGCCCGTACCGGTGTCGTGATCATCGGCGGCGGCATCATCGGCACGTCCGCCGCGCTGTTCCTGGCCGAGAAGGGCCACGCGGTCGTGTTGTGTGAGAAGGGGCGGATCGGCGGCGAGCAATCCAGCCGCAACTGGGGCTGGTGCCGCACCATGGGGCGCGATGCGGCCGAAATCCCGCTGGCGATCGAGAGCCTGCGGCTGTGGCGCGGCATGAACCAGCGCATCGGCCGTGACACCGGTTTCCGCCAGCCCGGCATCGCCTATCTGTGCGAGACCGAGAAGGACATCGCGAAGCAGGAAGCCTGGCTCGACGAGGCGCGGACGTATCAGGTGGATGCGCGGCTGCTGCGCGGGGCCGACATCGACACGCTGGTGCCTGGTGCCTCGGGCCATTTCATCGCCGCCATGCACACGCCGACGGACGGGCGTGCCGAGCCCGGCCAGGCGGCACCGGCGATCGCCGAGGCGGCGCGTGCGGCCGGCGCCACCGTGCTGACCGACTGCGCGGTGCGCGGCATCGAAACCAAGGCTGGGCGGGTCGCCGGTGTGGTGACCGAGATGGGACGCGTCGCCTGCGACGCGGTCGTGCTGGCGGGCGGCGCCTGGTCGCGGCTGTTCTGCGGCAATATTGCTTGCGGCAAGACGGGCATCGACCTGCCGCAGTTGGGCGTGCGGGCGTCGGCGTTCCGCACGGCTCCGCTCAGCGGCGGGCCGGAGATCAGTGCCAGCGGGTCAGTATTCGCCTTCCGCAAGCGCATGGACGGCGGTTATACGATCGCGCGCCGCAATGCCAACGTCGCCGACATCACGCCGGATTCGTTCCGGCTGCTGCTGCAATACCTGCCGACACTGAAGCAGAACTACGGCGAAATCCGGCTGCGCTTCGGCCGCCGGTTCTTCGAGGCATTGCGCACCAAGCGCCACTGGTCGTTGGATGAGGTCACGCCATTCGAGGCGGTGCGGGTGCTCGATCCGGAGCCCCGGCAGGCCCCGCTGCGGGAGGCGCGCGAGGTGCTGTCGCGCATGTTCCCGGCGTTCGCGCGCATGCAGGTCGCCGAGAGCTGGGGCGGCATGATCGACGTGACGCCGGACGCGGTGCCGGTCATCGATCGGGTCGAGGCGCTGCCGGGCTTCTTCCTGGCGACCGGTTTTTCCGGCCATGGCTTCGGCATTGGCCCGGGCGCGGGCCGGCTGATCGCCGATCTGATCACCGGCGATGCACCCGTGGTCGATCCCGCACCGTTTCGGTTCGCCCGCTTCTCGCCCCCGCCGTCCGCGCCCTCGCCATTCGCGGGCTGAGGCCATATGTCCGCGACCCAACTGACCCCGCTGTCCTCCACCTGGCGACGCGTTTCCGTCACCACCCGCCGGCGTGTCCCGCCGGCGATGCGGCGGCAGGCGATGTTCGCGTTCCTGTGCGTGGTCTGGGGCACTACCTGGCTGGGCATGAAGGTGGGTATCGCCGTGGTGCCGCCGGGCGTGTTTGCCGGGCTGCGCTGGAGCTGTGCCGGGCTGGCCTTGCTTGCCTGGCGGCTGAGCCAGGGGCAGCGGCCGAGGCTGCCGCGCCGGCTGATCGCGCGCATGGTGCTGGTCTCGCTCCTGTTGGTCTCGATCAGCCAGGTGATCCAGTTGTACGGGCTGCGCCACATCACCGCCGGCCTTGCCGCGGTACTCAGCTCGGCATTGACGCCGGTCGCGTTGCTGGGGTTCGGCGCCATGCTCGGACAGGAGCGCTTTACCTGGCGCCAGGCGGCGGCGGTCGGGCTCGGCGTGGTGGGCATCATCGTGCTGTTCGGCCCGAAGGCGTTTACCGGCGACCTGCAACTGGCCGAGGTGGCCGGTGCCGTCGGGGTGGTGACCGCGACATTGCTCTATTCGTTCGGTTCGGTGCTGATCCGTCCGATGATGCGCAGCGTGCAGGCTTCGGACATGGCCTGGATGACCAACCTGATCGGCGGCGGATTGCTGCTGGTCGGCGCCCTGATGTTCGAGCCCGGCGCGCTTGCGGCGATGCGGTTCGACTGGGGCATGCCGGCCTGGATCGCCTGGCTTTATCTGCTGATCCCGGGCTCGCTGCTGTCCACCGTGATGTACTTCCTGCTGGTGCGTGACTGGGGTGCTTCGCGCGTCGGCACCTATGCGTTCATTTCGCCGGTGATCGCGGTGGTGGTCGGCGCGGCGCTGTTCGGCGAGCACGTTGAGATCGCCGATGTGGTCGGGATGGGGTTGATGCTGGCGGCGGCAGGGATCGTGCTGCGGCGAACTCCCGGCCCGGCCGTGACGCAAGCGGTGCGGCAGGGCGCCGGCCGGAAATAAATGCCGCCTTGGCGACCTGCAGCCGGTTGCGACGCTCCGGAGTCCGCTGTGTGGACTTATACCGGGCGCCCTGATGATTGGCCCACTGGCGCTGCCCCAAGTCAGGTGAGCAAGGATTCCACCACGAACACACGAAGAACACGAAGAAGGAATTGATGCGCTTCGCGCGGTGCGTGTACGGACACAAGCGCGAAGCGCACAAAATTCCTGTTTCTTCGTGTTCTTCGTGTTCTTCGTGGTGGAATCTTTCCTCCCTTGGCTTGCTTGCTCGTTGCAATATGCGGCCCTAGGCGGTCACGCCTTCGTCTCACTGCTGAACGCCCTAGTGGTTGGGGTGGCGTTGTTCCTGGATCGTGTCGAACTCGCGATGTCGCAGGGATTGCGCCGATGCTGGCCGCGGCGGGATCGTGCCGCGGCGAACTTCGCCCGGGTGACCGTGCCGCCGGCGCTCCGCCTGATCGGATCGCGCCACGATCGGGCGAGAGGTGTTGTCCATCACCCGGCGACGCCGCTAACATCCTTGCACGAAATACCTAACCGGGAGGAGCCAGGGATGAGCAACACAATCACCGTCGGCGACATGACGATCCATCGGATCGTCGAAATGGAAACCGGGTTCGTCCCCGCGCTGGAATTCCTGCCCGACCTGACGCCGCAGGTCCTCGAGGAGAACCGCTCCTGGCTGTCGCCCGCGGCGTTGGACGCCGAGGACAAGCTGGTACTGTGCTTCCAATCCTACATCGTGCGCACGCCACGCCACGTCGTGCTGGTCGATAGTTGCATCGGCAACGACAAGGAGCGCACCGCGCGGCCGCTGTGGCACCACAAGAAGGATGCCGCCTGGATGGGCGGTCTGGCTGCGCTGGGGCTGACGGTGAACGACATCGACGTCGTGATGTGCACGCATCTCCATGTCGATCATGTCGGCTGGAACACCCGGCTTGAGAACGGGCGATGGGTGCCGACATTTCCGAAGGCGCGCTACCTGTTCTCGAAGAAGGAGCTGGACTTCTGGTCGGCGGAGCATGCCAAGACGCCGATCCCGTGCATCGAGGACAGCGTGCTGCCGATCGTCGATGCCAAACGTGCCGAGCTGATCACCAGCGATTACGGGCTGGACGATCACCTGCATCTATTGCCGACGCCCGGGCACACGATCGATCACTTCGCGGTGGCGCTGGGCAAGGCGGGCAAGGAGGCGGTGATCACCGGCGATCTGATCCACTCACCACTGCAAGGGCGTTACACCGAGCTGGCGATGCGGGTGGATTACGATCCGAAGCAAGGCTCGGCGACGCGGCGCAAGTTTTTGGAGACGTATTGCGACACGAATACGTTGTGCTGTTTCGCGCATTTTCCGTCGCCCTCGCGCGGGCATATCAAGCGCTGGGGCGAGGGGTTCAAGTGTGAGACGATGATGTAGGAAAACGCACGGCGGCGGCGCTGGCGGCGCATCCTGGTAACGGGCTCCGGGTATCCGACTCTGCGGCAAGTACGTTTCACCACGAAGACACGAAGACCACGAAGAAGGTCAATGAATGCGTTTCGCGCGGAGCGCTATCGATTTCCTACTTCTTGCCTTCGTGTCTACTACGAAAATACCCCCTGGTGGCGCCCTTGGCTGGCGCGGGGTCCACATACTTACGCAGACTTCGCGGTGATCTGCACCTCGTACCCGATGGCGCGAAGTCGCTTGGTCAAATTGATGGCGATACGGTGATGGTTCAACCGGTCGAGGTAATCCACGCCGAGGTCGCGGTAGTCGGATCGATCGGTCAACAT
>DASRQX010000133.1:0-29093 GCA_035696165.1 Acetobacteraceae bacterium | reverse complement strand
GGACGCCTGGCTGGCCGTGTTCAACGGCATCGGCCGCTTCGAGGGCCGCTCCAGCCTGGCCACCTGGCTGTTCTCCATCGTGTTGAACCGCGCCCGCACCCGCGCCAGCCGGGAGGCACGCCTGGTCGGCCTGCCCGGCATCCTCGACGGTGCCCAGGGCAACGAGCGGGCGGTGGAGGTGACCGAGTTCCAGCCCGACGGCCACTGGATCGAGGCGCCGCGGTTGTGGGACGAGCTCAGCCCAGAGCGTGTGGTCGCCGGCCGGCAGCTCTGGGCCCATGTGCAGGAGGCAATCGAACGACTGCCCGCCGGTCAGCGCGCGGTGATCATCCTGCGCGACATGGAGGGGCACGACGCCGAGGAGGCGTGCGCTCTGCTCGGCATCAGCGCGGAGAATCAGCGGGTGCTGCTGCACCGCGCCCGCGGCCGCATCCGCAAGACGATTGACGCGCTGGTTGCCGGAGCGGCGTCTACCCCGGCTGCCGCGTCAGCCCGGGTTGCCGCGCCGGCAGGTCCGCCAGCGGCCGCGCCGTCGCGCCGGGGGCCTGCGGCCACGCTGGATCGGCTGGTCGCCTGGGTGCGGGCGTGGTCCGCCCATGCCGACGGGCTGGTGCATGTCCGGCGGCGTTCAGCCTCGCTTGCGTACCAGCTCCAGTAGCGGCAGCAGCACCGCATCCCGATCACGCGCCAGGGTTGCAAGATCACGCCCGCGTGCCTCCGCCGCCACACCCTCGATCAGTTGCCGGCAGACAGCGTCGGTCAACTCCGGGGTGCCCATGGTCCGCCACCATGCCTCGAACGCCGGGCGAAACTGGTCCAGCATGTGGGTCATGCCGCCCTCGCCGCCGCCGAGGTGGAAGGTCATGTGTGGGCCCATCGCCGCCCAGCGCAGGCCCGGCCCGGCGCTGATCGCGGTGTCGACGTCCTCGACGCTGGCCAGCCCGGTGACCACGGCGTTCACCGCCTCGCGCCACAGCGCCGCCTGCAGCCGGTTGGCCAGATGGCCCGGCGCCTCCTTGCGGATATGGATCGGCCGTTTGCCGATATGGCGGTAGAAGTCCAGGCACCAGTCCACCGTCGCCGGCGCGGTCGCCTTGCCACCCACCACCTCGATCAACGGGATCAGATGCGGCGGGTTGAACGGGTGGCCGATCGCCATGCGCGGCGCGCTTGCCAGACCCGCTTGCAGATCGCTCATCATCAGGCCGGAGGAACTGGACGCCAGGATCACGCCCGCTGGCAGCACCGCGTCGATCTCGGCATACAGCGCACGCTTGATCTCCAGCCGTTCAGGCGCGTTTTCCTGTACGAACTCGGCGCCGCGAACCGCCGTGACGGGTGAGACGTGGAACGAGCAGCGATCGGGCGCGGCACCCGCTGCCATGCCCAGGCGGTGCAGCGTTGGCCAGACGTCGGCGATGTAGCGGCCCACATAGGCCTCGGCCGCCGGGTTGGGATCCTGCACCGCGACCCGCAGCCCGCGCGCCAGGAACAGGGCGGTCCAGCTTGCGCCGATCGTGCCGGCACCCAGCACGGTGACCTGCTTCACCCGATCGGGCCGTGGCATGGCGTCCCCCCTCGATTTCGTTGCGGCGACTCCGGACTGTCGCGTGACGGCCGCGTTGGCCGCAAGAGCCGGCTTGGCGTCGCCCCCGGCTTGACGTGGCGATCGCAGCTTCGCAGGGTCGCGGCCAATCGACGACCGGAGGAAACGTGTCGCCCGGCGCCACTGATATCCGCTCCGTTGCCGACAGTGTCCCGCTCGACTGGGTATCGGCGCGCGCCTTCCTGGCCGCGCATGGCCATGTGCTGGAGGTCGAACCGCCGCCGCGGCAGTTCGCCGGCGGCCTCGCCAACCTCAATTATCTTGTCCAGCTCGATGGCGCGCCGGCAGTACTGCGCCGTCCGCCGCTGGGCGAGTTGCCGGCCGGCAGCCACGACATGGCGCGCGAGCACCGCATCCTGAGCCGCCTGCCCGACGCGCTGGCATTCGTGCCACGCAGTCTGTTCCTGTGCACCGATGCCGCGGTGCTCGGCGCGCCGTTTCAGATCCTGGAGTATCGCCCGGGTCTGGTGATCCGCGAGCACGTGCCGCCAGTTTTGTCCGATCGCCCGGGTTTGGGTACGCGCCTGTCGCAGGTGCTGCTGGAGACGATTGCGGCGATCCATGCGATCGACACGGCGGCGATCGGCCTGGATGATCTCGGCCGGCCGGAGGGGTTCCTGGCGCGAGCGGTGGCGGGCTGGCGCCGGCGCGGCCTGGCGGCGAAGGAGGACGGCACCGAGGCGCTGCATGCCGAGGTCGGTGCGTGGCTGGAGGCGCATCTGGTGCCGGACGGCAGGCCCGGGCTGCTGCACAACGACTTCAAGCTGAACAACATGATCCTGGACCCCGCCGATCTGTCGCCGGTCGCGGTGGTGGATTGGGATCAGGGCACTCGCGGCGATCCTCTGTTCGATTTCGCAACGTTGCTGAGCTACTGGGTGCACGCAGACGATCCGCGGCCGATGCATGACATGGCGCAGATGCCCTCGGTGGAGGCGGGACTTTGTTCGCGCGCCGAGGCGGTAGCTTCCTACGCAAGGCTGACCGGGCGCGACGTGTCTGACTTTCTGTTTCATCGCGTGCTGGCGATGTACAAGCTGGCCGTGATCTTCCTGCAACTCGGGATGCGCTGGCGCAGCGGTGCGACGGAGGACCCGCGCTACGCGCCATTCTCCGCGATTGGCACCGGCATCCTGGAGTTCACCCACGAGATCGCCCAGGGTCGCGCGTTCTAATCCCTTCCTGCTCCCCCTCCCCTTGAGGGAGGGGGTTGGGGGGAGGGGTTGCGGACAGTGTGGCACTGAGTCCCACGCGAGAATCCCGACCCGCCAATGACGGAAATGCGATGAAGGCACCCAGACAATGGACTTCTCCCTCTCCCCGGAACTCCGAGACCTGCAAGCCCGCACAAGAACTTTCATCCGAGACCGGATCATTCCGCTAGAAGCCGATCCGCGCCAGACCGCCCACGGCCCGACCGACGCGTTCCGCCGCGAGTTGAACGCACTCGCCGCCGAGGCCGGCCTGCTCGCCCCGCATGTCGGCCCGGAATTCGGCGGCCTTGGCCTGCACAATGTCGGCCGCGCGATTGTCTTCGAGGAAGCCGGCTACTCGCTGCTCGGCCCGCTGGCGATGAACATCTTCGCCCCCGACGAGGGCAACATGCACCTGCTGGAGATGGTGGCGACCTCGGAGCAGAAGGACCGCTGGTTGCGCCCATTGGCGCGCGGCGAGATCCGTTCCTGCTTCTGCATGACCGAACCGGCGCCGGGTGCCGGATCGGACCCGTCGGCGCTCAGCACGACCGCTGTGAAGGACGGCAACCACTACGTTATCAACGGCACCAAATGGTTCATCACCGGCGCTGACGGCGCGGGATTCGCCATTATCATGGCGAAGAATGAGGACGGCAACGCAACGATGTTCCTCGCCGACATGGACACGCCCGGCATCGAGGTCGTGCGCGCGATGAACAGCCTGGACAGCGCATTCCCCGGCGGCCACGCGGTGGTGCGGCTTAAGAACCTTCGTGTTCCCGCGGGCGATATCCTGGGCGAGCCGGGCAAGGGCTTCCGCTACGCCCAGGTGCGGCTGGCGCCGGCGCGGCTGACGCACTGCATGCGCTGGCTGGGCGCGGCACGGCGCGCGCACGACATTGCCGCGGGCTACGCGGGCAAGCGCGAGGTGTTCGGCCAGAAGCTTGTCGCACATGAGGGCGTCGGCTTCATGCTGGCCGACAACGAGATCGACATCCGCATGAGCCGCCTTTCGATCTGGCACACCGCCTGGGTGCTGGACGAGGGCGCGCGCGGCACCACGGAGTCATCCATCGCGAAGGTGTTCTGCTCCGAGGCGATCTGGCGCGTGGTCGATCGTTGCGTGCAGGTGATGGGCGGGCAGGGGGTCACGGACGAAACGCTGGTGGAACGCATCTTCCGCGAGGTGCGCGGCTTCCGTATCTATGACGGCCCGTCCGAGGTGCATCGCTGGTCGCTGGCTCAGCGCATCGCGCGCCAGGGCGCCAACTGGTGAGCGACTTCGATTTGACCGGTAAGGTCTGCATCGTCACCGGAGCGGGCCGGGGGTATTGGCCGCGGCATCGCAGAGCGCCTTGCGCGGCACGGTGCGACCGTGACGCTGACCGGACGGACCGCGGCGACGTTGGCGGAGACGGCGGCCGCGATTGGTGCCGCGGCGAACACCCAGGTCGCCGATGTGGCGCGCGAAGACGACGTGATCGCGCTGCGCGATGTGGTGCTGGCGCGGCACGGCCGCACCGACGTGCTGGTGAACAACGCCGGCATCAATCCGGTGTGGCGCGGCATCGAGAAGATAAGCCTCGCGGACTGGCAGGCGATCATCGATATCAACGTGACCGGGACGTTGCTTTGCTGCAAGTATCTTGGCGGCGCGATGGGGCAGGGGGGGCGGTGATCAATGTGAGCTCGATCGCCGGGCATGTCGGGCTGACGCGCTCGGTGCCATATTGCGCGTCGAAGGGTGGGGTTGAGATGCTGACCAAGGCGTTGGCTCTTGATTGGGCCAAGTGTGGCGGGCGGGTGAACTGCCTTGCGCCCGGCTACGTCGATACCGATCTGACACACGGGTTGCTGGCGCACGAGGTGCACGGCAAGCCGTTTCTAGACCACGTCCCGCTGGGCCGCTTCGGCACATCGCGGGATATGGGTGGCGCGGCGGTGTTTCTTGCCTCGGGCGCCTCAGCCTATATGACCGGGCAGAGTCTAGTGGTGGACGGCGGGTGGACAGCGGCTTGAACTGAAGGAGTGATCGCCATGACCGAAGCGTGCATCGTCGGCTGGGCGCATACGCCGTTCGGCAAACTGGAAGACGCCGACATCGAATCGCTGATCGGCCGAGTTGCCGGTGCGGCTATCGAGGATGCCGGTATAGCCCCAACCGATATCGACGGTACTTTCGTCAGCCTGTTCAACAACGGGTTTTCGAAGCAGGACTTCCCGGCCTCGCTGGTGCTGCAGCACGTGCCGGAACTCCGCTTCAAACCGATCACCCGGTTCGAGAACGCCTGCGCGTCGGGGTCCGCCGCGGTGCATGGCGCGCGCGATTTCCTCGGCGCCGGGCGAGGCCGCTTCGCCCTGGTGATCGGCGTCGAGAAAATGACCGCGACGCCGGGCGCCGAGGTCGGCGACATCCTGCTGAAGGCCAGCTACCAGAAGGAGGAAGCCGACATCCCAGCGGGCTTCGCCGGTGTGTTCGGCCGCATCGCCGACGGCTACTTCCAACGTTACGGCGATCAGTCCGACGCGCTGGCGGCGATCGCGGCGAAGAATCACAAGAACGGCGTCGACAACCCCTACGCCCACATTCGCAAGGACCTTGGCTATGCCTTCTGCCGCACGGTGTCGGAGAAGAATCCCTACGTCGCACCGCCGCTGAAGCGCACCGACTGCTCCTTGGTCTCAGACGGTGCGGCGGCGCTGGTACTGGCCGATGAGGACACCGCGCGCGCGATGGGCAAAGCGATCCGCTTCCGCGCCGCCGTGCAGGTGAACGATTTTCTGCCGATCAGCAAGCGCGACATCACGCGGTTTGAAGGCGCAGCCGAGGCTTGGCAGCGAGCGCTGTCGGCGGCGGACGTGAAACTGCAAGACCTGTCGTTCGTCGAATCGCATGACTGCTTCACCATCGCCGAACTGCTGGAATACGAGGCAATGGGTTTGACGCCGGCGGGGCAGGGGGCCCGCGCGGTGCTGGAAGGCTGGACCGCGAAGGACGGCAGGCTGCCGGTAAATCCATCGGGCGGGCTGAAAGCCAAGGGTCATCCGATTGGCGCCACCGGGGTGTCGATGCACGCCATCACCGCAATGCAGCTTACCGGCCAGGCTGGCACGATGCAGTTGCCCAAGGCCGATCTCGGTGCGGTGTTCAACATGGGCGGCGCGGCGGTGGCGAACTACGTTTCGATCCTGGAGAAGTTGCACTGATCCCGACCAGCAACCTCGCGCATCTGTTGCTGCAGACCGCGCGACGCTTCCCCGATCGGCCGGCGATCATCTGGCGTGATGAAACCTGGACCTGGGCGCGGTTCGCCACTCGGGTCCAGGCCGCGGCCGGGGCGCTCGCGGCGCGCGGGGTACGGCATGGCGACCGCGTGTTGCTGCACGCGCGCAACTCCAACGCCGTGCTGGAGACGATGTTCGCCTCCTGGATGCTCGGCGCGGTGTGGGTGCCGACGAATTTCCGCTTGACGCCGCCGGAGGTGGCGTACCTGGCGAAATCCTCCGGCGCCGCGGTGCATATTTTCGATCCGGTCTATCCCGATCACCGGGCGGCGGCCAAAGCGGAAAACCCGACCTGCCGCTTGGAGATTTCCATCGGTGCGGAATGGGACGCGCTGGCCGCGGAGGGGCCGCCGATGACCCGCGCGGCGGATGTCGCGCATGATCATCCAGCCTGGTTCTTCTACACTTCAGGCACCACCGGCCGCCCGAAGGCCGGCATCCTGACGCACGGCCAAATGGAGTACGTCATTTGCAACCATCTGTGCGACCTGATGCCGGGCACCACGGAGCACGACGTGTCGCTGGTGGTGGCGCCGCTGTCGCACGGCGCCGGTATCCACGCGCTGCCACAGATGGCGCGCGGCGCGGCGACGGTGCTGCTGTCAGGCGAACGGCTCGATTGCGAGGAGGCGTGGCGGCTCGTCGAACGGCACCGGGTGACCAACATGTTCACAGTGCCGACGATCCTGACCATGCTGACCCGGCACGATGCGGTCGATCGCCACGACCATTCCAGCCTGCGCTACGTGATCTATGCCGGCTCGCCGATGTATCGCGCCGACCAGAAATATGCCCTGGGCAAGCTCGGGCCGGTGCTGGTGCAGTATTTCGGCATGGGCGAGGTGACCGGCAACATCACCGTGCTGCCGCCATCGTTGCACAGCCTGGACGACACCAAAATGCCAGTCGGAAGCTGCGGGTTCCCGCGCATCGGCATGGAGGTCACCGTCATGGATGCGGACGGCGCCCATCTGCGGCCCGACGCCACCGGCGAGATCTGCGTGCGCGGCCCGGCTGTGTTCGCCGGCTACTACGACAACCCAGAGGCCACCGAAGCTGCAACGCGGTTCGGCTGGTTCCACACCGGCGACCTTGGCCATGTCGACGTGCGCGGCTTCGTCTACATTACCGGCCGCGCGTCCGACATGTACATTTCCGGCGGATCAAACGTGTATCCGCGCGAGATCGAGGAGGTGCTGCTGACCTGCCCAGGTGTCGTGGAAGCTTGCGTCGTTGGCATACCGCATGAACGTTGGGGCGAAAGCGGTGTCGCGATATTGGTGACCGATCCCGCGGTCCAACTGGACGAGGCGTGCGTCTTGACCCATCTCGACGGCAGACTCGCGAAATACAAATGGCCGATCCGCGTGGCGTTCTGGCCGGAACTGCCCAAATCGGGCTACGGCAAGGTCACGAAACGCGACGTTAAACGCATGTTGCAGGAGGCAGACGAATGAGCGTGGCAGCCAAAGACGTCGCCAAGATCACCGACTATCACGCGCACGTCTATTATGATCCGGCCGACGCGGACAGCCGTGCCCGGGCCGCGCAACTGCGCGAATGGGTGGAAGCGCAATTTCCAGTGCGCATGGGGCGCTGGCACGACGTGCCCGTCGGGCCGCACCCGACGGCAATGTACCAGATCGCTTTCCAGCCCGAGGTGTTTCCGACGCTGGCCCCATTCATCATGCTGAATCGCATGGGGCTGACTGTGTTGCTGCACCCGGAATCGGGCCGCCCGCGTGACGATCACACGCTGCACGCCGTGTGGATGGGCGAGGTGCTGCCGGTAAAGACCGAGGTGCTGCCCGAAACCGACGCGTAGAGCAGTTTTGGGCTGACGGGATCAGCGTGTTCACCTCTCCCGCCCTTCGCGGCCCAAGCCCGCGAAGGGCGGGAGAGGTGAACGTCACTTTCACCCGCCGCGATATCGTCTCGGTATCACGACGTTCGCCAACCCAGTCAGGCCCAGCGTCGTCGCCATCAAGATGAACGCCAACGCCGCTGCGAACGGCCAGTTGTTGTCGCCGGAGAACGCCCAGAACAGCAAAGGCGCCATCATCTGGAACTTTGGGCCGCCCAGCAGCACCGGCGTCGCGAACGCGTTCATGCACAGGATGAAGCACAGCACCGCGGCGATCAGCACGCCCGGCAACGCCAGCGGGAACACGATGCGCCAGAACGCGCGCGATGGAGCGGCACCCATCGACGCGGCAGCTTGCTCCAGCCGTGGATCGATGCCCTCGAACACGCTTTGCAAAGTCAGGATGGTGAACGGCAGGTTGATCGCGATGATGCCCAGGATCACCGCAGGTTCGGTATACATCAGGTTGACCGACCCGGCGTCGAACAACCGTCGAGATACGATGTCCAACATGCCGCCACGGCTGAACAGGATCATCCAACCTGCCGTGCGCGTGGTGGAGCCGATGAACAGCGGCAGCACTGTCAGCACCACCAGCGCGGACTTCCACCGGCTGGTGCTGCGCGCCAGCCGCCAGGCCATCGGCAGGCCGAACGCCAGGCAGGTCGCGGTGACGATGACCGAGACGCGGATCGTAGTGTACAGCACGCTTCGATAGAACGGATCGACGAAGAACCGCAGATAGTTTTCCGGCGTCACCGCGGCAATCATCATCTCGGTGGGATCGAAACGATTGAGGCTGTCGCGCAGCATGTAGCCGAGCGGGACCACCAGCATCAGCAGCATCAGCAGGCTGGCCGGGCCGAGCAGCGAGAACGCGGCGCCAGCATCACGCCGGCTCGCCGCGCGCGCAGCCTGTGTGATCGCGTGATTCACGCTGTCCGACGAGCCCGGCTCAAGCGATCACGCTAGGTATGCTGGATATTCTTGAGCCACCAATCGTTCAGATCCGGCAGCGCCTTGCTGATCGCCGGATAGTCGGGTGTGACCAGCTTCGGCCTGGGTTGAGGCAACGAGAGCTGCTCGCCAACAGTGCCGCTTAGGGGCGCGTCGTCCACCGTCGGCAGATAGCCCATATGCGCGGCAAAGCCTCGCTGCGCCGAGGGTTCCAGCATAGCATTGAGGTATTTGAACGCGGCTGGCTTGTTTGGGGCGTTCTTCGGCACAACCATGCCGGAGACGTAAATAATGGCGCCTTCCTTGGGGAACTGGCCCTTCACCGGAAAGCCGGCGTTGTGCCACATGAAACTGCGCGCCAGCCAGATCACGGCCACGTCGATCTCGCCCGACTTGAAGGCCGGCGCCAGCGCGTCCGTCTCCGGATACAGCCGCAGCCCATTGTCGTTCAGCTTCAGCATGAACGCCTTCGCCTTGTCGAAGTCGGTCGTGGTGCCGCTCTCCAGCAGGCTGGCCCCCATCATCACCCAGGGCGCCACGGTGCTGACCATGCCGATTTTGCCCTTCCATTTCAGGTCAAGCAGGTCGGCGAAGCTCTGCGGCGGGGCCGTCACCGTCGCCGGATTGTAGACGATCACCTGGGCGCTGAAGATGTGCGGCACGAAGGCGGTCGCGCCCAGATAGGACAGCACATGCTTCAGGTTCGGCACCTTCGCCGCGTCGAGCGGTTCCACAAGGTCCGCGTCGGTGACGCGATATCCGTTCACCGCACCGACACAGGCGATGTCCATCGTGCCGCGCGGCAGCTTGCGCTGCGCGGTCAGCTTGGCGACGCGCGGCGTCTCGTCGCCGATATCCTGGATGACCTCGACGCCCTTCGGCTTGAGGATCGGATCGTCGATATTATCGCGCAACAGATTGGCATAGTCGCCGCCCCAGGTGCCGACGACGCAGGTCTCGGCGGCGGCGGTCCGCCGCGTCAACAGGGCAGGCGCGGCGAGCAACGTGCCGGCGCCCAGCACCGCACGGCGGGACAGGCGGTTGTGGACGGGGTCAGGCATCGTTGGTCTCCCTCGATCGGGTGAAGTTGGTGGCATCCGCCCGGACCGGGCGGTCGCCGGCGTCAAACAGGAATTCGTCGCCTACCGACCAATGCAACGCCACGCGCGTCCCCGCCTTGTGGCGCGTGGCGGCGTCCGGGCCAAGGCCTGGGCCACGCGCCAGGATCGCGACCTCCGGGCTGAGGCGTACGACGTGTTCGACCGTCGCACCAAGCCAGGTGCACAGCTCGACGATGCCCCGCGCCCGGGCGTCGTCGCGGTCGCGGTCGTCGGCTTCTGTCTCGCCAAGCCGGATGCTGTCGGGGCGTACCGCGAGGCTCGCGGTGCCGATCCCTGCGGTATCAGTGCCATGATAGGTTGCCGCAAGCTTGACCGCCGGCCCGTCGGTCAGCGCAAGTCTCGTGCCACTGTCGATCCGACCTTGCACGATGTTGCTGCCGCCGATGAAACGAGCGACGAAGGGATTGGCCGGGTGCAGATGCAGTGCCTCGGGCGGGCCGATTTGTTGCACTTTGCCGTCGTGCATCAGCACCAGCCGATCGGCCAGCGCCATTGCCTCGGTCTGGTCGTGTGTCACCATGATCG
Source organism: Acetobacteraceae bacterium (assembly GCA_035696165.1). Taxonomy (GTDB): domain Bacteria; phylum Pseudomonadota; class Alphaproteobacteria; order Acetobacterales; family Acetobacteraceae; genus Palsa-883. The sequence goes on along the minus strand of DASRQX010000133.1, from coordinate 18,539 downwards.
TGGTGATGCCGCGTGCCTGTTGCAGCAGGCGGATCTCGCGCGCCATGTCCTGGCGCAGCGCGGCGTCCAGGTTGGACAGCGGTTCGTCCAGCAGCAGCGCGCGTGGGTGGATCGCCAGCGCGCGGGCCAATGCCACGCGCTGCTGCTGGCCGCCGGAAAGCTGGCGCGGCAGGCGGGTGGCGAAGGCTTCAAGCCGGACCAGCCGCAGCATTTCCTGGACCCGCGCTTCGGTCGCGGCCGCGCCGACATATCGCATCTCCAGCCCGAAGGCGATGTTGCGCTGCACGTTCATGTGAGGGAACAGCGCGTAGCTCTGGAACACGATGCCCATGTCGCGCTTGTGCGGCGGCAGTGCAACGATGCTGCGCCCGTCAAGGCAGATGTCGCCCGCGCTGGGCGCGATGAATCCGGCGATCAACCGCAGCGTCGTTGTCTTGCCACAGCCGGATGGGCCGAGCAGCACAACCATCTCGCCGGGCGTTACATCCAGGCTGACATCGTCCACCGCGTTGTGCGACCCGAACCGGCGCACAAGGTGGTGCAATGACAAAGACGAAGCCTGTGGCCCCGCGATCATCGCACCACCCGGCCCAGTTGCACGAAGCGGTCGAGCAGCAACAGCAGCACGGCGATGCCGATGGTCTGCGCGACCGCGACGGCCGCCACCATCGGATCGATGTGGTATTCAAGATATTGCAGCACCGCGACGGGCAGCGTGGTCACGCCTGGGCTGGTCAGGAACAGCGCGAGTTCGAGATTTTCGAACGAGATGACGAACGCAAACAGCGCACCGGCGATGATGCCGGGGCGCATCGCCGGCAGGGTGACGCGCCAGATCACCGCGAGCGGGTGGGCGCCGAGGCTGGCCGCGGCTTCCTCGGCGGTGCGGTCGTGGGTGGCCAGGCTGGCGAGGCACAGCCGCACAACCCAGGGTGTGGTGATCATGATGTGCGCCAGGACCAGCCCGCTGAGCGAACCGGTCAGCGCCGAACCGGTCTGCTCGTCGATGCTCACCAGCACGATGTAGATCGCGAGGCCGAGGGCAATGCCAGGCACGGTGATCGGGGCCAGCAGCAGCGTGCCGATCAGACCCTTGCCGCGGAAGCGATGGCGCGACAGGCCGATGCCGGCGGGCACGCCCAGCAGCAGGCTGCCGGCAACGGCGGCGATGCCGAGTTGCAGGCTGGTCCAGATCGGCGCGCCAAAGGTGGCGGGGATCGCCGGATACCAGCCCAGCGTGTAGCCGTGCGGCGGGAACAGAATCAGCTTCTCGTTGAACACGCTGAGATACAATGTCAGGACCAGCGGCACGCCAATCAGCGCGACGCCGAGCGCCACCAGCAGCGATACCGCCGCGTGCTCCACACGCGCCAGAGCGTCGGTCATGCCAGTTCCAGCCCGGAAATCTCCCTATGTCGAGCTTTCCGCGCGGAGGTTGGTGGTGTCAACGACGAAGCGGCGGTCCCGACCGGACGGTTGTTGCGGTGTGCAGTGGTTGCGGGCACAACTGGCGGATTGAAACCCACCCTACAGCCGGTTCCGCACGAACGCGCCGTTCGCCATGATCGCATCCAGCCGCCCGCCATCGCTGCGGAACACCCCCAGGTCGCGATACGGGTCGCCGTCCACCACCAGCAGGTCGGCGAAGGCCCCCGGCACCAACTCGCCGAGTTTTCCTACCTGACGCACGATCTCGGCATTCACCAGCGTGGCTGAGCGGATGATCTCCTGCGGCGACATCACGCCGGAGCGCAATGTGAACTCGGTGCAGTGGTCCGTCTGCAACTGGCCCAGCAAGTCGCTGCCGAAACCAATCTTTACCCCGGCGGCGCGGCAGATCTCCAGCGACCGCAACCCTGCCGCCAGCACCACCTCGTTCTTCGCCAGGCTGTAGGACGACAGTCCATAGTCTGGCCCACGCCGCTTCAACGCGTCATAGGCCACCAGCGTCGGCACCAGGTAGGCGCCGCGCTCCGCCATCAACCGTGCTGTCGGCGTATCGACCAGATTGCCGTGCTCGATGGTGCGCACGCCGGCGCGGACCGCGCGCTCAATCGCCTTGGCGCTGTAGGCGTGGGCGCACACGTAGCTGCCCCAGCGTGTCGCCTCGTCCACCGCGGCCTCGATTTCATCGATGCGGTACTGCAGGCTTTCCAGCGGATCGAGCTGCGAGGCGACGCCACCGGACACCATGATCTTGATGTGGTCTGCGCCTTTGCGCAGTTCGTCGCGCGCCGCCTTCACCACGTCGGGCACGCCGTCGGCAATGCGCGACGCCCAGGTCAGGCCGGAGCAGCAGGCGCAGAACATTTGCGTCTGCGTGCGCTTGCGGAAATCGCCATGGCCGCCGGTCTGGCTCAACGGCTGGCCGGCGATGAACAGCCGCGGGCCGACGAACAGCCCCTGTTCCACCGCGGCCTTGATGCCCCAGTCGGCACCGCCCGTATCGCGCAACGTGGTGAAGCCGCGGTCCAGCATGGCGCGCATGGCGACCGAGCCTTTGGCAGCCAGCAGGGTCAGCGGGACATCGGCGAGCAGTTGCAGGTTCACCTCGGTCAGCACGACGTGGATGTGCGCGTCGATCAGCCCGGGCATTAGCGTACGGTTGCCGATGTCGATGCGTTGGGCGGTCGCGGAGGTGATCGGGCGGTCGGAGACCTCCTTGATCAGGGTGTCCTCGACCAGGACTTCGATGCCGTCGCGCGGTTCGTCGTGGCGCGGGCTGAGAAAACGTCCGCCGGTGAACAGGAAGGAGGCCATGCGTGTCTCCGCGACGTATATGACAGCCAGTACACCTCTCCCGCCCTAGCGGGAGAGGTCGGCGAGCGAAGCAAGCCGGGTGAGGGTGGTGCCGCTCCACCCCCACCCTCACCCTCGTCGCTTCGCGCCTCGACCTCTCCCGCGAAGAGCGGGAGAGGTGTACTAACCTAGCTGTCCATCTTCAGCGCTGCCAGAAACGCCGACTGCGGGATCTCGACCTTGCCGAACTGGCGCATGCGCTTCTTGCCTTCTTTCTGCTTCTCCAACAACTTGCGCTTCCGTGTTATATCACCACCGTAACACTTCGCCGTCACGTCCTTCGACAGCGCGCTGATCGTTTCCCGCGCAACCACCCGCCCGCCGATCGCCGCCTGCACCGCGATCTTGAATAACTGGCGCGGGATCAGGTCCTTCAGCTTCACGCAGATCGACCGCCCACGCGCCTCCGCCGCCGAGCGGTGCGCGATGAAGCTCAGCGCGTCCACCAGATCGCCGTTCACCATGATGGAGATGCGCACCATGTCGCCCTCGGCATAGCCGTCCATGTGGTAGTCGAAGCTGGCATAACCCCGAGAAACCGATTTCAGCCGGTCATAAAAATCGAACACCACCTCGTTCAGCGGCAGCCGGTAGACCGCCATGGCGCGGTTGCCGACATATGTCAGGTCCGCCTGCTCGCCACGTCTGTCGTTGCATAAATGCAACACCGCGCCGAGATAGTCGTCCGGCACCATGATGGTGGCGCGGATCCATGGCTCCTCGATGTGATCGATCACGCTGCCGTCCGGCATGTCGACCGGATTGTGCAGCTCCTGCATCGTCCCGTTGGTGCGGTGCACGCGATAAACCACCGACGGCGCCGTCGCGATCAGGTCAAGATCGAACTCGCGCGTCAGCCGCTCCTGGATGATCTCCAGGTGCAACAACCCGAGGAACCCGCAGCGAAACCCGAAACCCAGCGCCGCCGAGGTCTCGGGCTCGTAATGAAAACTCGCATCATTAAGCCGCAAGCGGCCCAGGCTTTCGCGCAACTTCTCAAAATCGTCGGAGTCCACCGGATACAGGCCGCACCACACCACGGGGATGGACGGCTTGAACCCCGGAAGCGCCTCGGTCGCCGGCGTGCGGTCATCGGTGATTGTATCGCCAACGGAGCAATCCGCCACCGTCTTGATCGCCGCGGTGATGTAGCCGATCTCACCGGGGCCAAGATCATCGGTCGGGATCATCTTGGGCGAGAACACGCCCACCTGCTCGACCTGGTAGACCGCGCCGGTCGACATCATGCGGATTTTCTGGGCGCGCTTGAGGCGGCCGTCCTTCACCCGGACCAGCAGCACCACGCCCAGATACTGGTCATACCAGCTATCGACCAGCAGCACCTTCATGGGCGCCGCAGCGTCGCCGGTCGGCGGCGGTAGCCGATGCACCAGAGCCTCCAGCACGCCCTCGATATTCAACCCGGTCTTGGCGCTGATCTCGATCGCGTCGGTGGCATCCAGGCCGATCACGTCCTCGATCTGTTGCTTCACCCGCTCCGGCTCGGCCGCCGGCAGGTCGATCTTGTTCAGCACGGGCACGATCTCGTGGTTGGCCTCGATCGCCTGGTAGACGTTGGCCAGCGTCTGCGCCTCGACACCCTGCGACGCGTCGACCACCAGCAGCGAGCCTTCGCAGGCCGCCAGGCTGCGCGAGACCTCGTAGGCGAAGTCCACATGGCCGGGCGTGTCCATCAGATTCAGCTCGTAGACCTGGCCGTTCCTCGCCTTGTAGCTCAACCGGACGGTCTGCGCCTTGATGGTGATGCCGCGCTCGCGCTCCAGGTCCATATTGTCCAGGACCTGGTTGGTCATCTCGCGGTCGCTCAGCGCGCCGGTGACTTGGATCAGCCGGTCGGCCAGGGTGGATTTCCCGTGGTCGATGTGGGCGATGATCGCGAAGTTGCGGATATGGTCGATCGGTGTGTCGGTCATGACCAGTTGTCAGTTGTCGGTCGCCAGGGTTCAGAATGCTCCGTCGGCGCACCGACGCGTTGCCGGGTGAAATAGAGGGTAGCGCCACCGGTGTCATCTGCGCTCGGTGGCTGGCGTGCTGGTTGCCCCGCGCATGCGGGACCGCGCCACCGCAGGCCGCACCGTGCCCCGTTGTATGGGGTGCTGTCGCCGGTGGCGTTGACGATCCCACGCGGCCCTGCCGGGCGCGTCACCATAAGACGTTGCATGGGGTGTTGTCGGTGCTCGCAACGAAGCCTCTCCCCCTCCCCTTGAGGGCTTGGGCCGCAAAGCGGACCAAGGCTGGGGGGAGGGGGCGATCCCAGTAGTATTGCCAGTGGTATTGAGGGTGTTGTCGCGGGCGGTGTCGGCTGTCCCGCGCGACGCGGACGGACGCGCTGCGGTGAGACGTTGTATGGGGTCTTGTCGGGGCTTCGCGCGTCGGGCGCCGCGGACCTGGTGCACCGGCAGGCGCCTGATCAGCCGCGCCCGTTTTATCCCCACCCACCAAGGCGCCACCGTGAGACGTTGCATGGGGTAATGTCTGAGCTTCGCGCCTTGGGTGCCCCGGACCTGGCACATCGGCAGCCGCCCGATCAGCCGCGCCCGTTGGTCCCCACCCACCAGGGGACCATCGTGAGACGTTGCATGGAATGTTGTCCGAGCTTCGGGCGTCGGGCGTCCCGGACCTTGTGCACCGGCCGCCGCCTGATCACCCGAGCCCGTTTTTTCCCCGCCCATCAGGGCACCACCGTGGGACGTTGCATGGGGTGTTGTCCGAGCCTCGCACGTCGGGCGCCCCGGACCTCGTGCACCGGCCGCCGCCTGATCAGCCGCGTCGGTTCGATCCCCGTCCTCCAGGGCATCACCGTGAGACGTTGCATGGGGTGTTGTCCGAGCCTCGCGCGTCGGGCGTCCCGGACCTGGTGCACCCGCCGCCGCCTGACCAGCCGAGCGAGTTTGATCCCGCCCACCGGGGCACCACCGAAAGACGTTGCATGGAGTGTTGTCCGAGCCTCGCGCGTCGGGCCACCTCGCACTGGTGCACCGGCAGGCGTCTGATCAGCCGCGCCCCTTTGATCTCCCCCCACCAGGGCACCACCGTGAGACGTTGCATGGGGTGTCGTCCGAGTTTCTCGCGTCGGGCGGTCTGGGGCTGGTACATCGGGAGCCGCTTGAGCAGCTACGCGCGCTCGATCCCCGCCTGCCAGGGCGCCACCTCGCCACCACCGGGACAAGTGCCCGGTGGCATGCGTTGTATGGTCTCGTGCCGAAGTTTTGCGCGCCTGGCCGCCTGGCCCTGGCGTATCGGCAGTCGCTTGATCAGCCGCGCTCGCTTGGTCGCCGCCCGCCAGGACGGCGACATCGGCCGCTCCGCCCGAGCGGCCGAGCGCTCGGCCTGGCGCTGCGCCCAGCCCGGCCCGGCGTTCCACGCGTGACACCGGACACCTGGTGGCCGCGCGTGGCTCGGCCCGCGATGAAAATCCCCGGCGGCAAGACAGACGATCGTTCATATCCTGTTCTATCGGGATGCCGGGTCACCGCGGCAAGGTCACGGCGGTGCGATTTCGGCAACCCGCATCGATCGGACGTGCGACGACCGCGGCGCGGAGCGCAAGGCTCGCGACGGATTGCGAGGCGGGGCACAGCCTGAAGCGCTTGTCGTCGTGGTCGATCTCGGTCTCGGTCAGCGTGTTGAGATCGACAATGGCGGCCGTCGAGAGCTATCGCAGCCAAGGGCAGCGATGCGGGCTTCCAGTTCTGCTCCGAGCACGAGCGCGAGAAAGCTGCAAGAACACGCGACCACCGTCACTCGGCGTCCAGCCGATCCCCCGCGCGTGGCCGCCGCCGCTTGCCCGCGCCTGCCAGGATGTCGCGCGCCGATCCCAGCCGGGCGCGTGCCGCCCTGGCCGCGAAATAGCGTTCGGTCTCTGACTGGGCGCCGGCGTGGGCGGCGAGAACCGTGGCGATATACTGGTTCAGACTGACGCCAGCCCGAGCAGCCTGCGCGGCAACGATCTCCTTCAGCTCCACCGTCAGGCGTAGCGGGAACGTGGTCATGACCGCAACCTCCGCAAGACTGCCGCTGGACGCACGGCCACCCTGCCAAACCGCGCGGCGTCGTCGCGCATATCGCCGACATTGAACGTGGCGATCAGATCCGCTCCGCCATTGATCGCGGTTTCCAGCACCATGTCGTCATCCGGGTCCGCCGCAACTGGGCGCCAGCGATAATCCATGGCCACTGGCACGCACAGCGCAGCGAGTTCATTCAGTACCGCGATCACCGAGGGGCCGTCGATCCCAATCATGCGCAGGATCGTCGGGCGGGTGAGCACGGCCTCGTATTCCAGCAAAAGCGTGGTCGACATCAGCAGGGTGACATTCCCGTCAAGGATCTCAATTAACAACTGGCGCGATGCGCCGGTTGGGCTGTCGAACGCCGCGACCAACACATCCGTGCCCAGCATGATGCGGATCATCGGTGATGTCGTATGCGATATCACCATATGTCGTCAAACACTTGGATGGGCGCGATTGCGCTACCCGGTACGTTATTGCTTTCGTCTGTTGATCTCCCGTTCGCATGATGTGTTTGTTAAGCAGGACCGTAGACGGGAGTGGCCGCGTCCCCCGCGGATTCACGCTTCGCGTTGCCAGACGATGGTGCTGGCGAACCATGTTGGAGCGCAACAAGATGCTGACTACAACACCGACCCGAGACCGTCCGATCACCCCAGAACGCACAGCGCTCCTGGTCATCGACGTGCAGAACGGGTCCTGCAACCCGACCCACGCCGCCGCCCAGCCGGAATTCCACGCCGCCGCCACCACGCGGGTAATCCCCAACATCACCCGCCTGCTCGCCGCCTTCCGAGCCGCGAAGCTGGAGGTCATCCACACGGTAATCGAGAACCTCACCGCCGACGGCCGCGACCGCAGCCTGGACTACAAGCTGTCCAACTTCTTCTACGCCAAAGGCTCATGGGAGGCGCAGCCGCTGCCCGAGGCCGCGCCGACCGGCGACGAGATCCTGCTGCCGAAGACCTCGTCGTCGGTGTTCAACTCGACGATGCTCGACTACCTGCTGCGCAACATCGGCATCGAGGACGTGTTCGTGGTCGGCTTCCTCACCGACCAGTGCGTCGACCACGCGGTGAAGGACGGCGCGGATCGCGGCTTCTACATGAATTGCGTGCACGACGCCTGCATGGCGGAAAGCGAAGCGCGGCACGCGGCGGCGCTGAGCTGCTTCAAAGGCTATTGCCGGATGTTGGACACGGAAGCGGTGCTGCGACTGCTCGACGCCCTACCGCCCCACCGATCCACCGATCAATAAACCTCCGCGTAGCGGTCACACAGTTCCTCGGGTTCCAGGTCGGTCAGCGTCGCCAGCTCTGCGAGCTTATGCCGCAGATAGGCCTCCAGGAACGCCGGTCCGAACCACGACTGCACCGCCGCACTTGCCTCCATCGCATGCAGCGCCTCACCCAGCGACCGAGGCAGCGGCGGTCGGTCAGCCCCGGCCGCCGGCAGCGCCAACCCCCGCGCGATCCCATCGGCTCCAGCAAACACCACCGCGCCGAGTGCCATGTAAGGGCTGGCCGAAGCATCGGTCGTCCGGAATTCGAAATTATACTGCCGCGCGATCTCGGATGGCCCAGCGGCGGCGAACACCGGGCAGACCCGCAACGACGCACCGCGATCCTGCTGCACGATGTCCACCGCGGTGGGCGCCCAGCGATCGGGCACTAGCCGCAGATAGGACACCGGCGATGGCGCCGTGATCGCGGCGATCGCCGGCAGGTGATGCAGGATGCCGGCGCAGAACCGCTGCGCAACCTCGCTCAGCCCCATCCGCCCGCCCAGCGCATGAGTAACCGGTGTCCCGGCCGCGTCCTGCAAGCTCATGTGGATATGCACGCCATTGCCGATGCCATTGGCGCTTGGCTTCGGCGAGAAGATCACGCGGTGTCCCATCCTATGTGCCGTGGCGCGCGCCATCTCGCGGGTGATCACCGCCTGGTCGGCGGCGGTCATCCCGGCGGAGGGTGCCACCGTCACCTCGAACTGCCGGTTGCCGTATTCCGGCAGGAACGAGTCGGGCACCACGCCGGCGGCGCGCAAGGCCGCCACGAACGCCTCGCCGAACCCGCCCTGGCGGCGCCAGGCGCCCAGGCTGTAGGCGTGTGCCGGGCGATCCTCGATGCCGGTGTAGACGAATTCCTGCTCGAACGCAGCGATCAGACGCAGCCCGGCCGCGGCCTCCAGCGCGGCAAGCCCGCGACGCAGGAATTCGCGCGGGCAGCATTCCCACGCCGACCCGTCGGTGTTGCGCAGATCGCCCAAGAAGAAGTGCTCGGGCGCCGAGCCGTCGGCGAAATCCACCCGCACCCTGGTTGCCGGATCCGGCACGATCATCAGATCGCCACCGGTGCCGAACGGCGTGTCGAGGATTGGTCCGAAGGCGGATTGCATCAGGTTGGAGTGCGTCCAGCCGACGCCCTTGCGGTGGCGGGAATGGATGTCCTGCGCCGGGAACGCCTTGCCGCGGACGTGCCCCGCGATGTCGCAGGTACCGACGAAAACCAGTTCCTCGCGCAGCATCGTGCAACCCCCGTATATGCGGACGCCGATCAACGCTACGTCGGTCCGGCTGCCTTCGCTACCACGGACACGGCTTTGTGGCATGCCGTATCGATCGGCGCATCCCGTCAAGGCAGCCGTGAACGGTGCCGATGGCCGCACAGGCGAACGACCGGCGTTCAGCCACGCCTACTGCCCGCTGATCCGGCGCTTCTGCAAATTGTCCAGATAGACCACGGCGGCGATCAGCAGTCCCTCGATCACCAACTGCCAGAACGAATTCACCCCCAACAGATTGGCGCCGTTGCCGATCGTGGTGAATAGGATCGCGCCGAAGAAGCAGCCGGCGATCGTGCCGCGCCCGCCGAACAGGCTGGCACCGCCCACCACCGCCGCGGCGATCGCCTGCAGTTCCGAACCGAAGCCGGCATTCGGATTGCCCATGGTCAGTCGTGCCACCAGCAGCATGCCGGCGACGGCGGCGAACACGGCCGACAACCCATAGGCCACCAGCGTCACCCGTGTGACGTTGATGCCAACCCGCCTGGCGGCCTCGATATTGCTGCCGAGCGCATACATGTAGCGCCCCAGCCGCGTCATCCCGAGCAGGTACTGAGAGACCACGGCAAAGCCCAGCATGATCACGAACATGGTCGGGATGCCGAGGATCGCCGTATTGGATACCAGCCCGAGCGACGGCGGGATGCCCGACACCGTCATGCCGCCGGAGATCAGCATGGTCAGTCCGCGGAACCCCTGAAGGCCAGCCAGGGTGACGATGAACGCCGGAATGCCCAGCCGGCTGATGGCGAGGCCGTTCACCATCCCGATGACGAGGCCCAGCGCAAGCGCCAGGGCAACCGCCAGCAACACGTTCATCCCACCCGCCAGCATCATCGCGAATGCCACGCCGGTCAGGCCCGCGACCGAGCCCACCGACAGGTCGATCCCCGCCGTGATGATGGTGAACAGTTCCCCGTATGCAATGATCGCGTCCACGGAGACCTGCCGCATGATATTGAAGACGTTGCCGGAGGTCAGGAAGTAGGGCGAGGCGACCGACAGCGCGATCCACAGCAGCACCGTGCAGCCGGCGACCCAGGTCTCCGCCGGAAGGTGATGGCGAACGCCGGCGGAGACCTTGGGTTCGCGCCGCGCGATAGGTGCGGCGTCGGTCACGCTATCCATTGTGCTGGTCTTGTACCAGGCATCCGAATGATCGACTCTTCGCCGACACTCCCGTCATCGACGACACCCCCGTCATGCCGGCGCAGGCGGGCATCCACGACTTGCCTTTGCTGCACCAAAGAAAGTCGTGGACGCCGGCATGCGCCAGCATGACGACGTGGGTGCAGCGCCGATGAGTCAATCCCAACAACGGAGGTTGGTATCAGTTGCACCGTTCTCGGTTCCACCGGCCTCAATCGCCGAGGAACGGCGCCAGTTGGTATTTCTTCGGGTCCAGCAGGCCGGCCATCGCGGGGCTGTCGATATTGGCCTTCGTTACGACATGCACGCCGGAGTCGATGACTTTCGGAAACACCACCCCCTTCGACGCGGCAAGACCGTACCAAACGCCGGCGTACCCCATCATGAACGGATTCTGCACGATCAGCCCGTCCAACTCCCCGCCGCGCACGAAGGAAATCTCCTGGTCCGAGGTGTCGAACGCGACGGCGCAGAGTTTGGCGCCCAGGCTCTTTTCCTGGATCGCCCTTCCGGCCCCGTCGCCCTCGAGTTCGTTGTCGGCAAACAGGCCAACCAGATCGGGATGGCGGGTCAGGATGTCCTCGGCGTCGGACAGCGCGCGGGCGGGGTCATTGTTGCCGACCCGATGCTCCGCGATCTGCAGCCCGGGATATTTCTTGAGCTGCTCGACGAACCCCTTGTCGCGATCGTTCAACGACTGGGCGCCGGCTAGAGCGGTCATGTAAGCAACCTTGCCCTCCTGCTTGCCGGTGCGAGCCTTGACGCAGGCGGCGACCTCGTCGGCCGCCTTCTCGCCGCCGGTGACGTTGTTGGTGGCCAGGAACGTTACGTATTTGTCGGTGTTGGCGTTGGAGTCGATCACGATCACCGGGATGCCCGCCGCGGTGGCGTTGGCGATCGGCTGCGCCAGTGCCTGCGCGTTGGTGGCCGCGATGACGATGGCGGCAGGCTTGGACGCGATGGTGTTCTCCATCACGGTGACCTCGCCGGCGACATCGGTTTCGGCCTGTGCGCCAAGCTTGGAGATCTGCACACCAAGCGCCTTGGCCGCGGCGTCCGCGCCGTCGAACACCGTGGCCCAGTACTGCGACGTGGTGGCCTTGACGATCACCACGATGCGGGTGGCGGCAAAGTCGGCCGCGTGCGCGGGCGGGCAGCCCGGCACGACCGCGATCAGGCTCAACACGGTCGCAGCCATCAGCATCAGCTTTGTCATGGGCGTTTCCTCCTTTACCCGGTTGCGGCGCCTGGTTGCGGCTTCAGCCTGCCATCGGTTCCGCCATCTCGCTGAACCCGGTCATGTACTTGATCAGCTCCTGCTGGGTGGTCTGCGCGGCCGGCGTCACATGGACGATCCGGCCCTGGAACATCACCGCGATCCGGTCGGCGACCTCGAGAATCTCGATCAGGTTGTGGCCGATGTAGATAACGCCGACGCCTTCGCCGGCCAGCCGATGCGCAAGCTGGATGACATGGTCGCGTTCCATGACGGCCAGGGCGGCGGTCGGCTCGTCCAGGATGACCACCTTGGCCTGCCAATACAGCGCGCGAGCAATCGCCACCGCCTGGCGCTGGCCGCCGGACAGGCGTGAGACGGTGCGCGCGTTGGGCGGGATGTGGCTCTCGATGCGGGTCAGCAGCGCATCGGTTTCGCTGCGGATTTTGCGCTTGTCGATCATTGGCAGGACGCCCAGCCAACGCCGGACCGGTTCCCGCCCGAGGAAGATGTTGGCGCCGACCGAAAGTTCATCCGCAAGCGCGAGGTCCTGGTAGACCGTCTCGATCCCGAGCCGACGCGCATCAGCCGGCGAATGCAGTTCGAGGGCCATGCCGTTCAACCGGATCTCGCCCAAGTCGGCCCTGTAGACACCGGAGACGTGCTTGATCAGGGTGGTTTTGCCGGCGCCATTGTCGCCCACTACCGCGAGCACTTCGCCCGCGTGCAGCCCGAGATCGACGCCGCGCAGCGCGCTGATCGGGCCGAAGCTTTTGTGCAGGTTGGAGATTTCCAGCAGCACGTTTCGTCCCTTGCAGGCTCGTTGGCCTGAAGTAGACGGGAACGATCGGGGGGCGTCAAACCGCCGCGGGGTGTCGTCTCGCGAAGGTGATGCAGTTGCGCGGGTGCCGGCATGGCGCGGCGCCAACTGTGTACCTCTCCCGTTCTTCGCGGGCTTGGGCCGCGAAGAGCGGAAGAGGTATGAGTAATCCCGATCAGCGCAACGTAGCGCCGGTCGCTTTGGTCACCGCGGCGACGACCTTCTGGCAGGCTGCCTCGATCTCCGCATCCGTCAATGTGCGCTCGCGCGGTTGGAATGTTACCTCGATGCCCAGCGACACTTTCCCCTGCGCCAGACGCTCGCCCTGGTAGCGGTCGAACAGCACGACGGCGGCGATCAGTCCGCGGTCCGCGCCGCGCGCCGCACGGATCAGCGCGTCGGCGGTGACCGTGGCATCCGCGAGGAACGCGAAGTCACGCCGCACCGGCTGGAACGAGGGCAGGTCCGGCGGAGCCTTGCGTCGGCGCCTCGGATCGCCGACTGCGTCCAGGTCAAGCTCGAACGCCACCAGCGGGCCGGGCAGATCGAGCGCCGCGAGCACGCGCGGATGCAGTTCGCCGAACGTGCCGAGCACCGTCTTCGGTCCCTGCCGCACGGTGGCGGAGCGGCCGGGATGATAGAACTCGGGCGCGTCCGGCGTGAGCATCAGCGCATCCATCGGCACGCCGATCGCCGTCAATGCCGCCCATAGATCCGCCTTCGCATCCATTGCATCCACCGGGCGCGACGGCGTCAGCCAGTTGCGCGGCGTGGCACCGGCGCGCACGCCCGCGGCGAGCAGGTGCTGACCGTGCGGCGCGGTTTCCACGAAGGCCGGCCCGAGTTCAAACAACGCCACATCGGAATAGCCCCGCGCGGCGTTGCGTTTTGCCGCCAGCGCCAGCGTGGCCACTGGGGTCGGGCGCAACTGATCGAGATCGGTGGCAATCGGATTGGTCAGGCGCAACGTTTCGGGTGTGTCGCCGAACAGCAGCGCGTCCTGTCTCGCCATGAAGCTGAACGTGACGCACTCCGTCAGCCCCGCCGTGGCCAGCGTGCGTTGCGCCACCGCCGCGCGCCCCTGCCGTGGCGTCAGCGTCGCCGGGGGCACCGGCGCGGTGCGCGGCAACGAGACGGGCGGTACCGCGTCCAGCCCGCGCAACCGCAGGACTTCCTCGATCAGGTCGCATTCGGGTTCGATGACGGCGCAGCCCTCGGCAACCTTTGCCGCAAGTGCGGGGCCTAGGTCCGGCGCGAGATCCAGCACGACCGGGGCCGCGACATCATTGCGCCAAGATGGCACTGCAACGGTGACCTTGTCGGCGCCGCGGCTTCGCACCGCGAAGCCGAGCCGTTCCAGCGAAACCACCGCCTCATCCGCCGGGATGTCCGACCCGCCGAGCTCAGCGATGCGGGCAAACCGCATCGTTGCATCGCGCCGCCAATCCGGCATAGCGCCCGCCTCGACGACCAGCCCAGGCTCCCCGCCGCACAATTCAAGAATCATCGCAGTCGCCGCCTCGACCGCGTCCGGCATCAGGGCGACGTCTATTCCGCGCTCGAAACGTTGCCGTGCGTCGGACACGACCTGGTGCCGCCGGCCCGTCTGCGCCACGCGCACCGGATCGAACAGGGCGCATTCGAGGAACACCGAGGTGGTCGTTTCATCGCACCCGGTCGCCTCGCCGCCCATCACGCCCGCCATCGACTGCACGCCGGCCGCGTCGGCGATCGCGCAGTCCTCCGGGTCCAGCGTGTAGTCCTTGCCGTTTAGCGCACGAAACGTTTCACCTGCGCCGGGATGCAGTGTCAGCACGTCGCCGGTCACTTTGCCAACGTCGAACACGTGCAGCGGGCGGCCGAGATCGATGGTGAAGAAGTTCGTCATGTCGACCAGTGCATTGATCGGTCGCAGGCCAACGGAGATCAGCCGCTCCTGCAGCCATTGCGGACTTGGACCGTTCTTCAGGTTGCGGACGGTGCGCCCCAGCACCCAGGGACACGCCTCCGGCCAGTCGATCCGCCAGCGTGGGCCGCCATCGAACGTCGGGGCGATGCGCGCCGGTCGCCATGGTTTCAGCGTGCCGATGCCGGCAGCAGCCAGATCGCGAGCAATGCCGCGCACCGCAAAGCAGTCGCCGCGATTGGGGGTGACGCTGACCTCGATCAGCGGGTCGTCCAGTCGTGCCCAGGTGGCATAGGAGACGCCTATCGGTGTGTCCGCCGGCAGATCCATGATCCCGGCATGATCATCGCCGAGCCCCATCTCGCGCGCCGACAGCAGCATCCCGGCGCTGCGCACGCCGCGGATCTCGCCCACTTTCAATGTGGTCCCAGTGCCGGGGATGAAACTGCCGGGTGCCGCGAACACCGACTTCATGCCGGTACGGGCGTTCGGCGCGCCGCACACCACCGAAACAATCCCGTCCCCGGCGTCCACCTTGCAGGCGCGCAGCCGGTCGGCGTTCGGGTGCGGCACTGCCTCGATCACATGGGCGATGCGGAACGCACCCAGCCCTGCGCCACGATCCTCCACACCTTCCAGTTCCAGTCCGATCCGCGTCAGCGTGTCGGTGATCTGATCCAGCGTCGCATCGGCGTCGAGATGGGTTTTCAGCCAGGAGAGGGTGAACTTCATCGCTCACACCCCCTCATGCAGCATCGTCGGCGACAACGGGGAAAAACCGTAATGCCGCAGCCAGCGGATGTCGGACTCGTAGAACGGCCGCAGATCGGTGATGCCGTGCTTCAGCATGGCAATCCGCTCGACGCCCATGCCCCAGGCGAAGCCCTGCCACTCGCGCGGATCGATGCCGCAATTGGCCAGCACGCGCGGATGCACCATGCCGCTGCCGAGGATCTCCAGCCAGTCGCTGCCCTTGCCCAGTTCACCGGTTTTGCGGCTCCAGCCGATATCGACCTCCATGCTGGGTTCGGTGAACGGGAAGTAGCTGGAACGAAACCGCACCGGCAGGTCGGCGATGCCGAAATAGCTGCGCAGGAAGTCGATCAGGCAGCCTTTCAGATGGCCCAGTGTCAGGTCGCGATCGATGATCAGCCCCTCGCACTGGTGGAACATCGGTGAATGCGTCGCATCGTGGTCGGCGCGGTAGGTCCGGCCGATGGTGATCACCCGGATCGGCGGCGTCTGGCTAAGCATGGTGCGGATCTGCACCGGCGAGGTCTGCGTGCGCAGCACCGGCGGCGGTAAATTGCCCCGCGCCGGCAGATAGAACGTATCCTGATCGGCCCGCGCCGGATGGTGTGCCGGAATATTGAGCGCGCTGAAATTGTGCCAGTCGCTTTCGACGTCCGGACCCTCGGCGACAGTGCAGCCCATTGCGCCGAAAATCGCGGCAATTTCTTCGATGGTGCGGCTGATCGGATGGATCAGGCCAGCCGGCGCCGGACGAGGCGGCAGCGTCGGATCGATGCGCTCGGCGGCAAGCTTGGCGTCCATCGCCGTGGCTTCCAGCGCGAGGCGCCGCGCCTCGATCGCAGCGGTCAGCCCATCGCGGAACTGGTTCAGCGCGGTGCCGCGCTCGCGCCGCAGCTCCGGCGGGGCCTTGCCGAGATCGCGCAGCAGCGCAGTCAGTTTTCCCCCGCGACCCAGCACGCCAACGCGCACCGCGTCCCAGACGCGCAGGTCGGTGGCGGCGGCGAGTGCCGCCTCGGTCTCGGTCTTCAGGGCCAGGAGATCATCGGGTATGCTTGGATCATCGGTCATATCGTCTCACGCGCAATGAAAAGGGGCCGCCTTCGCAGGCGGCCCCTTGCTGTCCCGTCGGTCACGGCCAAGATCGGCCATGACGTTAGATCAGAGAGCGGCCTGCACCTGCTTGACGATTGCCGCAAAACTCTCGGCGTCGTCATAGGCGATCGCGGCCAGCACTTTGCGGTCCATCTCGATGCCGGCCTTTTTCAGCCCGGCGATAAATCGCGAGTAGGTCAGGCCGTGCTCGCGCACCGCGGCGTTGATGCGTTGGATCCACAAGCCGCGGAAATCGCGCTTCTTGTTGCGGCGGTCGCGATAGGCGTATTGCAGCGACTTCTCCAGCCGCTCCAGTGCCGCGCGATACGTGGTCGATGTGCGGCCGTAAAAGCCCTTGGAGGCTTTCAGGACCTTCTTGTGCCGGGCGTGGGTGGTAGTGCCCCGTTTGACGCGTGCCATGATGCTGCTTCCTCAACCCAGCCCGTAGGGCGCCCATTGCTTGACCGTCTTCGCGTCCATCTCGGTCAGCGTCTGGTGGCGGCGGTTGCTGCGCTTCATCTTCTGCGAGCGGTTGATCAGCCCGTGGCGCTTGTTGCCCGGGCTTGCCAGCACCTTGCCGGTCGCGGTGATCTTGAATCGCTTCTTCACCGACGACTTGGTCTTCATCTTGGGCATTTCGGTCTCCTAGCTGATGGCACCCGCCCCGTCTCGGACGATTCCGGGGGGCAGGCGGTCGCGGCCGGGCATGCCCATCCGAAGCCCGGGCGCGCGAACTGAGGGGCGGGCTTATAGCGGCGCACCCAGGCCCATGCAAGGATGCCCCGGTCATAATTACTCCCTCCCCCCTTGCGGGGGAGGGCCGGGGAGAGGGGTCATGGCCACACGCATCGGCATCGCCGGGATCACCGGACGCATGGGCAACCTGTTGGCCGAGGAGGTCCGAGCCGCCGGCGCGGAACTGGTCGGCGGGGTCGGCCGGGCTGGCTCGGGCAAGTCGCCGCCGGCCGGAGCGACCTTGTTGCCGAACCTTGCCGCATTGGCCTCCCTATCGCAGGTGATCGTGGACTTCACCAACGCCGCCACCGCCCAGCCAACCGCCGCCACCCTGGCCGCCGCCGGCACTGCCTGGGTGCTAGGCAGCTCCGGCCTGTCCGACGCCGATGAGGCCGCGGTGGCCGCCGCCGCGCAACGCATCCCGGTGGTCTACGCGTCCAACTTCTCCGCCGGGGTGAACCTGGTGCTGGCGCTGGCCGAGCGCATGGGCGCCGCCCTGCCCGCCGAGGCGTACGACGCCGAGATCGTCGAGATGCACCACCGGCAGAAGGTGGACGCGCCGTCGGGCACCGCGATCGGCATGGGCCGGGCGGTGGCGAAGGGGCGCGGCGTGGCGCTGAACGACGTGATGGAGAGCGGGCGGCACGGGCATACCGGGGCGAGGAAGACCGGGGGCATCGGGTTCGCGGCGCTGCGCGGCGGGCAGGTGGTTGGCGAGCACACGCTGATCTTCGCCGCGGCGACCGAGCACATCGCGCTGACCCATCGTGCGTTTGACCGGCGGGCGTTTGCGACCGGGGCCGTGCGGGCGGCGCTGTGGGTGGCGGGGCGCGGGGCGGGGCTGTATTCGATGATGGACGTGCTGGGAATGTGAGGGGCGGCCTGTTGGCAGGTCGCGTAGTCATGGCCGATGCCATTGTCGCAGGGGAGGAGTACGGTCGGTGTGCGCCCCGCGGCGCCGCGATTGATTGCGAGCTTAGCTGACGCCCAACAATTACCGCCACGATTGTAGGGTGGATAAGCCCTTGCGCCATCCACCATTTGCGGCATTGCGCTGGCGGCGTGGGGGAAAAAGCGGTGGATGGCGCACGGGCTCACCCATCCTGCGGCCGCGGGCGCACCGATGGACGCGACGAGCCACGTTGGCCCCCTGCAATTCCATTATTTTTGGGTGTCGCCCTACACGATAACTGCGCCCCAAATTTGCGGCCCGTTTACGCAGCGCATTTAGGCCCCCACTAGGCTTGGCGATATGACGGCTCGCGTGAGTATAATACGGTTACGAAGCGGACCCGGGTCCAACAATAGTCCTGGAACCAGTCGCGAATCGATCCAGGGTCGATTTTCTTGCGCGTACCGAGGCATCACAAGGTGATAACGGGAGACCCGATGACGATTAGTCCAATCAAGATCGTCGCACTCAATATTGGCGGTGGTGCCCGCGTTGCCCAGCTCTGCGATTACCTCGAC
>DASRQX010000132.1:0-13265 GCA_035696165.1 Acetobacteraceae bacterium | reverse complement strand
AGCGCGATGGCGCTGGCCCGCTGGCGCAGCGCCTGCACCGCCGAGGCGTTCGGCGCAAACGCCAGCCGGCAGGCGTCGACGGCGCCGGCATGGGTGGCGATCATCGTCACCGCCAGCATCGTCTGGAGCGCATCGCGCGGGACGAGCACGCCGAGCCTGTCGAGGCCGCCCTGCACCACCTCCTGCCGGGCGGTCGCGGGCGCATCGGCCGGCGGGCGAGGCAGCGTCAGCACCATGTCGCGCAAGTCCTTCGGCGGGATGGTGTAGGGTGGTCTTGTCGGTGGGGCGGCGGGGTCGGCAGTGGACATGGGCGCGGTCTCCTGGGGTCGAAAGTTTAACCGGCTCGCGTAGCATATATAGGAAAATAATTCCAGTATTATATCTAACATCGTAGAGTGGTTTTGTTCGGTGCAATGCGTCAGCGTGGCCGTCGCCAACGCCAATCTCCTGGCACCAGTCAAGTGGTCCATTACCCCAGCATGATGATCCGACCGATTGAGCCGTTCGGGGTAGCGGCAATAGCGTCGGTCCGCGATCCCCGATGCAAACCCTGTGGCACCGCGAAGCAAGGAAGAATTTTAACGCAGACGAAGAAGACGATGCACGCAAAACACGCAGATGATTCGGCGTGGTTCGCAGGGCCTGGGGTCACGCGTTTGATTCCGAGTCGTGTACGCTGGCCCCAATGCATTGTGCACGGTGAACGCGAAGCTGATCGCGTCCCCGAAGGCTCATTCAGGCTGTCGCCATCTGCGTGTTTTGCGTGCATCGCCTTCTTCATCTGCGTTAAAATTCTTCCTTCGCGATGCCGCCAACAGTCGGCTACGGAAGTACGGGTTGCAATGTCGGACGCGCGCATCAGTCCCAACACTGGACTCAAAGCAGAAGCAAGCGGTCAATACCTCCCTACAACAGCACTAGCAAATAGATAAGCAACGGCGGGCAATACGGAGTGCACAGAAAGGACGCGACCTGCGCGGTGCTGATCGCTGGCCCGGATTTTTCACACTGTTGCCGGATGATGGCCCAGCGCAGTGTTGGGCATTGTCGCGTCAACAGGTTCTCGCGCCGCCACGAACCCCGGGTGTATTTGCCCAATGGGTACATGACCAACGTGCAACTGGCGGTTCCACCGGCAACCGCCCTCGGCGGAACCAGGCCCGCCCCGGTTGCGCTGCGTTGCGTCGGCGGTTCAGTCCGAGACCCAGAAGACCCAAGCCGAGCAGCGCCATCGACGCCGGTTCCGGAACACTGATCCCCGCCGACGCAGCATCGGTCGAGAACACGACGTCGCCGAAATTCACCTGGTCGTTCAGGTTCTCGATCAAGCTGTAGCTGCTGAAGGTGAGAACGCCCGATGGCGTCCACGCGGCGACCGCGTCGCCATCGTTGGCGCCATTGGCGTCATAGAAGCTGCCGGCGGTCGGATCGACGAAGATCGCAATCTGATCGTTCGTCGCGTCGAGCACGCCGACGACCTTGTGGGTCCCGGTGGTCGAGATCGAACTTTGCGCCAACGCACTTCCCAGGGCGCCTTCAAGGCCAAGGCCGAAGTCACCGCCAGGCTGGAACCCCCCGAGCACGGCCCGGTCGCTGGCAACCGGCGGCGTATCCAGATTAAGGTCGAGCCTGGTGGTCGACAGGCTGGTCCCGCCCACGTTGTCCATCGTGTAGCTGATGAATAGCTGCCCCGTGGTCAGGCTGGAGGGCGACGCAAAGTTCGCGTAGTCGCCGTCATTGCCGGCCGTCACGCTCGGGCCCCCAATCGCGCCATTGGCGACGACCGACAGTTCTTGCTCCAACCCCGGCACCCTCGCCCAGCTTCCCGTGAAGCCGGTTCCCCCCACCGCCTTCCCGTTCAGCGGGCCCAATGCATAGGGCGGCACGGAAAAATCGTCCTGCGCGATAATGCGCGCCATGGCTGGCACGGAGACGGACGCCAGGGCCGCGGTGCCTACGGCACCCATCAGCGTCCGCGTCAAGGCTTTCATTCCGCGCTCATAGCGTTACGGTAATGGAATAATATTCCCCGGCCGACCGGACAGCGCCACACGCAAGAAGATACGCGAACCATATGCCACCAAACGATCGGCAGCAAAATCAGGTAACTACATGGATGGAAATGTTACAGAACTATAAATGTATAAAGTATCCCGACGGTTACGTGCCGGCATATGTCGAGAATCCGCCGTCCGGGCGCGTCATCCGACCTAATTCGTGCCTGCGAGAGAGCAATGACATTCTCGCGCCGCGCCTTCACAAGCGCCCGCCGGAGAACGCCTTCACGCTTGAGCGCCGCACCGACGACGGTGCTCGCATCAATGACGATCAGTGCCGGCGCCCGCGTTGTAAGCCGCGAGTTCCGGGTCGATCGCTGCATCCGTCAATCCAGCCGCCTCGGCGGCACGGGAGGTCCACTCGAGCACCGCCGCCAATGGATCGGGGCCTTGGTCTAACCGCGCCATCTGGCTCACCAACCGCCCGACGCGCGCCCGCCGGTCGGCATCCTTCAGCGCCGCCGCCACCTCGTCCGCCGGGATCTCGACACGAACAAGCTTGCCCATCGCACCCTCACCAACCAACCAGATCGGTCGGGCGTCGCCAGATTACGAGGTGTACCTTGACCGACCAACGCCAAAGTGGCGATCGGGCCGCCTCGGATAGGCTGAGAGACGCCCGGAGTGGGCATCATAGGGTTGCCGCGGCGGCGCGTTGTTGCCGAAACCCGCTTGGGCTATGCTTGTACGAACACGAAATCCCAGGGTAAACCAATGGCTACGTTCGACAGAATCACCTGCATCCCGACGATCCTCAACGGTCAGCCGACCATCCGCGGCATGCGCCTGTCGGTGCGGCGCGTCATCGAGGCGCTCGCGGTGTATCCGAACTGGGACGACCTGCGCCGCGAATACCCCGAACTGGAACCAGAGGATATCCGGCAGGCGCTCGAATTCGCCGCGCGGAACCTGGACCAAAGCGTGCAACCGCTTGAAGTTGCGTGATACGGCTGCTGCTCGACCAGGGCTTGCCGCGGTCGGCCTCCACTTTACTGACGCTGGCTGGCTGGGACGTTATCCGCGTGTCCGACATCGGCATGAGCCGCGCTGATGACGTGGATATTCTGCAGCAAGCCCGAACCGAAGCGTGCATCCGCGTCACGCTTGACGCGGACTTCCATTCCTTGCTCGCAATCAGTGGTGAGAGCGGCTCGTCCGTGATACGCATCCGGAAGGAAGGTGTTGACGCGACCGCGCTCGCAGTATTGCTGCAACGTATCTGGCCAGGCGTCGAGGACGCACTCAACGGTGGCGCGATGGTGACGGTAACAGGCCGGTCGGTCCCCGTTCTGCCCCTGCCGATTGTCAGGGCGTGATTGCGCGCGACTTGATCCGCACGCGAACGGCGAAGCGGAGTCAGTCGAAGCCGCGTTTGGTTCTCGGGCGCTGCCAATTTCAAGAATTTCGCAGCAAGTGATCGACGAGAAACGAGGTGGGCTTAGTCAAAGTCGGATGTATCACTCAGAAGACCGATGATATATCCGATACCCGGCTAGTCTCCGGTGTGGCAAAGCATCGTAAAATGACGTGGCACCTTCGGTGGACAATAGGTCGATGTAAGCCGGCTTAACCTGACGGAACAGTTCCTCGATGAGCTGTCTGCCAATGCCAGCGCCTCGCTTGGTTGCAGCAACAACAACGTTTGCCAGGTATGCACGGATCGCACCATCGGTCAGCAGTTGCGCAAAGCCCCACACATTCCCGTCTTCCACAGCGACCACGGTAATTACACCTGCCGCACTCAGGGCGTGACAGGTACGCTCAGGATCAGTGACGTAGGAGTCCCATCCTTCGGCTCTGCAGAGCCCGACAACGGCATCGAGGTCTTCTGGCCGAAAGCGTCGGATCTCTATCATCCGCAACCCCGCTGGACCGACATTCGACCGCCCCACTGTTGTCCGCAAGGTCAGCGCGGCCGGGCGTCCTGTTCAATGACCGCCTGTACGGTTTCGCCTGTCAGACACCAGGACCGAGCGCGTAACGTCTAGCGGGTGGTCGAGCAGCGGTTCGGCGCGTTCGAGCATGCGGAGCGTGTGGGGCAGTTCCGCGTGGCGTTCGAACGAGGCCATGTCGCGCCAGCGCGAATGCACGTGATAGAGACGCGGATCCTTCACGGAGCGGTATAGATGAAGCTCCAGACATCCCGGCTTGGCGCGTGTTGGCGCCTGCACCGCGCGCAGCACGGCCTCCACCTCGGCCTCGCGTCCCTCGTTTGCCCGGAAGCGTCCGAAGATCACGATCTCCATCACCCTGCTCCAAAGTTCCTGCCATCCCAGTCTATCAGGCCCAGTCCATCAGGGCGGGCGGAAGGTTGCATGGATCGAGAATTTGGCAGCCACACTCGGCCATTGAAAAGACGGGGCCTTTCGACTGCGGAACGCCACTGCATATCGGCGACGTGATCTACGTTTATTTAAGGATATCGACGGACGAGCAAACCGTGGGGGCGCAGGTCGCGGCTTGAGCGCCGCCAGAGCCGCCAAGGTGTTCCGCGAGACCGCAAACCGCCCAACGACCTTGACGCACGCCCCCGCCCCCGCCCATAACCCGCCGCATCCGGGTCTCCTACCACCCGGTCCCCGCCCAACGCGGGGGCTCCGCCGCTCCGCGAGTGCTCGCGCAGCGGCGTTTCTCGCTTTGGAGTGACCACAACCGTGTTCAAGGCCCCCCATGTTTGAAGCCCTGAGCGACAAGCTATCCGGCGTATTCGACCGCCTCCGCCGCCGCGGCGCGCTGAGCGAGGCCGACGTCACCGAAGCCCTCCGCGAGGTCCGCCTCGCCCTGCTCGAAGCCGACGTTGCGCTCGAAGTCGTCCGCGACTTCATCGCCAAAGTCCGCGAACGCGCCATCGGGGCAGAAGTCCTGCGCTCCGTCACCCCCGGCCAGCAGGTCGTCAAGATCGTCAACGACGCCCTGATCGAGGCCCTCGGTGGCGAAGGCGCGGTGCCCCTCAACCTCAACGCCGTCGCCCCCATCCCCATGCTGATGGTCGGCCTGCAGGGCTCCGGCAAAACCA
Source organism: Acetobacteraceae bacterium (assembly GCA_035696165.1). Classification (GTDB taxonomy): domain Bacteria; phylum Pseudomonadota; class Alphaproteobacteria; order Acetobacterales; family Acetobacteraceae; genus Palsa-883. The sequence continues at coordinate 8,192 of DASRQX010000132.1, read as the reverse complement.
CCACCGCTGGCAAACTGGCGCTCCGCCTGCGCGACAAACAACGCAAGAAGGTGCTGCTCGCCAGCCTCGACACCCAGCGCCCCGCCGCGCAGCTCCAGCTTCAGCAATTGGCCACGCAAGCGCAGGTCGCCAGCCTGCCCATCATCCCCGGCCAGACCCCGGTCGAAATCGCCCACCGCGCCATGGAAACCGGCCGGCGCGAGGTGTTCGATATCGTCATCCTCGACACCGCCGGCCGCCTCTCGATCGACGAAGCCCTGATGGCCGAGGTCAAGGCCATCCGCGCAGCGACAGACCCGGCCGAGACGCTGCTGGTGGTCGACGCCATGACCGGCCAGGACGCCGTCAACACCGCGCGCGCGTTCAACCAGGCGCTCGGCGTCACCGGCATTGTCATGACGCGTATGGACGGCGATGCCCGCGGCGGCGCCGCCCTCTCCATGCGCGCCATCACCGGCGCTCCGATCAAGCTGGTCGGCACGGGCGAAAAGCAGGACGCGCTGGAGGATTTCCACCCCGAGCGTGTCGCCGGCCGCATCCTGGGCATGGGCGACATCGTCGGCCTGGTCGAGCGAGCCGCCGAAACGATCGACCGTGACGAAGCGGAACGTCTCGCCGCCCGCATGACCAAGGGCAATTTCGACCTGAACGACTACGCCAGCCAGCTCAAGCAGATCACCAAGATGGGCAGCCTGTCAGGCATTCTCGGCATGCTGCCGGGCGTCAACAAGATGAAGGCGCAGCTCGCCAACGCCAATATCGACGCCAATATTCTCAAGCGCCAACAGGCGATCCTCTCGTCCATGACGATGAAGGAACGACGCCAGCCGGACATCATCAAGGCCAGCCGCAAGAAGCGCATCGCGTCGGGCTCCGGCACGACGGTCCAGGAGATCAACAAGCTGCTGAAGCAGTTCGACGACATGACCACGGTGATGAAGCGCATGAACAAGCTGGGCGAGAAAGGGCTGATGCGGCAAGGCATCGGCGCGCTGATGCCCGGTGGCATGCGCGGCGGCGCGGGCGGCGGCTTCGGCGGTGGACGCCGCCCCTACTGACCGGCGGCGCAGGCCGCCACAACCCAACCCAGCGGCGCAGGCCGCCACAACCAACCCGACTTCCAACAGGAGAAACCGATCTATGGGTCTGAAGATTCGCCTCGCCCGCGCGGGTGCCAAGAAGCGGCCGTACTACCACATCGTGGTCGCCGACAGCCGCAGTCCGCGCGACGGCCGCTTCATCGAGAAACTGGGCAGCTACAACCCGATGCTGCCCGCCGAGCACACCGACCGCGTCCGCCTCGTCGATGCCCGCATCCAGCATTGGATGGGCCAGGGTGCGCTGCCCACCGATCGGGTGGCGCGGTTCCTCGGCAGGGCGGGTCTCGCGCCGATGCCGGCGTATCGCGAGCAGCCGCACAAGTCGGCGCCGAAGAAGAAGGCGCAGGAGCGCGCCAAAGCCGTCGCAGCGGCCCCGGCCTGAGCGACCAACGCCTTAGCAACCAATGCCGGGGAAAACCATCCTGTTGGGCGTGATCGGGCGGCCGCACGGCGTGCGAGGGCTGCTGCACGTCACCAGCCACACCGCGGACCCGGCCGCTCTGGCCGACTACGGCCCCTTGTCCGACGACGCTGGCCGGCGCTTCACGCTGGCCTGGCGAGGCGCCGGCATTGCCGAGCTGACTGAACTGCGCGACGGCGAACCGGTCCGCCTGGCCGACCGCGACGAGGCGGCGCGGCTGACCAACACCCGGCTCTATATCGAGCGCGCCCGCCTGCCCGCCACGGATGACGACGAGTTCTACCTCGCCGACCTGATCGGCCTTGCCGCGGTTGATACCGTAGGTGAAACGCTAGGCCACGTCGCCGCGGTGCACGACTACGGCGCCGGTGCCAGTCTGGAGATCGCGCGGGAAGGCACCCCGCTAATCGTCCCCTTCACCCGCGCGGCGGTTCCCGAGATCGACATCGCGGGCGGGCGGGTGATCGTATCCTTGCCGGAGGAAATTGAAGCGCCGGCTTCACCCTCTCAACGTCATGGCCGGGCTTGGCCCGGCCATCCACGACTTGCCAGCGCAGACCATGACTTAAGCAGCGCCAACGACCCCACCCCAACCACCAGCGCCCCACAATGACCTGGCGCGCCACCATCTTGACACTCTTCCCTGACGCCTTCCCCGGCCCACTCGGCCTCTCGCTCGCCGGCCGCGCGCTGACCTCCAATCTCTGGTCCCTCCACACCGTCAACATCCGTGACTTCGCCACCGACCGCCACCGCACCGTCGACGATACTCCATTCGGCGGCGGCGCCGGCATGGTGTTGCGCCCCGACGTCCTCGACGCCGCCATCGCCTCGGTCCTCGATCCCACTGACGGCGCCACGGCCTCCCCCACGGGCGCCGACGACCGCCCCCTCCTCTGCCTAACCCCCCGCGGCACCCCATTCACCCAATCCGACGCCGCCCGCCTGGCCGCCGGCCCCGGCGCCATCCTGCTCGCCGGCCGCTACGAGGGCGTCGACCAGCGCGTCATCGACGCCCGCGCCATGCGCGAGATCAGCATCGGCGACTACGTGCTATCCGGCGGCGAACTCCCCGCCCTGGTCGTGCTGGACGCCTGCATCCGCCTGCTGCCAGGCGTCATGGGCGCCGCCGACAGCGCCACAGAAGAAAGCTTTGCCGCCGGCCTGCTCGAATACCCGCACTACACCCGCCCCGCCGATTGGCAGGGCCGCGCCGTGCCCGAGGTCCTGCTCTCCGGCCACCACGCCGCCGTCGCCGCCTGGCGGCGCGCCGAAGCCGAGCGCATCACCCGAGCCCGCCGCCCCGACCTGTGGGCGCGGCACGCCTCAGCCACACCGCCCGCGCCGGTTGCCAGCCGCGCCCCCGCGCCCTAATGGATCGCATGAAAAGGACACTTCGATGAACATCATCCAGCGTTACGAGGCGGAGCAGGTCGAAAAACTCCTCGCCGCCCGCCCGGTGCCGCCCTTCGTCCCCGGCGACACGGTGCGTGTCGCCGTCAAGGTCGTGGAAGGCGAGCGCTCCCGCACCCAGGCGTTCGAGGGCGTATGCATCGCGCGCTCCAACAAAGGCCTGAACAGCAACTTCACCGTGCGCAAGATCAGCTACGGCGAGGGTGTGGAACGCGTCTTCCCGCTATATTCCCCAACCATCGCCGAGATCGCCGTGATCCGCCGCGGCGATGTGCGTCGCGCCAAGCTGTATTACCTGCGCGGCCGCTCCGGCAAATCCGCCCGCATCGCCGAGAAGGCCCGCAGCACGACGACCATCAAGGGCGCCACGGCAAGTCCCATTGTGGCCAGCGCGGACGCGCCCATACCAGAGCACACACCAGACCAATCACCAGAGTAATAATCCCAGTCGCAGACAGGGGAGCACCACGAATGTCCGGAACCCGGCCGAGGACGCTGTTCGACAAGATCTGGGACAGCCATGTCGTCGAGCGGCTCCCGGACGGCACCTGCATCCTCTACATCGACCGCCACCTGGTGCACGAGGTGACCAGCCCGCAGGCCTTCGAGGGCCTGCGCATGGCCGGCCGCCCGGTCCGCCGTCCCGACTGCACAATCGCTGTTGCCGACCACAACATCCCGACGGTTGGCTCGCGCGTGCCTCGCGACATCAAGGAAACCGAGAGCCGCATCCAGGTCCAGACGCTGGAAAAGAACGTCAAGGAATTCGGCGTCCCCTACATCCCGATCCTCGATGTGCGCCAGGGCATCGTCCACATCATCGGCCCCGAGCTGGGACTGTCCCTGCCCGGCGCAACGATCGTCTGCGGCGACAGCCACACCTCGACACACGGTGCGCTAGGCGCGCTGGCCTTCGGCATCGGCACGTCGGAGGTGGAACATGTCCTCGCCACCCAGACGCTGCTGCAACAGCCGGCAAAGAACATGCAGATCGAGGTGACCGGCACGCTCGGCTTCGGCTGTTCCGCCAAGGACATTGTGCTGGCGATCATCGGCAAGATCGGCACCGCCGGCGGCGTCGGCCACGTCATCGAATATACCGGCGAGGCGATCCGCGCGCTGGACATGGCCGGGCGGATGACCGTCTCCAACATGACGATCGAGGCCGGCGCGCGGGCCGGCCTGATCGCACCGGACGACAAAACCTTCGACTACATCAAGGGCCGCGACTTCGCTCCCAAGGGCGCGGCATTTGACCAGGCGGTAGCCTACTGGCGCACCCTGCCGACCGATCCCGGCGCGGTCTACGACACCATCGTAACATTGGACGCCGCAACGATCGCGCCGATGGTGACCTGGGGCACCAACCCCGGCGCGGTGGTGCCGGTGAACGGCAGCGTTCCGGACCCAGCCAATGTCGCCGACGTGGACGAGCGGGCGCAGATGCAGCGCATGCTCGACTACATGGCGCTGACTCCCGGCCAAAAGCTCGCCGGGACGCCGATCGACGTCGTGTTCATCGGCTCCTGCACCAACGGCCGGATCGAGGACATCCGCGCCGCCGCCGCGGTAGCCAAGGGCCGCAAGGTCGCCGCGAACGTGCAGGCGCTGGTCGTGCCGGGCTCCGGCCTGGTGAAGCAACAAGCCGAGCAAGAAGGCCTGGACCGCGTGCTGCTGGAAGCCGGGTTCGAGTGGCGCGATCCGTGCTGCTCGATGTGCCTGGGCATGAACCCCGACAAGCTCACGCGCGGCCAGCGCTGCGCCAGCACGTCCAACCGCAACTTCGAGGGCCGCCAAGGCCCCGGCGGCCGCACCCACCTGGTCTCCCCCGCCATGGCCGCCGCCGCCGCGATAACCGGGCACCTGACCGACGTGCGGGAACTCGTGTGACGGCGCGCGCCCCGACCCCTTCACGTCGTGCCGGGCGAGGGCCCGGCATCCACGACTTGCGGTCGACCCAGCAAGCACGAACCACGCCACGCACGCCGTTCACGCCACGCACGCCGTTCACGCCACGCACGCTGTTCACGGCGCGCGCACCGTCCCCCCCACGTCATGCCGGGCGAAGGCCCGGCATCCACGACTTGCGCGCGACCCAGCAGGCACGAACCACGCCTCGGTCACATCAACTCGTCGTACAAATCCCGCCAATTCGGATTCAGCCCGCGTATCAGCCGAATCTTCCACGCTCGCGGCCATTCCTTGATGTATTTCTCCCGCTGAATCGCGGGCAAGATTTCGTCATGCCACTCGACGTAGACCACCATGTGCAGCCGATAGCGCTGCGTGAACCCGCTTTCCCCAGTCCGATGCTCGTACGCCCGCCACGCGATATCATTCGTGACGCCGACGTACAGTGTTCCGTTCGGCCGATTGGTCATGATGTAAACCCAGCCGCCTTTCATGGCGTGGATCGTGGCGTTGCGGGATTAAGAAGTCGTGGATGGCCGGCCTTCGCCGGCCATGACGTTGAGAGTGGATGGCCGGCCCTCGCCGGCCATGACGGGAAGAACCACGGAGAAACCCAATGGACCCCTTCACCACCCTGACCGCCGTCGCCGCACCGCTGCCAATGGCCAACATCGACACCGACAAGGTCATCCCCGCGCGCTTCCTCAAGACGATCAAGCGCTCCGGCCTCGGCATCCACCTGTTCGACACGCTGCGGTTCGACGCCGACGGCAACGAACGCCCGGAGTTCATCCTGAACCAGGACCCCTATCGCAAATCCGAAGTCCTCATCGCGCACGAAAACTTCGGCTGTGGCAGCTCGCGCGAGCACGCCCCCTGGGCACTGCTCGACTTCGGCATCCGTTGCGTGATCGCGCCGAGCTTCGGCGACATCTTCTACAACAACAGCTTCAAGAACGGCATCCTGCCAATCCGCCTGCCGCGCCAGATCTGCGACCAGCTCATGGACGACGCCAAGCTCGGCGGCAACGCGCGCATCACCATCGATCTCGCCCGCCAGGTCGTCGTCCGCCCGAACGGTGACGAAATCCACTTCGATGTCGATCCATTCCGCAAGCATTCGCTGTTGAATGGCCTGGACGACATCGGCCAAACGATGCAGCACCGGCCCAAGATCGACAGCTACGAGACCACGCAGCGCCAGGCCCAACCCTGGATGCCCAGCACCACCGGCGTCTGACCGACACTTCCGCACCCCCACTGGCCGCGCACAGGAACCAAGCAATGTCCGCCAACAAGAATCTGCTGGTCCTGCCAGGCGACGGAATTGGCCCCGAGGTGATGCGCGAGGTCCGTCGCGTGATCGACTGGATGGACCGCCGCCGCATGGTGACCTTCGATCTGTCGGAAGACCTGGTCGGCGGCGCCGCGCTGGACGCTCGCGGCCTGCCGATCACCGAAGAAACGATGGAGAAAGCCCGCGAAGCCGACGCCATCCTGTTCGGCTCCGTGGGCGGTCCGAAATGGGACGCGCTCGGGTTCGACAAGCGCCCGGAGCTCGCCATCCTGCGCCTGCGCAAGGAACTCGACCTGTTCGCCAACCTGCGCCCGGCCGTCGTGCTTGACCCGCTGGTCGACGCCTCGACGCTGAAGCCCGATGTGATCCGCGGCCTCGATCTGATGATCGTGCGCGAGAGCACCGGCGGCCTCTATTTCGGCACCCCGCGCGGCGTCGAGACCCTGCCGAACGGCGAGCAGCGCGGCTTTGACACCGAAAGCTACACCACCAGCGAGATCGAACGCGTCGTCCGCATCGGCTTCGAGCTCGCCCGCAAGCGTCAGAACCGCCTGTGCAGCGTGGAAAAAGCCAACGTCATGCAATCCGGCCTGTTCTGGCGCCAGACCGTGACCAAGCTGCACCACCGCGAGTTCGCCGATGTCGCACTGTCCCACATGTACGCCGACAACTGCGCCATGCAATTGGTGCGCAACCCGCGCCAGTTCGACGTTATCGTAACGTCCAACGTGTTCGGCGACATTCTGTCCGATCTCGCCTCGATGCTCACCGGCAGCCTCGGCATGCTGCCCTCGGCAACGCTCGGCGCCGTCCAATCCTCCGGCAAACGCCACGCCCTCTATGAGCCGATCCACGGCAGCGCCCCCGACATCGCTGGCAAGGGCATTGCCAACCCGATGGCGCAAATCCTGAGTTTCGCGATGCTGCTGCGATACTCGTTCGGCATGGACGAGGACGCCGCGCTGATCGAGCGCGCCTGCACCAACGTGCTGGGCAGCGGCCTGCGTACTGCCGACGTGATGGCCGCGAGCACCGCGCGCGTCGGCACGTCCGTGATGGGCGAGGCGATCATCCGCGAGTTGGACAAGCTGGTGTAGCGCGGGGGGCCGACGCAAATCGTTCTTGGACCGGAATTTCAACCAGGTAGTGAATTTTCCGCATTACGCGCGTCCGAATTTGATATACTATTCGCTCGGGAAAATCCGTGTCTTTGATAACTCTTTGCAAGAAAGAATCACCATAGAGAGTAAGCCAGCGGCCGGCGGGCGGCCGCACTGCGATGGGTGAAAATGGTCCTGCGGGTGCCTGGACGTGGGGGTTGGCGGCAAGGACCAAAGCACGGCACTCTGCGGCCGTGATCGCTTAGATGTCGAAAGTGTCTGCGGTGGTTTTGCTGTCCCCGCCACAGAGTTTGATCCGCGCCGCCTTAAGGGTATTGCCCTTTGTCGCCCCCGGCAACGGGGGCACGCGGAGTAGAATCTGAATAAGTCGCGCGGCGTAAGCGGTTGCCCCCTTCTAGGAGGAGAAGATGGAAGCAATCGTTGAGTGTTGTGCCGGCCTGGACGTGCATCAGGCGACGGTGGTTGCCTGCCTGAACAACGGCCGGGCTGGCGCACGGTCCAGCAAGGAGACCCGCACCTACGGCACCACGGGCCTGGAGTTGCGGGAGATGCGAGACTGGCTGAAGGCGTCCGGCTGCACCCTGGTGGCGATGGAGAGTAGCGGGGTCGACTGGAAACCGGTGCACGCGGAACTCGAGGGACACTTCGAGCTGATCGTCGGCAACGCCCACCACATCAAGAATGTGCCGGGGCGCAAGACGGACGTGAAAGACAGCGATTGGATCAGCGAGCTCGCGCGTCATGGCCTGATCGCCAACAGTTTCGTGCCACCCCGTCCGATCCGCGAACTGCGCGATCTGACGCGCTACCGGCGCAAGTTGGTTGAGGCTCAGGCGGCAGAGCGGAACCGGCTGATCAAGCTGCTGGAGAGCGCCAGCATCAAGCTGTCCGGTGTGGTCAGCGACGTGTTCGGTGTCTCGGGCCGGGCG
>DASRQX010000131.1:0-1722 GCA_035696165.1 Acetobacteraceae bacterium | reverse complement strand
AACGACCTGGCCAAGCCCGCTCAGAGCCTGCAGGGCGCCGATGCGGGCATCCCATTCCTCCGGCGGCCACACCTCAACAATGAACATGTTCGCCACGGTGTTCGCGGCAGCGAACCCAAGGCCAAGGATCCCGGCCAATGCGGCCTGTAGCGGAAGGCCAAGTTGAGCCGGCATCAGCATTAGCGCAGCGAGCGCGACCACCATTCCGGCGAGCAGAACCTGCCGGTGCAATCGCCGGCGGTCGGCGAGATGGCCCCAGAACGGGGCAGTCAGACCGGCTAGGTTCATTACTCCGACAATTGTGCCCGCATGCGTCGATCCGCCGGCGGATAGTGGCAGCAGCATTGGCAGCATCCCACCCTGCACGATGCCCAGACAGGCGTAGGAGAGAAACCAGGGCTCGATCCACGGCAGAAGATGGCGCGGGAAGGTGACCAGCCCATGCGGCAGGTGCGGGTGTGGCAGGTGCAACCGATACCGGCGTTCCCGCTCGGACGCGTCTGTTGAATGATCCATGCCGCCTGCCCCTTGGAGTCGCGACGGGATACCACCGCTGTGATCAGCCGGCCAACTCCAGGCCGGGCGGACACTCACTCGAGCATGGGACTGTCAAGAAATTAGGGATCATGCCGCGGTAGCCAGCCGGCGGCCTCGATTGCGAGCGGTCCGACTCGGCAGAATAACGGTATTATGTGGTAACGAGTACCACCAGGTCGACGCCTGTAAGCCGCCCATCCTGTACTAATTGCCGTATGCCGATGCACATCATTTTAGTTCCTTGTCCGGGCCAAAGATTCGGTGGGACGCCGCCAAAAAATCGGCGTGTCTTGCCAGGGCTTCGTAATCGGCAGCGATATGAAGCATCATGGGTTTCGCGAAGGCGTCCTTCATACCGCAGCCAGCGCGCGGGCATGCTCTGCCGTTGCCAACCGCTTCGCGGAGGTACGGGTTTCGTACATCATATTCGGCCGAGACCGGCCGAAAGGTGGGGGTCAGGCGGCTCGTCGAAACGGGCGTCGTGCCCAGCGCTCAGCTACAGCGTAATCTCGCTCGAGGGTGCCGTTCGCTACGGCGGTTCGAACCTTCAACATCATATGCGCTCCCCGCGGCGACCAGCGCATCTGCTGATTCGCGCCCATCCGGCGATGAAGCAGCCATTGCACGGTGCTTTCGGTCGGCGCCGTCGATATTGCCTCCGCGTCGTGACGCGCCGCCGCATAGTCGATGATCAGTTCCGCCTGCCCGGCCACCTACGTCTCAAGACCACGCAAGTGTTTAACCACCTTGCCCGCGGTCGCACGCGCAGGCGACGCCACGGCGTCGGCGTCGGCGTCGGCGTCGGCGTCGGCGTCGGCGTCGAGCGCTTCCGCTGTATCTCCGATTAGATCAAGTGCCCGCTGCACCTAGCCGTGCCACAGGCGCCAGCGGACGTGCTCCACAGCATCGGCGAAGCGAGCGCCTTCTTGGCGGTCGTCGTTCCTGTTGCCAGGCCAGCCTTTGACTGCCTGGGCGACATGCTCGATGCGCATCGCCAAGTGGAACCAGTCAAGCACATGGAAAGTTGGACCAACGCTCGCCGCCTCTCCCAGCGACCGCGGCCCGTCGGCGCCATCGATGAGGATGGTCAACTCCGTGCACGGTGTTGCGCCAAGGCGATGCAGCACGCCGCGCAGCAGCTGGGTCTGCCGATCGGCCTCGGCTGGCACACTGCTGAAGACGATC
>DASRQX010000130.1:0-28017 GCA_035696165.1 Acetobacteraceae bacterium | reverse complement strand
AGCGCGATGGCGCTGGCCCGCTGGCGCAGCGCCTGCACCGCCGAGGCGTTCGGCGCAAACGCCAGCCGGCAGGCGTCGACGGCGCCGGCATGGGTGGCGATCATCGTCACCGCCAGCATCGTCTGGAGCGCATCGCGCGGGTCGAGCACGCCGAGCCTGTCGAGGCCGCCCTGCACCACCTCCTGCCGGGCGGTCGCGGGCGCATCGGCCGGCGGGCGAGGCAGCGTCAGCACCATGTCGCGCAAGTCCCGCGGCGGGATGGTGTAGGGCGGCCTGGCCGGTGTGGGGTCGGGGTCGGCGTTGTCAGTGGACACAGGCGCGGTCTCCTGGGTTGAACGTTTAACCGGCTCGCGTAACATAGATAAGAAAATAAGTACAGTATTATATCTAACACCGGAGGTTGGTTGTGTTCGGCCCAATGCGTCAGCCGGGCCGCCGCCAACACCAACCTTGCGGCGCCAATCAAGCGGTCTGGTACCTAGCACGATGATCCGACCGATTGGGCCGCTCCGGGTAGCGCCTCCGGGCAGCGGCAATGCGTCGGTCCGCGATCCCCGATGCAAACCCCGTGGCGCTGCGAAGAAAGCAAGAATTTCAGCGCAGATGAAGAAGACGATGCGGGCAAAACACGCAGATGATTCAGTGTGGTTCGCAGGGACCGTGGGGTTACGCGTTTGATTCCGAGTCGTGTACGCTGGCCGCAGGTGTCAAGCGCATTGTGCATGATAAACGCGAAGCTGATCGTGTCCCCGAAGGCTCATTCAGACTGTCGCCATCTGCGTGTTTTGCGTGCATCGCCTGCTTCATCTGCACCAAAATTCTTCCTTCGTGATGCCGCCAACAGGCAACTGCGGAACCACCGATTGGGCACAGGAGTGGTTTCCCTTGGAGCGATTGGACCGCCCAGTGTAGCACAATGCAGCAACAAACGATGGTTAATATATTTCACTTATTCGACCAGATCCGAACCCCCCGAAACGATGCCATCTACTACAGAGTTTCCAACGGAACGACTCCTATCACGATGTATCCGAGACCGCCTCGCCGACCGATTGACGGAACCCGATGACAGGAGCGGTCTCATGGAATCGCTGCACTAGCAGCCTGTCGGACTGAGCAAGTTTGCGGAAGAAAGGGTCGCGTTGGGGCAGAGAATGATCATCATATTTCCCAACGATGGCGAGTGACGAAATGAAAATCCAATTTGTTCTTATTTTGTGCTTAAGCCCGACAGGCTGCTATTGCCGGCGCCAATCTGGCTCACCGGCACTGTCGGCGCAGCTATCGCCATCGGCGCCACACGACGCCCCGGCTGTGGCGAATGCACCGTCGCCTGACCGCGTCGGCCGCGCGGTGTCGGCGAACACCGTGCGCGACCGCGGAGAATAGGCTAGCATCGTCAGATCGCACCTCGCCTAGGGATCACGAGCGAAGTCGAGGGGAAACGATGCCGAAGGTCACCTACATCGAATACAACGGCACCCCGCATACCATCGAGCTGCTGGTTGGCGAGTCGGTGATGCGCGGAGCCGTGGACAACGAGGTCCCGGGCATCGACGCCGACTGCGGCGGCGCTTGCGCCTGCGCGACCTGCCACGTCTATCTCGACCCACCCTGGCTGGACCTGCTGGGCACGCCGACGCCCGGTTCGCAGGAGGCCAGCATGTTGAGTTTCGCCGCGGTGGCGCAACCGAACTCGCGGCTGTCGTGCCAGCTCAAGATGACCGAGGCGATGGACGGACTGGTCGTCCGGATGCCGGAAGGCCAGCACTAAGTGTCCGCCCGGGAAGTCTGGCGGTTGAGGGCCGGCCCAACGGGAGACAGGGGATTTTTGCGGTTGGGAAGGAGGAAGTGCCGCCACGATGCGGGGACATCGTGGCAAGTTTCCGACGCTCCCAACCCCAAAAAGACCCGCCGGACCGACCCGCCAGACTTCCCGGACGGACACTAAGGGAGCCGGCATTTAGGGAGAACAACCATGAACGCACCGGTAGACACCGACCCAGCCATCGATGCCTGGTCGATCCCGCTGGACAAGATCAATGTCAGCGACCCGCAACTCTATCAGGACGAGGCCTGGCAACCGTATTTCGAGCGGCTGCGCCAACATGCGCCGGTGCACTACTGCGCCGACAGCATCTACGGGCCATTCTGGTCGGTGTCGCGCTACCAGGACATCATGCACTGCGAGGTGAACCACGCGGTGTTCTCCAACGAGGTCGGCGGCATCCAGGTGGAAGACCAGCCGCGCGACATGCAGCGCCCCAGCTTCATCCGCATGGACCCGCCGAGGCATGACGAGCAGCGCAAGGTGGTCAGCCCGATCGTCGCACCCGCCAACCTGAACAACATGGAACCGCTGATCCGCGAGCGGACCCAACAGGTGCTGGACGCGCTGCCGCGGGGGGAAAAGTTCGACTGGGTGCAGGAAGTCTCGATCAAGCTAACGACGATGATGTTGGCGACGCTGTTCGACTTCCCATTCGACGAACGCAACAAGCTCACCTACTGGTCGGACGTCGCGATCGCCAATGTGAACGCACCCGACGCTCCGGTGCACTCCGAGGCCGAGCGGTTCGAGGAACTGAAGAAGATGGCGGAGTACATGTCCTGCCTGTTCGAGGAACGCCGCGGCCAGCCACCCAAATTCGATCTGCTATCGATGCTGGCGCACGGCGCGGCAACCCGGGAAATGCCGTTGCGCGAGTTCATGGGCAACCTGGCGCTGCTGATCGTCGGCGGCAACGACACGACGCGCAACTCGATGACCGGGGGCCTGTTGGCGCTGAACCGGTTTCCCGACGAATACCGCAAGCTGCACGCCGATCCGTCGCTGATCGAAAGCCTGGTGCCGGAGATCATCCGCTACGTCACGCCGGTGATCCACATGCGGCGCACCACGGCAGAGGACACGCGGATCGCCGGCCAGCCGATCCGCGCGGGGGAAAAAATCGTGATGTGGTATGTCTCCGGCAACCGCGATCCCGATGCGGTCGAGGAACCGAACCGCCTGATCATCGACCGCAAGCGGCCGCGCCAGCATCTGTCGTTCGGGTTCGGCATCCATCGCTGCGTCGGAAACCGGCTGGCCGAGCTGCAGCTCCGTATCCTGTGGGAGGAGATTTTGCAACGCTTCCCGATGATCGAGGTGGTGGGCGAGGCGAAGCGCACCTACTCGAACTTCATCCACGGATTCAAATCGATGCCGGTGCGAATCCCGGCGTAGGGCAGCTTCACCCCGACCGGAGCTCCATACACCTCTCCCGCTCTTCGCGGGCTTGGGCCGCGAAGAGCGGACCAAGGTCGCGGAGCACTTGCGACGCGGCTGAGGGTCTTGCCGCGTGCACCACCCTCACCCCTCTCGCTCCGCTCGCCGACCTCTCCCGCGAAGGTGCGGGAGAGGTGTACGACATGCAGGCCCCAGCCCAATCAGGCGAACGTGTAACTCAGATCCCCGTCGGCCACGCCAACCTGCACCCCCGCCACCTGCCCGCCCTCCAGCAGCCGATTCAGGAACACGCCGCTGATCGCCGGCAGCATCGTGTTGGTCAGGATCGCGTCAACCATCCTCCCGCCGCTCTCCGGCTCGTTGCAGCGGCTGGCGATCAGCTTCACCACGTCGTCGTCATAGGTGAACGGCACCTTGTGCCGCTCGCCGATGCGCGTCGCGATACGGCCAAGCTGCAAGCGGATGATGTCGCCCATGATCGCGTCACTCAGCGGATAATACGGAATGACAATCAACCGCCCGAGCAGCGCCGGCGGGAACACTTTCAGCAGCGGCGCGCGCAGCGCCTTGGCCACTTCTTCGGGTTCCGGCATCAACTCGGGATCGGCGCACATCGACATGATCAGGTCGGTGCCGGCATTGGAGGTCAGCAGGATCAGCGTGTTCTTGAAGTCGATCAGCCGCCCCTCGCCGTCCTCCATCATGCCCTTGTCGAACACCTGGAAGAAGATTTCGTGCACGTCGCTGTGCGCCTTCTCGACCTCGTCCAGCAGCACCACCGAATATGGCTTGCGGCGCACTGCCTCGGTCAGCACGCCGCCCTCGCCGTAGCCGATATAGCCGGGCGGCGCACCCTTCAGGGTGGAGACGGTGTGCGCCTCCTGGAACTCACTCATGTTGATGGTGATCAGGTTCTGCTCGCCGCCGTACAGCGATTCGGCGAGTGCCAGCGCGGTCTCGGTCTTGCCGACGCCGGATGGGCCGCACAGCATGAACACGCCGATCGGTTTCGACGGGTTGTCCAGCCCGGCGCGCGCCGTTTGCACACGCTTGGCGATGATCTCCAGCCCGTGGTCCTGGCCGATCACGCGGCGTCGCAGCGTCTTGGCCATGTCCAGCACGGCCTGGACCTCGTTCTTCACCATCCGCCCGACCGGGATGCCGGTCCAATCGCCCACCACGGCGGCGACCGCCTGCTCGTCCACGCTCGGCAGGATCAGCGGCGACTCGCCCTGGTGAGTCGCGAGCTCGGCCTGCAGCGTCTTCAGCTCCGCCAGCATCGCGCCACGGTCGGCGATCGGCATTCCGCTGGCCGATCCGGAAGCCTCGGCCGGTGCAGCCAACCCCGCCGCAGGTTCGGTTGGCGGGGCATCGACCGGAGCCGCGCCCTCGCGCAGCGCAGCGCGCAACGCCAGCACCTTGTCGACCATCGCCTTCTCGACGCCCCAGCGTTCCTCCAGGCCGACGAGGCGCTCACGCTCCGCGGCCACCGCCGCCTGAGCCGACGCCTCGCGCGCCTCTGTATCGATGCCGATCGCGGTTTCGCGGCCGATGATCTCCAGTTCGGTCTCCAGCGCCTGGATGCGCCGGCGGCAGTCGTCCACCTCGGGCGGCACCGCGTGCTGGCTCACCGCGACGCGCGCCGCGGCGGTGTCGAGCAGGCTCACCGATTTGTCGGGCAATTGGCGGGCCGGAATGTAGCGATGCGACAGCCGCACCGCGGCCTCGATCGCCTCGTCCAGGATCGCCACCCGATGGTGCTTCTCCAACGGCGAGGCGATGCCGCGCATCATCAGGATCGCCTTCGTCTCGTCCGGCTCGTCGACCTGAACGACCTGGAAGCGGCGGGTCAGCGCCGGGTCCTTCTCGAAGTACTTCTTGTATTCGGCCCAGGTCGTCGCCGCGATGGTGCGCAGCGTGCCGCGCGCCAGCGCCGGCTTCAGCAGATTGGCCGCATCTCCGGTGCCCGCCGCGCCGCCGGCGCCGATCAGCGTGTGCGCCTCGTCGATGAACAGGATGATCGGCTTGGGCGAGGACTGCACTTCCTCGATCACCTGGCGCAGCCGGTTCTCGAACTCGCCCTTCATGCTGGCGCCCGCCTGCAGCAGGCCGACATCGAGCGTGCGCAGGCTCACTTCCCGCAGTGCCGGCGGCACGTCGCCGGCGACGATGCGCAGCGCGAAGCCTTCGACCACCGCCGTCTTGCCGACGCCGGCCTCGCCGGTCAGGATCGGATTGTTCTGCCGCCGGCGCATCAGCACGTCCACGACCTGGCGGATTTCCTGGTCGCGCCCGACGATCGGATCGATCTCGCCGTTGCGCGCGCGTTCCGTCAGGTCGACGGAGAACTGCCGCAGCGCCTCCTGCTTGCCCATCTGCGCCGGCGCCATTGCCCCGCTCGCCTCGCCCGGCACGCCGGCGGACCCAAAGCCCGATCCGTCGGCGGCGCCCAGCGCGGCTTCCGGCGAGTTGGCCAGGATCTTGCTGAAGTCGTCGGCCAGCGCGTCGGCCTTCACCTGCCGGAACTGCGGGCTGATCGCGTACAATGTGTTGCGTAGCGTCGACGTGTTCAGGCAGCCCAGCAGCAGATGCCCAGTTCGCACCTGCGCCTCGCCAAACATCAGCGTGGCGTACATCCAACCGCGCTCAACCGCCTCCTGGATGTGATCCGAAAAGTCGGAGATCGCGGTGGCCCCGCGCGGCAGCTTGTCCAGCGCGGCGGTGAAATCGGCAGCCAGTTTGGATGAGTCCAACTCGTAGTGCCGGATGATGCGGACCAGGTCGGAGTCCTGGACCTGCACGATCTGGTGCAGCCAGTGCACCAGTTCGACATAGGCGTTGCCCCGCAGCTTGCAGAACACCGTGGCGCCTTCGATCGCTTTGTAGGCGATCGGGTTAAGCTTGCCGAAGGCAGCGGTGCGGCTGATTTCTGTCATAGGGCTGGCTCCAGGTTGGCCGCGCTGTGGTCCGTGGCGAATGAAGGCGTTCCGTGATCGATGCGGGCCGCCATGCTATCGGCGCTCGCATCGAGAAACAGGTCCGCCGCGTCGGTGCTGGCGTTGCGCGGCGTCAGCCACGTGGTCCAGCCGAGCTGCCCTTGGCGCCCGAGGCAAATCGATGGTACCTGCTCGCGCCGCAGGATCAGGTTCACGTCCCAGATCAGCGTGTCGCCGACATAATTGCGCACGATCGGGATCAGCCGATGAAAACTCAACCCGCCGGGCAGCAGGCGGCGGTAGTCGATGAGATCGAGCGGACCAATCACGATGCGGAACTTGTGCTGGCGGCTCCACACCCGTCCGCCCAGCAGTGCGGTGTGCCCCAGCGCGGCGGTGCGCGGCGACTGGCCGAGCCGAGTCCGGTCCGCATCCGGCAGCGCCAGCCAGGCGCCGACGAAACATTCGACCCGAACCGGGACGTGGAAGAACTCAGAGAGGATGGACGACAATCCCTCGGCATGCCGCGTCTGGCACGCCAGGTGGCCGGCGAAGTGTAGCTTGGTGAGGTCGGGCATCGCGTCGCGATCACGCAACGAGTCCATTCCCAGGCCGATCAGCGAGCCGACATACAGCGCGAACCGGTCGTCTTCGGGTCGGTCGAAGCTTACGGTCGGCCGGGAATTCGCCCAGGCGCGGTAGAACAGCGACAACGCGCGATGGTGAAAGATGTCGGCAAAATGCTGGAAGCTCGAATCGCGGAAGTTGCGTGTCCGGTCGCGCGCATATTCGGTCAGGTGCAGGGGCAGCGGGCCGTCGGGGCCGAACAGGCCCAAGAAGTGCACCAGCAGCCGAGCCGGGTTTCCGTCCTGTTCACCGTCCCAGCCGGCCAGTGTGGCGGGGGCGAACCCGACTGTGGGAATCTGCGCCAATCGAATCGCGTCCTGCGCGGGACGGACGGACCGACCGATGCGCGGGCGATCCGGGTGCGCCGCCTCGAGCCGGCGCAGCGCCTGATAAAAGTCCCAATCCCACGGCGCGGCGGCGAAATCGGCGTACAGCTCCGGCACGGGCCCCGGCAGCACAGCGTCAACGGGCGACGCGGCTTCAACGGACGGCGTGGCTTCACCGGCCGACACAGCTTCACGGGGCAGCGCAGCTTCACGGGGCAGCCCAGCCTCGTGGGCCGGCGCGGTCGCGTGGGGCAGCGTGGCCACCCGGCGCGGCGCGTCCTGGGTGACCAGTTCACTCGCGTCCATGATCAGGCTGCTCCCGCGCCGGCCACCGGCCCCGCGCCGATCACAAGTCCAACCTTCGTCACAGGCCCAACCTTCATCACAAGACTGCCCGCTGACCGAGACGCATCGGCCATCGGATCACCTCACCCCGCTCCGGATTCTTCAGCACGGTCTCGGTGAACGCATTGATCGAGACATATTTGGCGAAGAAACGATCCAACACTGCCGCAAGCAGGATACCGCCGGCGCCACCGAACGGCGACTCATCGATAGTCAGCGTCAGTTGCAGCCCGCGACCAACCGCGATCGGGCCGGCGCCAGGGATTCGCCGCACGATCGGATGGCACGCCACCGACGACAGGCCCTCGAGCTGGCGCGCCGCCACCGAGGTCGGCGATGGCACATAGAGCCGCAGCAGTTCGCGCAGCGCCGCGGCACCGCGCAGTTCGTCGCTGTCCACCAGGCTCAGGTAGTTGAGGCCGAGATGACTGATGAAGCGCCACGCGTAATCGCCGTCGTTGCGACACGGCCGCGGTGCGACCGGACCCACGATGCAACGTACGGAGGCCACCGGCGCGCTGATCGCGATGGTGAAGTCAGTGTGGTTCTTGCCCACCGGCATCGACAGCGGCAGGTCCCGATTGGTGCACATCAGATCGAGGCCGAGCTGGCGCAACCCGGGGGGAAACGGGGCGTGCTGCGCGTCCACCAGGGAGATGAACGCCTCGTGCCCGATATAGCTCGAACGCGGCCCTCGCTGGCGGGCGCGGGCTGACAGTTGCCGCGGCACCCGGTGCAGCACGTAATAGGCGCGGTGCTCCGGGTTGCGGCTGAGATCGTTGGCTGCGTAGAACGGCAGGAAAGGCTGCGACGCGCCGCCGTCCGACGCGTATCCCTCGACGGCGTTGACGCTGAAGACCTCATAATCCAGCGGGCGCATGCGGTCCGGGACGATATGCAGTTCGGCTTCGCGGCCGGACAGGTTGATGCGGTCGCTGCGCTTGGGGAACAGATTGACCGCCGGCGTGCAGAACAGCGCAAACTGGTCGGGGCCGAAAGCACTCGCCAGCGCCGGCTCGCTGCGGTTCAGCAGCAGCAGGATCTCGAGTTCCCTGCCGGTGCAGCGGATCACCGGGCGATCGAGTTCGCCAAGCTCGACGAACAGGAACCGCTCCGGCATCGCATAGTATTCCTGCAATAGCCGGTAACCGTCGAACGACTGCGGCACGCGCGGCAGCAGTGCCTCATCGGGATCAAAACCCAGCGCGCGGACCGCGCCGTCCGGTAGCCGTTCCTGCCACGGCAACGGCCGCTCGGTCGGACGCACGTAGGCGGACGCCAGGTTCGCCAGCAACTGTTCATACAGCCGCACGCGCGCACCCTCCGGGCCGGCAAGAAACAGCACGAGCCTATCGAGCGGCAGCTTGTTGAACGGCGCCTCTCCGGTGGTGCGCAGGCGGATCCGAATCGCCGCCCGCACGCCACGCTGTTCCGGCAGACCGAGTGCCGCAACCGCGCCCGGCGAGGCGATGTATTCCGCGTCGACGATCTCGATCGGCAGCATCTGGACTTCGTGCGCGGTCCGGAATTCGCAGTTGGTCTGGTCCTCGGTGCCGAGCAGGCTGCGCAACTCCGTGCCGGCCGGCAGGAGCGCGCCTTGCGGCGTGCCGCGCAGCGCCTGCTCCGGGTGGAACTGCACCACGGCCATCGACGGGGTCGGCGCCAGGTAATGTGGATAGACCATTTGCAGCAGCGACTGCGTGAAGGTCGGGAATTCCGCCTCCATCTTGAGCTGCACGCGCGCGGTCAGGAATGCGAACCCCTCGAACAGCCGTTCGACGTAGGGATCGGCAACCTCCAGACTGCCAAGGCCCAGCCGGTCGGCGACTTTCGGGTATTGGCGCGCGAACTCGCCACCCACCTCGCGGACATAGGCCAATTCGGCCTCATACAGGCGGAGCAGTCGAGGGTCCATCAGCCGCGCGCCTTTGCGTCGGTCACCACCGCCATCCGGGTCTCGATCTCGATCATCGTCTCGAGAAACAATTGTTGCGGCACCGGCTGCGCCCACAGCTCCCCCTGGATCTCGAAGGTGATCGCCGTGGAGGTCTCGCCGTCTTCCAACGGGCGCAGACTAACCTTCAGCGAGTCAGCCCGGATGCGCGGCTCGAATGCGCGGATAGCGTCGGCGATCCCGGTCTCCAGATTGCCGAGCTTGCGCTCCGTGCCGATCAATCCGGCGAAGCTCGGGATGCCGAAATTGATCGTCGACTTCGCTGCCAGTGGTGCCCCATCCAACTCATCGGACGCCACAAGGTTGGTGGTGTTGAGCAGCCAGGCGAGATCACGCAGCACCGCGCGCCGAAGCTGCTGCATGCTGAGCGTCTGCTGATCGAGCGATTCGCGCCTTCGCTCCGGCGCGTCGTCGGTCAGCCGGTCCAGCAATGACGGCTGCAGTCGCTCCCGGCTGGCGAGCTCGGCCATGGCTCAGCCCGCGGCGTCATCCGGCGCGCGGAACGCGATCCGTCGTATGTCCATCAGCGCGAAGTCCGCGGCGTCCGTGGTCAGCATGCGCTGGCCCAGACCAAGGAACCACTCACCGTTTTCCTGCCATTCGGTGCGTCGCGCCAGCGCCAGAGTGGCATCGGCAGCCAGCTCCGAGCCGGGGTAGCGGGTCGGGATGAAGCCATAAGACTCGCCACCGTTGGTCCAGAGAAAATGCGCCGGCATCCAGACCTGGTCCCGCAGGTCCGCGGGCGGCTCGATGTCGAGCGTGCGTATGCGATGGAACGGCACCCAGTAGTACTTGCCGTCGACGACCGCTTCCAGCATGGGCCCCAGCCGCGGATCGGCGTCGGCGATCCATTCGAAATCCTGCCCGTCGATGCTGCCGCTGACGGACGGCGCCTGTTCGAAGGCGTCGTCACGCAGACGGGCGGCCTCGGCGAGTTTGCCGGCGGCAAAGCCACGGTTCGCCTCGATCAGCAGCGACATCCATGGTTCCGGGTCGGCGAAGACGGTCGGCGTGCGCGCGCCGGCGAACACCCGGCCACGCAACAATTCGCAGCGGATGGCAGCGCGGTAGGCTTGCGCCATCGGCAGCGCGAGCGCGTCGAGTTCGGCAGCCGTGGTGAGTTGCGTCACCGCGCGCTCCCACTCGCCGAACACGCAGAACATCTGAAAGAGGAAGGTGCGCAAGGCCACATCACGTGGCGACTTGCGCACCTCCTGCTTCAGTTGCTCCAGCGCGGCGCGGGCTTCACCCGTCCGCAGCAATTCGAGCGCGGTCACGCGCGGCTGTTCGCCGGTGACACCGCGTCAGAGCGGTGTCGCGAGATGGTCCTGAACGTTCTTCACGCGGTTCCAACCACCAACCTTCTCCGCCTGGAGCGAGCCGTCCGGATTCTGCGTGCAGTAGTGGATCTGCAGCCCGCCGTATTCGAACGTGACGGTCTCCTTCGGGCTTTCGTCGCTATGGCTCCAGGAGATTGTCTTGACTGCCACCAGCTTGAAGTCGAAGCGCAGGAAAACGAACCCGGCCGTCTGCTTGCCCGGTGCACTCGCCTGGCCGACGCCGACGCTCTTGCGCAGCGCGAGATAGACAGTTTGGAACGGCGTTCCCGAGCAGGCCATGTCGAACAGGATCGGCGAGGCCGCATCGATGCTGCGGGTGATCGAGAACGGATTGAAGGTGACCTTGCCCGCGCCGGCACCGCCGCCCTGGCTGCCAATGTTCAGGGTCTGCTCGATATCGAAGCTGTAGTCTTCGATCTCGAAGATCTGCCCGTAGGTCAACTTGCCGCCTGAAACCGTCGCGGTCTTGTACTTCGGGCTGATGACTTGCCCGAGGATGTCCGCGCTGTTGTTGCTCCAGTCGGTCTGCGATTCCGAGTCCGGGGCTTGTCCGTTGTAGGGGACGAAAACGACATATGCGTCGACAGCCATGGTGTAGGTTCTTTCCTGCTAGATGTGGGATGGTAGCGTTCGGGTCGCCCCCCCCGTTCGCGCGGCGTTACTTCGGCATCCGCGAGACGAGACGGAGCGAAACAGTAAGGCCTTCGAGTTGATAGTGCGGCTTCAGGAAGAATTTGGCGCTGTAGTAGCCAGGGTTTTCCTCGTTCTCTTCGACCACGACCAAGCCTTCGGCCAGAGGATGGGTTGCCTTCCATTCCTCCGACGATGAATTGGGCGAGCCATCGACGTAGCGGTTGAGCCACGATTGCAGCCACGATTCGAGCTGCGCCTTGGTCATCGTGCTGCCGATCTTGTCGCGCACCATGCACTTCAGGTAGTGCGCGAAGCGGCAACTCGCGAACAAGTACGGCAGCCGCGCCGACAGGTTGGCATTCGCGGTCGCCGCAGGATCCTCATATTCCTGCGGCTTCTGCAGCGATTGCGCGCCGATAAACGCGGCGAAGTCGGAGTTCTTCTTATGGATCAGCGGCATGAAGCCGTTCTTCGCCAGTTCGGCCTCGCGGCGGTCGCTGATCGCGATCTCGGTGGGGCACTTCATCGCCACGCCGCCATCGTCGGTCGGGAAGGTGAAGGCGGGCAGACCCTCGACCGCGCCGCCGCTCTCGATGCCGCGGATCCGGCTGGTCCAGCCGTACAGCTTGAAGGAGCGGGTGATGTTGGTGCCCATCGCATACGCCGCGTTGGCCCAGAGGAACTTGCTGCTTTCCGCGCCCTCAGTGTCTTCCTCGAAGTGGAACTCCTCCACCGGCTCGGTCTTCTCCCCATACGGCAGGCGGGCCAGGAAACGGGGCATGCACAGCCCGAGGTAGCGAGAATCCTCGCTCTCACGCAGCGATTGCCAGGCGGCGTATTCCGGCGTCCCGAAGATCTTCGTCAGGTCGCGCGGATTGGCCAGCTCGCCCCAGCTCTCCATACCCAGCACGCCCGGCGCGCTTGAGGCGATGAACGGGGCGTGTGCCGCGGCGGCGACCTGCGCCATGTCGGACAGCAACTGCACGTCCTGCGGACTGTGGTCAAAGTAGTAGTCACCGAGCAGCAGCCCATACGGCGCGCCGCCGAACTGGCCATATTCCTCCTCGTACAGCTTCTTGAAGATCGGGCTTTGGTCCCACGCCGTGCCGCGGAACTTCTTCAGTGTCCGTCCGACATCCTTCTTCGAGATGTTGAGCACGCGGATCTTCAGTTGCTCGTCGGTTTCGGTGTTGTTGACCAGGTGGTGCAGTCCGCGCCAGGCGGCTTCCAGTCCCTGGAAATCCTCGGTGTGCATGATGATGTTGATCTGCTCGGTCAGCTTGGCATCGATCGCGGCGATGATCGCCTCGATGCTGCGCAGCGAGTCGGTCGAGATCAGTTGCGTGTTGGACAGCGCCTGCTGTGCCAGGGTCTGCACCGCGGCCTCGACCGCCGCGCGCGCGTTATCGGTCTTCGGCTTGAACTCACGCGTCAGGAGCGAGGCGAAGTCGCTCGTTTGCTGCGTCATCACCCCGGCGGCCGGAGCGGCCGCGCCAAGTTCTGTCCCCGACATATCTTACTCCTCCCCGGTATTGGCCGCCGCAGCCGGATTCGGCGCGGCAGCGAGTGTCTGCAGCAAGGCCGGATCGTTGAGCACCTTGGTGATCAGGTCCTCGGCGCCGCTCTTGCCATCCATGTAGGTCAGCAGGTTTGAAAGCTGGGTGCGTGCCTCGAGCAGCTTGTTCAAGGCGTCGACCTTGCGCGCCACGGCGGCCGGCGAGAAATCGTCCATGCTCTCGAAGGTGATGTCGACCGCCACGTTGCCCTCGCCGGTCAACGTATTCGGGACCATGAAGGCCACCCGAGGCTTCATCGCCTTCATGCGGTCGTCGAAATTGTCGATGTCGATCTCGAGGAACTTGCGATCGGCCACCGCGGCCAACGGTTCGGCCGGCTTGCCGGACAGATCGGCCATCACGCCGACTACGAAGGGCAACTGCACCTTCTTCTCCGATCCGTAGGTCTCCACGTCGTACTCGATCTGCACGCGCGGCGCCCGGTTGCGGGCGATGAACTTCTGACTGCTCGCTTTGGCCACGGTCTGCCTCGCTAGGTACTGGTGGGTTTCACGTTGTTTATCGCACAATCCCGGCCGGTAGGGGTGTGACGAAATTCACGCCTGACCCGGTCATTCGCCGCCCGCTCACTCATCATGGGCACCGACCACATTACGCGCCTGTGACAACCCATCCGGGGCCAGTTCGCGCACGATATCAATGAAGCTCTTGTCGGCCAGGCCGCGCGCACGCTCGATCAGCAGAGGCAGCGGACTGCCCGGCTCGAAACGCTGATAGTAGCGGATGCACAGGTCCAGCAGCCGTATCGCGTCGGCGCGCGTGTTGACCTCGGTCAGGCTGGCGGCGGTGACGGCGCCGGTTGCGCGGCGCGCGGCAGGTGCCCCACCGGTGTCGCCCACGCCCGCCTCGCCGTCCGCCGACGCCTCGGCCGTCTCACTCGTCTCCGGCGCGGCGTCCTCGGTCGGCGCATATCGCACGATGGTGCGCGCAACATCGGTCAGCAGCTTGACGAACTCATCGAAGTCCGGCCCGGTGCCGTAACCGGCATGGCTATCGAACGCCGATGATATCGCAGTCGCCGCGGCTGCCGCGGCCGTCGCCGCCGCGCGTAACGCCTCGAGCCGCGCCGGATCGCTGTCCATGAAGGCGGCGCGGATCGTCGTCTCGCTGGGCTTCTCCTCGGCATCGCTCTCGATCGTGCCGGTCGCGATCCCTGCGTCGCGCCACGAAAACCGCCCGACCCGGAGAGAATTGGCCAGCGGCAGGGTGCGAACGTAGCGCAGCACGTCCCCCGGATGGGCCAACCTCAACAGCGCGTTCGCGCGCAGCGTGGGATCGTTGTCTTCCTCCGGATCGAGCTGTGGGTGAATGTCGTCCCACCGCGTCTCCAGCAACTGCTGGGTCATCGACACGACCTCGGCGAACGCCGGAAGACCGGAAAGATGCAGTCGCGCGACGGCCAGTTCGGTCAGCACCCGCAGATCCCGGGTCCGTTCCAGCAGCACACCGGCCTGCTTCTCGACCTCTTTCCAGTCCGGTTCCTCCGCCGGGATGATGGTACCGCCGTACTGCTGCTCGGGCTTGCCCTGCGCGGCACGCTCAAGCGCGCCAAAATCGGGGTCGAATTCCAGATTGGGGCCGGCGGGCGAATCGTCGGACACCACCTCCAGCAATGACCCTGCATCCAGGGGCGGCATCTCAGGCACACCTCAAGGAGCGCTGCGTCGCACTGTTTTGCATCGAAGCCTCCCCTTTCATCCCGATGCAGCCGCCAGGCATGCAAAATTACTTCGGCGGCAGGGCGGGTCCGAAACCAATGCTCGCGCAACGGCTTGAAAAAGTCCAGAACGATAATGACCGTCCAATTTTCCCGAATTCCCAACGCCATATTCGCCATCGTCCGCGCTTCCGGGAGCGCGTCGAAGGCGGGCCAGGGGCCTGAGGCGAGATAACCGCTTCAAGTAGCGCACGACTTGCGCTCACAGCGTCATGCCGGCGCATGCCGGCATCCACGACTTGCCTTCGTGCGGCCAGCAAAGTCGTGGATGCCGGCATGCGCCGGCATGACGGAAGCGCCAGCATGACGGACGCGACAGTCGTGCGCACGGTGAGACGCTTCGATTATCCTGCGTCGAGCCCTAGCTGGCCTCGCGCGCCTCGATCACCACCGCGGTGACGTTGTCGTTGGTCTGCCGTGCCACAGCCGCCGCGATCAGCCGCCGTGCCGGATCGTCGTCGACCTCGCCAAGCAGGCTGGCAATCATCTCCTGCGGCACCGACTTGCTGAGCCCGTCGCTGCACAGCAGGATGCGCTCGCCCGGGCGGAGCTCATCGGTCACCTTGTCGAGCGCGAACTCCTCCGCCTCGCCCGCGCCGACCGCACGAGTGACGATATTGGCGTGCGGATGGCTCTCAGCCGCGTCCGCGGGGATCTGACCGGCGTCCACCAGTTCCTGCACCAGGCTGTGGTCACGGGTGATTTGCGACAATGTTCCGCCGCTCAGCAGGTAGGCGCGCGAATCACCGGCCCACAGGCAGGCGAAATGGGCACCGCGCGCGCACACGATCACCGCCGTGGAGGCGATGATGACGTCGGGACCGCGCGACGCCGCCTCCGCCAGCAACGCCGCATGCACCGCGCCGATTCGGGTACGGATCTCGGCCAGCGCATCGACCGCGCCAAGCCCTGGCGGAATCGCCTCCAGCGCCTCGGCGATCATGGCGGACGCGACCTCGCCGGCGTCATGCCCGCCAGCTCCGTCGGCGACCGCCCACACACCAAGATCCGGGCGGTCAACGAAGGCATCCTCGTTATGCGAGCGAGCCGGCCCGCTGTCGCTGGCGGCCCATGAGTGAAGCGCCAAGCTCATGCCTCCTCCTGCGCCGCCGCACCCTCGCCCAGCCCCGCACCCAGCATACTCGCGAACTCACCTGCGTCGGGCAACGCCGGAAGCGCCAGGCGCACCGCCGCGACGCGCGGCCCGCCGGCGGTCCACCATTCGCCGCGCCCGGATGGCTCGGACGCCACGGCGGCATCGAGCCGCGGCAGGCGCCGCACCACCTCATCGGGCGTCACATCCTCATCCAGCGCGGCGCGGCCCGCGGCCTCACTGGCCTCCAGCCACGGCCCGGCGATATCGGGTCCAGGGACACCGGCGCCGGACGGAAATACCGCCGCCAGGGTCAGCGGATAATAGCGTCCCACCCGATCGACGCTTGGCATCAGCAGGCCGAGCACCGCACCGGTGACGCACATCCCGCCGGGCAGCAAGAAGTACCAGACCGGCGATTCAAGAAACGCCGGCAGCCAGGCGTCCCCCATCCGCGCCTGGCTGCCTGCCATCGCATGCTGCAGCCAGGCATCCCAGGGTCGGACAAAGCTTCCGGGCAAACCAAGTTGGACGAAGTCACCGCGCACCGGCAGCTTGCCGAACAGCCCGGCATCGGCGCTCCGGGCCACACCGGGCGCGATCATCGCGACAAGGCCGCGGCGATGCGACGGTAGCGGCCGTACGTCCTGGCAGCGCCACGGTTCCGGATAACCCGATGCTCCAAGCGATGCGCTCTCCCTGGTGCCGCGCGGTTGTACGAGGAGGCCCGATACACAACGGACCCGATACACAACGGAGTCGTATCGCATCGGACCACCGAACGCCAAGGCCGCTCGTGCGACAACAGTCGAACCGGATGTGTGAAACAACTCTCACCTTTCCGAGAAGTGCGGTGGTATAGTAAAAACCGAGCCGTTCAGCCGCCGCCGCTCATACCGGATCGGAGCGTGTGGACGGTCCTGCACTGAACGAGCAACACCCACGAGAGGAAGCCGCCATGCGCGCTGCCATTGTTTCACTGATCGTCGCACCATTGGCGCTGGCCGTGCTGCCGGCTTCAGCCCAGACCAACCCGTCCTCCGACCAGATCATCCAGTCGCTGAAGCCGAGCGGCAACCTTCTGTCGGGCGGCACGCGCGGAATCCGCATGGCCAACCCAAACGCGAGCGAGGAAACCCCGCAGGCATCTGCGACAGGAACGGCACCTGCCACAGCATCCACAACGACACCGGCAACGCATCCGGTGGCGCATCCGGTGGCGCAAGCCGCTCACCCAACTCGTACCGCGTCCGCGGCGTCGGCCGCCGCGGCGGAAGCACCCTCGGTCAGCCTGTCGGTGCAGTTTGCCTCGGGCTCCGCCGACCTTACGCCGCAGGCGCGGCAGACGCTTGATCAACTCGGCAAGGCATTGTCCAGCAGCGACCTGGCGCAGTACCGCTTCCGGATCGAGGGGCATACCGATACGGTAGGCCCGGTGGACCTTAACAAGACGCTATCCCAGCAGCGCGCCGACTCCGTGGCCGCCTATCTCCAGAGCAAATTCGGCGTCAGCACGAATCGGCTTCAGACGATCGGCATGGGCGAGGATGGACTGCTGGTGCCAACGCCACCTAACACACCCAACGAGAAGAACCGCCGGGTGAACGTCGTCAACCTCGGCGCCTGAGCGGCCCCTGCCTCGCAACGCGCGTTCGCCGATGCGTGGCGACGACGCGACGATCCGCATCAAGCCGCCCGCGCCGCCCCGCCAAAGGCACCTCCTGCCCGCGGTGGTCGCCGGGGGCGCGGCATTGTTGTTGTGTGGCGCGATCGCCGCCTGGATGCTCTCGACGCGGCCTGGGGCCCCGCTGCCTGCGCCGCCCCAAGCAATCGCCCCCCCCCCGGCCGCCGCGGTTCCAGCAGAGCCGTTCCGCATCGAGACCGCCGACGAGGCAACGATTTTGGGGCACGTCGCGGAACACCTCACGGTGTACCGTTTCGCGCCTAATCCGAAGATCATCGTGCTCGACTTCCCGTCGCTCCGCATGCAGGGCGAGATGCTCAATCGGATCGCATCGCTGATCGAGAAGGCCGGGCTGCCGCGCAACCAGGTGCTGACCGACGCGGCGCTGGAGTCCGCCATTCGCGAGCACGGCGACACCGCGGAAACCTATTACTACGGCCACGACTACCGGGCCGACGAGCTGGCCTTCTTCTTCGCCACCGCCGACCGCCAGAGTGTGGCGCCGGATGCGGAAGAAGAACGGCTGCGCGTTCTGCTGCGGCAACTCGGGTGGCTCGACCCCGGCGCCACTGGCGCGCTGATCAGCGTGCCACGCACCGGCCCGACGATCACCGAGACGATGCGCGCCGCAATGCTGCACCACGAACTTTCACACGGGGAGTTTTTCAGCAATCCGCAATACGCCAGCTACGTCCACGATTTCTGGCTCAACGTGGTGACCGAGGCCGAACGTGCCGCCGTCCGTCATTTCCTTGGCTCGATGGACTACGACACCGACAACGAAGAACTGATGTACAACGAAATGCAGGCGTACGTGATGTTCACTTATGACCAGCGCTTCTTCTTGCCGTCCAACGTGAACATGACGCCGGCGCGGCGCTTGCAGCTACAGACGGAGTTCCTCAAGGGCATGCCCGACTGCTGGCTGAAGGCGGCTTTGGCGCAGCATCTGCAGCCCGGCGGGAAATAGGCGGACGGGCCAACCGCCGCCCCACCGCCCCGCGCGCAATACAGCGGCCAAACATCCCGACTCTCCGCTCATCACGGCCGGTTGTCATGCCCGGCCGCTTGTTATGACCAGTCGCTTGTTATGACCAGTCGCCATGGCCGGGCCGGACCCTGGGCCTGCGCTGGGCCAGTCACGGCGGGGGATGGGCAGCGTACGTCAACACTTTCAGCCGCCGGCATCACTTCGGCACTGTATCAACCAGCAGCAACGTTCCGGCGACCTGGCCACCGGACTGACGGATCCGCGCGATGCCGCTCGCCAGGTCGCGCAGATAGGGCGTGGCGTTGTTATCCGCGTTCTGCGCCGGCGCCCGTGTCAGCAAGGCGGCGCTGGAGGCGACGACGATGATCATATCCGTGCCGTAGGGCGGTCCCACCTCCCAGATCGGTCGGCCTGGGCCGCCCTCGCCGATCGAGAGTTGCGCGCCCGGTGCGAGCCGGACCGACGGACGCGCGCCGACATGCTGCGCCGGATCGGCGGCGGTCGGGTAAAGATGCACCACCGAGCCGTCGTGTCCGAGATAGTCCACACGCACCTCGCCGGTGAAGTCCGCCATGGTGACACGCGGCATGATGCGCTCGCCATCGTGCAGCGTTGTCTGCCCGCCGGCGAGGGTCAGCGAAAGACCGGACACCGGCGCGCCCGCCTGGACGGCGATCGGGCGCAACGCGCCTAACGCGCCGCAGAAAGCCTGATCAACCGGCTGCACCTGCCAGTCCAGGGGTACGGCCCCGACAACGCCAGCCAGTTGCTGGCGCAGCGCCTCGGCAGCACCGGTGCCGGCATAGCCGGAGATGCTGACCGCGCCGCTGTCCTGCAACAGACCGTTGGCCAGCGTGCACGGTGCCTGCGCCAGCGCCAGTGCGAGTTGCTGGCGCGCAGCATGCAGATCCGTGCTGGCCTCCTGGATTGCCGCTGGCGGCTTAGTCGCCTTGGGTGCCTGCGCCGCCGGCGTGGGATCCACCACGGCCGTCGGAGGCGGCGTACTTGGCACAGCGGCAGGCGGTGCGGCACTCGGCGATGCCGACTGCGCCGGCGGCAATTGTGCGGCAGACGGCGCTGGCGCGGCGGGGATCGGCACGTTGCCGACTGCCGCTGGCGTCTGTGGTTGAGCGGGTGCCTGTGGTGGAACCGCGGCCTGTGGTTGACCGACCGACTGTGGTGGAACTGTCGCCTGTGGTTGACCGACCGACTGTGGTTGACCGGCCACCTGCTGGTCCTCCGCCCGTTGCCCCTCCGCCTGCCGCCCTGAGGTGTGTGGCGCAGGGCCGAACAGAAACCAGCCGCCGGCGCCCAGCCCCAGCACGGCCGCGACACCGACACCGATCAACAGCGGTGCGCGCGAGCGGGTCGGCGCTGGTTCCACAGCCGCACCTGCCACAGCCGCACCCGCACGGGGCGCACCTGCCCCAGGCGCAACGACCCCGGCCGGAACTGCCGCGGTCGCCGACACCGGCGGGCGCGGCGGCGGCACTGCATGCCGTGGCGGCGGACGCACCAGTGTGGCACCGATGAGCGTCGCCTCGGCAGCCTCATCGGGCGGCGGTGGCGCCGGCGTTGGCCGTGACGGCGCGGCCAACGCGTCGCGGATCGCCTCGGCAAAGGCGGCGGCCGAGGGATAACGATCATCCGGACGCTTCGCCATCGCCCGCTTTACAACCGCATCCAGACTGCTAGGCGCGGTGAGCGCGAGCTCCGACGGCACCGGCGGCTCGGTGTTGAGAACCTTGTGCATGATGGCGGTCAAGCCGCCCTCGAATGGGCGCTCACCGGTCAGCAGTTGGTACAGCACCACCCCGGCCGAGTAGACATCGGTGCGTGCATCGACCACCTCGCCCCGGAATTGCTCGGGAGACATGTAGGACGGCGTGCCGAGCATGGTGCCGGCCTGGGTCATGCTGCTCATTTCGATGCGCGCGATACCGAAATCGGCGATCTTGGCCTGGCCGGCCAACGTCATCATGATGTTGGCGGGCTTGATATCGCGATGCACCACGCCCCGGTCGTGGCTGAACTGCAGTCCGGCTAGCAGATCGGACATCACCCTTTGAATGTCGGCGAGCGCGAACCGCTCGTGATTGTCGAGCGGCGCCTTCAGCGAGGTCCCGTCGACGAATTCCATAACGATATAAGCCATGTCCGCGGTCTCGCCGTAGTCGTAGACCGCGACGATGTTCGGGTGCGAGAGGCGCCCGGCCGCCTGCGCCTCGCGACGAAACCGGGCGATCTCCTCCGCGGTGTCGGGGTCGGGATCGTTGGGCAGGCTGACGGTTTTGATCGCGACACGGCGGGCGATCGCAGGATCCCAGCCATCGTACACGGTGCCCATGGCGCCTTTGCCGAGCGTGCCCCGAATCTCGTATTTTCCCAGGGTCTGGACGGCGTCCATAGGCTTCCCCGCTAGTCGCGCGCGGTTTATAGCCCCGTCTGGCCGCTCGGCGAAGTGCGCTGCGCCACAGTTGCCGCACCACCGCCCCCGCCGTCGCCGATCACCGCGAATCCGGCCCAGAAGAACGGCGCGGCAATCTGCGCCGGCAGTCCCTGGCCGGCCTGCTGCAGCATGCTGAGCTGGGTCGCCCGCAACGCGCCGGCCACCCCCACGGTCGGATCGGCATGCATGCGCTGCAAAACACTGACCACGAGATATGCCGCGACCTGGTCGTTGACCGACCAATGCGTCACCATCAATGCGCGCGCCCCGGCGAAAAAGAACGCGCGCGCCAGGCCGGACAGGCTCTCGCCGGCCGTACTGCCGCCGGCGCCGCCTGAGTTGCACGCCGACAGAATGACCAGGTCGGCGTCAAGGTTGAGCTGCGCCACATCCGAGGCCGTCAACAGCGCCTGCGCGGCGTCGGTCGCCCCCGCTGGGGCCGACGTAACGATCGCCGGCTCACTCTGGCAATGCAACTCGGACGGCAGCAGCGCGTGCGCCGCGAAATGCAGCACACGGAATGATTTCAGCGGCGCCTTCTGCACCGCGGGAACGGTAAAGGCCGGCCCGAGCAACTCGTCCTGCGGGCTGGCGCCAAGCAGCCCGCGCGCCGCATCCAGCTCACGCCGCGCATAGGGCAGTTGCGGCAGGCCGGCGAGGAGCCGGGCGCTATCGGCGCAGGAGGTACCCGAGAAGCTGCCGTCGGCCTGTTTCAGGCTGACCGGCACGAAGTCGCCAAACCCGAACCATTGCTGCGTCGCACGCGAGTCACTGGCGATCTTGCGCAGGCCGGCGAAGTTGGCGGGGGCTGGGACATGCGCCAGCGTGAAGCGGCGGACCAGCCAAGGCGCATCCGCCAGGTGGGCGGGATCGGCCGGACCGGTCAGCAGCACCTCGAACGGCAGCGCCAGCAAAGGGCCGGGCGGGGCGATCACCAGCCGGTCCACACCTTCCAGCGCCGCACTTACGGTTCCCAGCGTCACATCATACAACTTGCGCGCGTCAGCGACGTCAAACGTGGGCAGGTTGTCGGTCAGAACGATGCCGGCACGCACCGCGCGGACCAGCTTGTCCGCCTCATTGACGCCGATTGGCATCTTGCCGATCGCGATCGCACCGCCGCGCAGCACAAACACCCAGCCGTCCGTCGGGCCGGCAGTGATCTCGACCAGCGCCTCGTGCGGGTGCAACGCGGCCAGAACCTCGGCGGCCGGCACCACCTCCTGCTCGAGTTGCCCAAGCTTCGGCGACGCGGCCTGCAAGGCCGTATCGGCGTCGGCCAGCTCCGTCTGCGTCTTCTTGATCTGGCTGTCGATCGCCGCGGTGTCGATCGCCGCCGCCCCGCCGGCACCGGCACCTTGGGCAGCGGTGATGTGCGCATCACGCAGTGTATAGAGCGCCTGCAGCTTGGAACTGGCATCCTCCCGCCGGCGGATCGCCTCCGCGACCTTCGGGTCGCGCGCGTTCTCCTGCAATCGCGCGGTGGCCTGGGCAATCTGCTGGCTGGTGATACCGCCCTGGCCGAGCTGGGCCGCGGTAAACATCTCGGCCAGTAGCACCTGGCGCTGCGCGGCGTCGGCGGAAGCGGCGGCCGCGTAGGCATCGAGGCACGGGGCGATCTCCGCGGCGCTCGTACTCGACTTCAGGGCGGCGAGCGAGGTGACAGCGGAGCGACACAACGCCAAGACCTGATCGGCATGTCCGGTGCGTACCAGTTCGCCGGCGCGCAGCAGCAGCGTATCGGCGAGCGGCTTGGATTCAGGCAGTGCGCGGTCGAACGCGCGCGCCGACAGCGCGAGATCGTTCAACGCCATCGACGAGTTGCCCGCAGCCGACGCGGTCACCCCACTGGCGAGGTACAGCCGAGCCTCGACGATGGGGCGCAACAGACGATTGGCCTCGGCGATGTCGGTCGCCGTCGCCAGCGCGGCTTGACTTTCGTCGAGCCTGCCGAGCTGGCGCAACACCAGCGCCTGGTTGCGCTTCGCCTCGATGAGGCCGACCAGCGCGCCCTGCGCCGACGGATCCGAAATAATTTCCTGGTCGGACACGAGACCGGCGCCGAACGCGCTTGAACGCGTCGCCGCCCGTCGGACCAGCGCGCTGGGCGGCACCAATGCGCTATACGCCGCGATCGCCGATTGCAGCAGCGTCGCCGCCGTATCGAATTGGCTGCGGTTCATCGCATCGAGCGCGCGGTAATGCAGCAGCCGCGCCTGCTCGATCGGATCGGCGGCGCCCGGCGCCAGTCGTTCCGCCTGGGCGAACAGCGACGCAGCCTCGGCATAGCGCCCGTCATCAGAAAGCTCCAGGGCGAGGGTCATCACCGCCGTGGCGGTGTTCGGATTGTCCTTGCCGAGCGCCTTCCGCTGCAGCGTCAGCGCGGCACGGAACGCCGCTTCCGCCGCCGCCGGATTGTCGCTGAGGTTGGCACGCGTGCCCGCCGCCATCAGCGTATTGAACTGGCCGATATCGCCCGAGCTGACCGATTGAGCGGCCAACCGCTGCGCCAGCAATGCGTCGGCCCCGGAGCTGGCCGTCACCGCGTCCGGCTTGATCAGCCCGGCGCGCACGCCGATCGCGCGCTCCATCACCGTCGCGGCGGGCAGGACGCCGTCACCGTACCAGGCCCGCCCGCCAATCAGCGCAACTACCCCGACATGCGGCCAACCGCCCACGCGCTGGGTGCATTGCAGCAATTGTGCCGGCCGAGCATCGAGAATCGTTGTCGTTTCCGGCGTTTGGCAGGCAAAGCGCTGATCGAGCGCAGCACGCCACGAGCTGTTGGCGGCGATGCTCGCCAGCGTGTCAGGACTGGCAGCCCCGCCACCACGCACCCGGGCGCTGGGTTGCTGCCATGTGCCGCAATAAAGGTCAGCGCTGGTCTCGCCGGTTTCCTGCATCGTGCAGGCCTCGCCGACCGCGTTTTTGCCGATCGTTTCCTGCACCGCCGGCTTGCCCGACCCGCCGGTTGCGTTGACATAGGCGTTTGGCGGCGGCGTCGTGCAGCCGACGCAGGCGGCCAGCAGGACCAGCCCGGTCAGTTGCAATCTTTGCGCAGCAGGCATGTTAGGAAATCCTCGTCAGAGACAAGTGGCAGCAGCAGGTCACCCTCGTCGTTCGGATTGATCAAGATGCCGAGCGCCAGGTTCTGCAGGGGGTTGCCAACCGGGACCAGCGCGCCGGACAACAGGACGCAGTTGGCCGTGCCGATCGGGCAGTTGTTCACACGCAACGTGGCGCCGCGCAGCGGTATCACGCCGGACGCGCTGGCGGCTTCCTGGCCGGCGAACCCAGCCACCGAGCCGGTCAGCGCGACCGAGAACTGTGAGGTGTTGCTGTCGTTGGGCGGCAGCACCACCGTCAGCGCGTTCACGTTCACATTGCCGGTAACGTTGCTGCCAGGCGCCAGGTTCAGGATCAGCCAGGTGGTGGCTCCGGTCAGCGCGACGCTGTCGTTGCCGGCCGCCGTGCCGGTGATGGACAGGACGCTGTTGCGCCCGCCGCCGATAAGGTTGACCTGGGTCGTGCCGGTCTGCCCGAAGGTGCTGCTGGTGAAGTAAGCGCCGGCGCCGCCGGTCGGCAGCTCATTCCGGGCGATCGTCAGGTGGTTCGGCGCGGTGGTCCCGCCGGTGTCGATCGTTGTGCCGCCCGCCAACGTCAGCGCGCTGGTCCCGGTGTTGATCACGAGCAGCGGCGCCGAGATGGTTCCTGCCAGCGTCAACGCGGTGCGGTCGGTCAGCGCCAAGCTGCTGCCGGCGGTGAACGCCTCCAGCGTGCCGATCGCATTCGCAATGCCCGCCAACGTCGCCGCGCTGATGATCGTGCCAATGCTCTCCAGCGTGGCTGTGTTCACCACGCCCGTAGTGGCCTCGGTGATGCCGCCTGCGCTGGCCCCCAGCGCCACCAGTGTCGTCGTCGGCAACAGTGCGCCGATCCCGCCCAGCGTGCCGGCGATCCCCAGCGTGCCCGCACTCAGCGTGATGAACGGCGCGGTCACCACACCTGCTACCGACAGGCTGCCGGTGTCCAGTACGTCGATCGTCCCGGTGTTCACCAGGATGCTGCCCAGCGTGGCGATCGTGTTGCCGGTGCCCACCAGCGTCAGGCCGCCGATGATCGTCCCGTCGCTGATCAGTGTGGCTGCATTCACCACCCCAGTACTGGCCTCGGTGATACCGGCACTCGCCCCCAGCGCCACCAGCGTCGTCGTCGGGAGCAGCGTCCCGCTCCCGCCTAGCGTGCCGGAGATCCCCAGAGTGCCCGCGCTCAGCGTGATGAACGGCGCCGTCACCACGCCGGCAACCGACAGGCTGCCGGTGTCCAGAACACCCAGTGTGCCGGTGTTCACCAGGATGCTGCCCAGCGTGCCGATCGCGTTGCCGGTGCCTACCAGCGTCAGGCCGCCGATGATCGTCCCGTCGCTGCTCAGCGTGGCTGCATTCAGCACGCCCGTACTGGCCTCGGTGATGCCGGCGCTCGCCCCGAGTGCCACCAGCGTCGTCGTCGGCAACAGCGTGCCGACGCCGCCCAGCGTGCCGGCGATCCCCAGCGTGCCCGCGCTCAGCGTGATGAACGGCGCCGTCACCGCGCCCGCGACCGACAGGCTGCCGGTGTCCAGCACGTCGATCGTTCCGGTGTTCACCAGGATGCTGCCCAGCGTCCCGATCGCGTTGCCGGTGCCCACCAGCGTTAGGCCGCCGGTGATCGTTCCATCGCTGGTCAGCGTGGCTGCATTCACCACCCCCGAGTTGGCCTCGGTGATACCGCCGGAATTCGCCCCGAGCGCCACCAGTGTCGTCGTCGGCAACAGCGTGCCGACGCCGCCCAGCGTGCCGGCGATCCCCAGAGTGCCCGCGCTCAGCGTGATGAACGGCGCCGTCACCACGCCTGCTACCGACAGGCTACCGGTGTCCAGCACGTCGATCGTCCCGGTGTTCACCAGGATGCTGCCCAGCGTGGCGATCGCGTTGCCGGTGCCCACCAGCGTCAGGCCGCCGGTGATCGTCCCGTCGCTGGTCAATGTGGCTGCATTCACCACTCCCGTACTGGCCTCTGTGATGCCGCCGGCGCTAGCCCCGAGTGCCAGCAGTGTCGTCGTCGGTAACAGCGTGCCAATCCCGCCAAACGTGCCACTGATCCCCAGAGTGCCCGCGCTCAGCGTGATGAACGGCGCGGTTACCGTACCGGCAACCGACAGACTGCCAGTGTCCAGAACGTCGATCGTGCCGGTATTCACCAGGATGCTGCCCAATGTCCCGATCGCGTTGCCGGTGCCCACCAGCGTCAGGCCACCGGTGATCGTCCCATCGCTGGTCAGCGTGGCAGCATTCACCACTCCGGTGCTGGCCTCGGTGATGCCGGAACTAGCCCCGAGTGCCACCAGCTTCGTCGTCGGCAACAACGCGCCGATCCCGCCCAAAGTGCCACTGATCCCCAGAGTGCCGGCGCTCAGCGTGATGAACGGCGCCGTCACCGTCCCGGCAACCGAAAGACTGCCGGTGTCCAGCACATCGATCGTTCCGGTGTTCACCACGATGCTGCCCAGCGTGCCGATCGCGTTGCCGGTGCTAGCCAGCGTCAGGCCGCCGGTGATCGTCCCGTCACTGGTCAGCGTGGCTGCATTCAACACGCCCGTAGTGGCCTCGGTGATGCCAGCGCTCGCCCCGAGTGCAACCAAAGTTGTCGTCGGCAACAGCGTGCCAATCCCGCCCAGCGTGCCACTGATCCCGAGCATTCCCGCGCTCAGCGTAATAAACGGCGCCGTCACTGTCCCCGCAACCGACAGGCTACCGGTGTCCAGAACGTCGATTGTTCCGGTGTTCACCACGATGCTGCCCAGTGTGGCGATCGCGTTGCCGGTGCCTACCAGCGTCAGGCCGCCGATGATCGTCCCGTCGCTGGTCAGCGTGGCTGCGTTCACCACCCCCGTGCTGGCCTCGGTGATGCCGCCGGAACTCGCCCCAACTGCTATCAGCGTGGTCATCGGCAGCAGCGTGCCGATCCCGCCCAGTGTGCCGGCGATCCCCAGCGTGCCCGCGCTCAGCGTGATGAACGGCGCCGTCACCGTCCCCGCAACC
This sequence comes from Acetobacteraceae bacterium, assembly GCA_035696165.1. Classification (GTDB taxonomy): domain Bacteria; phylum Pseudomonadota; class Alphaproteobacteria; order Acetobacterales; family Acetobacteraceae; genus Palsa-883. The sequence goes on along the minus strand of DASRQX010000130.1, from coordinate 1,036 downwards.
GACAGGCTACCGGTGTCCAGCACGTCGATCGTGCCGGTATTCACCAGGATGCTGCCCAGCGTGCCGATCGCGTTGCCGGTGCCCACCAGCGTCATCCCGCCGGTGATCGTCCCGTCGCTGGTCAGCGTGGCTGCATTCACCACTCCCGTGCTGGACTCGGTGACGCCGGCGCTAGCCCCAAGCGCCACCAGCGTCGTCGTCGGCAATAGCGCGCCGATCCCGCCCAGCATGCCACTGATCCCCAGCGTACCCGCGCTCAGCGTGATGAACGGCGCCGTCACCGCGCCTGCGACCGACAGACTGCCGGTGTCCAGCACGTCGATCGTTCCGGTGTTCACCACGATGCTGCCCAGCGTGCCGATCGCGTTACCGGTGCCCACCAGCGTCAGGCCGCCGGTGATCGTCCCGTCGCTGGTCAGCGTGGCTGCATTCACCACGCCCGTACTGGCCTCGGTGATCCCGGCACTCGCCCCGAGCGCAACCAGTGTCGTTGCCGGCAGCAGCGTGCCGCCGCCGCCCAAGGTGCCGGCGATCCCCAGAGTGCCCGCGCTCAGCGTGATGAACGACGCGGTTACTGTACCGGCAACCGACAGACTGCCAGTGTCCAGAACGTCGATCGTGCCGGTATTCACCAGGATGCTGCCCAGTGTCCCGATTGCATTGCCGCTGCCCACCAGCGTCAGGCCGCCGGTGATCGCTCCATCGCTGGCCAGCGTGGCTGCATTCACCACCCCCGTGCTGGCCTCGGTGATCCCGGCGCCCGCCCCGAGTGCCACCAGTGTCGTCGTCGGCAACAGCGCGCCGACCCCGCCCAAGGTGCCGGTGATCCCCAGCGTCCCCGCGCTCAGCGTGATGAACGGCGCTGTCACCGTGCCCGCGACTGATAGACTGCCGTTGTCCAGCACGTCGATCGTGCCGGTGTTCACCACGATGCTGCCCAGCGTGCCGATCGCGTTGCCGGTGCCCACCAGCGTCAGGCCGCCGGTGATCGTGCCATCACTTGTCAGCGTGGCTGCATTCACCACTCCCGAACCAG
>DASRQX010000129.1:0-9798 GCA_035696165.1 Acetobacteraceae bacterium | reverse complement strand
CTTTGCATGAAGAACACCGAGAAGGCCGCCATGCCGATGTCGCCGATGCGGTAGGTCGCGTTCATGCCGCGGCGCCTGTCCGGGAACCGGTCCAGGCACCCTGGCAATGATCCGAGCAGCGAATCGAGCGCAGGCATGGGCGTCAGGAATTCCATTCCGGCGCTTGTGCGAATCCGTTTTTTGCGGCCGCCAATCGGTTCACTGCCGAGTGTTGCATTCCGGACTCACCCCCGTCGCCACGACTGCGACTCAATCGCATTGAGAACTGCTGCCGGGTGATCGAACCGCTTGCCGAGGCTGCGGCGGTCCCGTAATCTACCCTGTCAGATGCGAGTGACTCGCAACAAGGAGTCCGTGCCGATGGGTCATGAAGTCAGCCAGATCGCCCGGCGCTGCGAACGCGCGGTGGTGACGGCGTATCGTGACCTGCGTCAGGTCGGCAGCGACGACATGGCGGCGTTCCAGGCCTGCACTACGTTGTATCGCATCCACCATCCGGAGGCCTCATTGAACGAAGCGCGCCGGCTGGTTGCGGAGTGGATCGACCATCATGTGGTGCAGGGCGCACGGGGCCCGACGCCCGGGTGCGGCTGCGGCTAGAAGGCGCGGCGTAGCCAGACCGCCATGGTTCCTGGGCCGCGGTGGGCCCAGAGCGGGTAGGGGATGGCGCGGATTTTGGCTGGCTCTTGCACGGGCGGTTGATCGGAATAAAGCGGCGCGCGTGGGTCCGCCGCGCGGGTGATCCAGCCTGGCAGGTCGAGGATGCCGGTGCCGCCCAGCAGGTCCGGCTCGAAGCTGGCCGAAATTTGCCGTGTGGTGTCCAGGGCCAGGCGCTCGACGTCGGCGTCGGCGTCGGCTTCCTCGACGCAGTAGATGAACGGGCCGCGTTGCACGGCCACGCGGCCAAGGTCGACCGCCAGTTCCGGCCGCGCCGACAGAAAGCGCGGCGGCATCGCGAGCGACAGCTCGACGCAATCCCCCGACGTCCAGTTGCGGTGGATACGGATGTAGCCGCGGTCGAGCGGCGCGACAGTGATCGGCTGTCCGTTCACGCTGACGGCGAACGAGGGGCTCCAGTCCGGCACACGCAGGCGCAGCGCGAACCGGGTTGGCGGGCCGAGTTCAAGGGTCAGCCTGATGTCGCCGTCCCATGGCAATCGCGTCTGCTGCCGCAGTTCAATGTTGTGCTCGTTGAGCCGCGTGCGACTATGGCTCTGGACATACAGGTGAACAGAGAGTTCGTCCGATCCGGTCGAGCAGACATATTGCCCGAGTGAACCAAGCAGCCGCGCGATGTTGGCCGGGCAGCACGGGCAACGGTGCCAGATCCAGCGCTCTACGCCACCGCGGCTGGCCAAGGGATTTTCGTAGAAGAAACGATCGCCGCGCAACGAGATGCCGCTGATCGCGCCGTTGTACAGGGCGCGTTCCATTGCGTTGGCATAGACCGACTCGCCGGTCATCAGCAGCATGCGATGTGCCCAGAATACCAGCCCGACCGCGGCACAGGTCTCGGCGTAAGCGGTGTCGTTGGGGAGGTCGTAGTCGCTGGTGAAGCCTTCGTTGGCCCAGGAGGGCCCGAGTCCTCCGGTGACGTACAGGCGCTTGGTGGTGAGATCCTGCCAGAGTCGCTCGCAGGCTGCGGGCAAGCCGGTGTCTGCATCTTCCGCGGCCAGGTCCGCCATCGCGGTGTAGAGATACATCGCGCGCACCGCGTGCCCGGTCACTTTGTCCTGCGCGCGGACCGGCAGGCGGGATTGGTTGTAGTCGTAGGTGTGGTGATACCAGTTCGCTGGGTCGTCGCCGCGCGCACGGGCTTCGGCATCGAAATAATGCGGCTGGCGGCCACGCTCGTCGACGAAGTAGCGCGCCAGGTCGAGATAGCGTTGGTCATTGGTGAAGCGATATAGCTTGACCAGCGCGAGTTCGATCTCCTCGTGCCCGCAATAGCCGCGTTTCATGCCGGGGGCGGGGCCGAAGGTTCTGCCGATCAGGTCGACGTACCGGCGCATTGCCTCCAGCAGTTGTGTCTTTCCGGTTGCGGCGGCGTAGGCGACCGCGCCTTCGATCAGATGGCCGGCGCAATATAGCTCGTGCCAGTCGCGCAGGTTGCTCCACTTCTTGTCGGGTGCGCGGCGCTGGAAATAGGTGTTGAAGTAGCCGTCTGGCTCCTGTGCCGCCTCGATGCGCGAAACGATGTCGTCGATTAACGCTTCCAGCGCTGGATCGCGGTGGGTCGCAAGCGTATATGCGGCTGCCTCGATCCATTTTCCGAGGTCGGAGTCCCAGTACATCACCAGCGTCGCCGGCTTGGTGCCGAGCGGCGTGATCTCGAATTGGAGCGGCAACGCATCGGCAGGTGCGTGCACATCCAGTGCGGCAATCATTCCTGCCTTCTTGCATTGCTCGTAGAGGAGCGGAATGGTTGTTGTGCGCAGCGCTGCCTGGCGCGGCGCCCAGAACCCGTCGTCGAACGTCACTGCGGTGAATGGCACTGCCTGGGTTGCAGTCATGGTGTCCCCGCTTTCACTGTCGTTCGTGGTTGTCGCACCGGTGTTGAACGCCGGGCGGAAAAGCGCGGCGTCTTCCGCCATCGTGCGGCGGGGGATGCAGGGCAGGGGACGACGACAGATGCTGCCTGCTCGTTCGTACGGCGGCGGCGGAAGGCGCTGCGTTTTCCACCCTACTCGACTAGCCGACATGGGCTGACACTTTGCGAGAGTCTTGTCATTTGAGCGCGCCTGCGGTCAGTCCGGCTACGATACGGCGTTGCAGGGCGAGGAACAGCAGCAGGATCGGCAGCACGAACACCGAGGAGAATGCCATCACACGGTGCCAGTCGGCGTATTCGGCGCCGACGAAGCTGTAGATGCCGACCGTTGCGGGTTGCATTTCGTCCCGGGTCAGCAACGTAAGCGGGAAGACGAATTCACCGTAGGCTTGCACGAAGCTCAGCGCGCCGACGACGATCAGGGGAATCCGCATCAGCGGCAGGACGATGCGGCGGAACGTCTGTAGCCTGGTGCAGCCGTCCACCAGGGAGGCCTCCTCCAACTCGATCGGCACCTGGCGGAACATCGGCCGCAGAATCACCAGCGCGAAGGCCAGTGTCTTCGAGGTGGTGGCCAGGATCACTGCGGCAAAAGTATTCAGCAGACCGAGGACTTTGAAGATGATGAACATCGGCGTTGCGAGCAGCGCTTCGGGAAACACCTGCAGCAGCAGGATGGTGAACAGTGCGATGTCGGCGACGCGGCTGTTCAGGCGGCTCAGCGCATAGCCACCCATCGAGCCCATCGTGACGGTCAGCAGCGTGACCGGGATGGCGATCGCCAGGCTGTTGCGCAGGTATCGCAGCACGTCCTCGCGCTGGAACACGTAGACGAAAGCGGCCAGCGTGGGCGCGCGGGGGAAAATAGTTGGCGGGCTGGCGAAGATCTCCGCCGAACTTTTCAGCCCGGAGGTGAACATCCAGTAGATCGGAAACAGATAGAGCGCGACACCGATGACGCCAAGCGCGGTCAGTCCCCAGCCACGGCGACGCAGCGCGCGGATCATGCGTCGGCCTCGTGGCGCAGCGTCTGGATGTAGAGCAGGGCGACGCTGAGGACGATCACCACGGCGAAGCTTCCGATTGCCGCGCCCAGGCCGAATTGGAAGCGCTGGAACGACGCCTGGTAGGAGAACAGCGGCAGCACGTTGCTGGCGTCGAGCGGCCCGCCCTGGGTCATCGCGAAGATGAGGTCGAAGGCGCGCATCGTGTAGATCGTTACCAGGCACGCGACAGCGAGCAGCGCGGGCCGCAACGCCGGCAGGGTGATGTAGCGGAAGCGCTGCCCCGGCCCGGCGCCGTCCAGGGCGGCCGCCTCGTACGGCTCCAGCGGAATGCCGGTCAGCGCCGCCGAGATCAGGATCATGCTAAATGGCATACCCAGCCAGATATTCGCGATGGTGACAGAGGTCAGCGAGACGGATGGATCGGAGAGCCAATGAACTGGTGCAGAAATGAGGTCCGTGGCCGCCAGCACGAAGTTGATCACGCCGTATTGCGTGGCGAACAGCCATTTCCATAGCGCGCCTACCACCAGCGCGGGCAGCATCCAGGCGGCGAGCAACAGTCCGCGCAGCAGGTGGACCCCGGGGAACCGTTGGGCGAAAAACAGCGCGACCGCGAGTCCGATGCCGACCTGGGCGAGGACATTCACGCCCACGAATATCAGGGAATTGCCCAGCACGCGGCGGAAGTCTGGGTCTGTAAGAGCTGTGCGGTAGTTGTCGAGGCCGACGAACGGCCGGGCGAACCTGGCGATGTTGCCGAGGTGCACGTCCTGGAAGCTCATGGTGATGTTGTAGACGATCGGGAATGCCACTAGCGCGAGCAAGTAGAGCAGTGGCAGCGCGAGGAAGACGTGTAGTAGTGACCGCGAACCCCGCATTAGCTGCTCACATGCAATGCTGTGCTTGACCCAGTGATGCGCGACGAGCGCTTGGTCGTGGGGCTACCGCCGGTCCCTCTTATTACGCCGGGCTTTGAGCCCGGCAGCAATACGTTGTGTTTGTATAGCGAAAAAAGTCGTGGGTGGCCGGCCTTCGCCGGCCATGACACATCAGGAGCCGGACATGACACATTGGGTGCCGGCCGTGGCGCGTTGAGAGACCGTGGGCCGGCACAGATTGTACTCTCGACGTCTCCGGGGCCTATCAGCCGGCGGATGACGATCGCTCCTGCAAATGTCACAACGGCGTTTTTGCGAGAATTGGTTGGATCTTCTTCGCCGCGTCGGCCAGCGCGTCAGCCGCCGAGCGCTTGCCGGTGATCGCCTCCTGCTCCGCGGTCTGCATGGCGCGCGATAGCTCGGGCCATTGCGGGTGCGGGCCGCGGGCGCGCGCGGTCGCCAACTGTTCGTGGTACATCGCATAGGCCTGCGGCCATTGCGGGTTCTCGATCACGATATCGGTGCGCGGTGGCAGACGGCCGGTCTTCCAGCCCTCGCTGACGATCTTCGGGTCCGCCATGAACTCGATGAACTTGAAGGCGCCATCAGGGTCGGCGGCGTCCTTTGGGATCACCCAGTCGTAGCCGCCGAGCGAGGACGCGCGGATGTTCACGCCGTCCTTCATTGGCAGTAACGCCTGGCGCCACTCGAATTTCGCTTCCTTCTGCAGGCGCGGCAGCTCCCACGGTCCGCATGGCACCATCGCGGAATTGCCGGCCATGAAGGTGTTGGTGACTTCGTACTGGCGCTCGTTGATCACGTCGAGCGAGGCGGCGCCGCTCTTGACGAAATCGACCAGAATTTGCAACGATGACGCGGCCTGCGGCGTGTCCAAGTGATCGATCGAGCCGCCGGCCTGATACAGGAACGGTAGCCACTGGAACACGCCTTCCTCGGCCTGCATCGCGCTGAAGCCGAAGCCGTAGACGTGCTTCGCCGGATCGGTCAGCTTCGCCGCGTCGGCCGTCAGTTCTGACCAGGTTTGCGGCGGCTTGTCGGGGTCGAGGCCTTTGGCCCGGAACATGTCGGCATTGTAGCACAGCACCAGCGTGTTGGCGTCGCGCGGGATCGCATAGGTGCGGCCCTTCCACTGTCCCGACGCCCAGGGGCCCTTGAAATAGACCTGCGGCTTGATCGTGCCGGACTGCTTGATGCGGTCGGTCAGGTCGAGCAGCGCGTCCTGCGCGGCGAAGCTGGCGACGAACGGGTTGTCCAGCGTGACCAGGTCGGGCACCGAGCCGGTGGCGATCGCCTTGATCAGCTCGGTAACGAACTGGTTGGCCGGCACCAACCTGGCGTCGATCCGGTAGGCGGTTTGTGTCTGGTTGAACGACTTGATGCCGCCGTAGATCATGTCGGTTTCGAGATTGAACACATGCCACAGGCTGATGGTTTTGGTCTGTGCTGCGGCCCGACCCATCCCGAACAACAGTAGGCAAGTGACGACGAATATTGCTCGGCGCACCATGGAAGCCCCCCCGCGATATTGGGCCGTCGGCCGCACGATACCGCGCGGTCGAGGCCGTGAGTTAAATGAAGCATCTTTGGCCGGGAGGTGCCAGCGCGGCCGGACATGGGAAGAGGGTCAATTGGTTTGGCAGCGGCGGCCAGCGTCATGGCCGGGCTTGACGTGGCCATCCGTTGCGACACCGGCGGTGCGTGCATGGCCGGGTCAAGCCCGGCCATGACGGGAGTGAAACGGTGCCCCTGACAGCTAACAGTCCTCGCCGCGGGCCCAGGCGATCGAAGCGCGGGCCAGCGAGTCGATCGTGTCGATCAGCTTCACGCCGAGCGTCTGCCAGGGACCGGCCTGGATGCCGAGCGGAATTTCCGTGCATCCCAGTACCACCGCGCGGGCGCCGCGCCGGTGGAGGCTTTGCACCACCTCGGCCGCAGGGGCGTAGGCCTCGGCGACCCGGTTGGTTTTCACCGCGACGATCGCCGGGCCGATCAGCCGTTGCATCTCGTCCCAGCTCGGGACCAGGCAGTCCCAGCCCGACCGTCCGAGCCGCTCCTGATACAGCCGCATGTCGAGCGTTGCCGCTGTGCCTATCACGCCGATCACACCCGGCGCGATGCCTTCGCGGCGCAGGTCGGCGGCAGCAGCGTCGACGATATGGAGAACGGGGCAGCCGGCTTCCGTCAGCATCTCCGCGTGCCAGCGATGCGCGGTGTTGCAGGGGATGGCGATGGCGCCGCAACCGGCGTGGCGCAATCCGGCGACGCCGCGCAGCAGCCAGGGCAGGGGATCTTGGGCGGCGGTGAACGTGGATTGCGTGCGGCTCGGCACCCTCGGGTCGGACCACAGCACCGTTGGGACGTGGTCCTGGTCACGTTCCGCGGGCGTCAAAAGCGTGAGGCGCAACATGAATTGCGCGCTCGCCAGCGGCCCCATGCCGCCGAGCACGCCCAGCACCCGCTCGCTCCGCTCATCCATCACGCACTATCCTGATTGGTGACCTGGGTGCAGTTTGCCGTACGATCTCCGGACGGCAAAGTCGGCCGGGGACAGCCGACCGGGACGCGGGGGCAGCATGCGGCGGGCGATCGATCTGCAGGGCCATCGTGGCGCGCGGGGCTTGTTTCCGGAGAACACGCTGGCGGGGTTCGCGGCCGCGCTGGCGATCGGGGTCGACGGTTTCGAGCTGGATGTCGCGGTCACGGCAGATGGGGTGCCGGTGGTCAGCCACGATCCGGCGCTCAATCCCGATATTACGCGCGGGGCAGATGGGGATTGGCTGACGGCGCCTGGGTCGTTGATTCGCACGCTGCGCCTGGCGGAGTTGGCGGCATACAACGTCGGACGGATCCGGCCGGGCTGCGATTATGCAATGCAGTTTCCGGAGCAGGTGCCGCGCGATGGCGCCCGCATTCCCACACTGGCCGAGGTGCTCGCGATGGACCAGTCGGTGCGGTTGAACATCGAGATGAAGACGGTTCCGACGCACCCTGATTGGACTGTTGGCCCAATGGCGATGGCCGAAGCCGTGATCGCCGTCGCGGAGGCGGCGGGTGCGATCGGTCGTATCGGCGTATCATCGTTCGATTGGCGTGGGCCACGGCATGCGGCCCGATTGCGTCCGGGTCTGCAGCATGTCTGGCTGACCCGCCCGGAGACCATCGCCGAGGCCGCGTTTTGGTGGGGTGGTCCGGTACCGGCGGACTACGGTGGTTCGATACCGCGGGCGGTGGCCGCCGAGGGTGGATCGATCTGGGCGCCGCACCATGCCGATCTCACCGCTGACCTGATCGCCGAGGCGCACGACCTGGGGCTTGCGGTGCTGGCCTGGACGGTCAACGGCGCGGCGGACATTCGGCGGCTGCTGTGTGAGGGGGTCGACGGGCTGATCACCGACCGTCCCGACATTGCGAGGCAAGTGCTGGCGGAGCAGGGGTTTCCGCTACCCCCCGCGCGGCAGCATGTGTCCCGGCGGGGTGGTTCCGGATCGGCGTAATCGAATCCGTTTGTTATTTCGGAATCGGTACAATAAGAATGCGAAGCATTCTGGTGAGATGCAATGCGGCCAGTTGCTTTCATGCTGTCGCCTCGATTGAACCTCGCCAGCGATTGGCCTCGATAGGTTTTGACAGCGGCGCTAGCCCGTCGGCACCGAGAGAAAGTTGGCCGACGCGGTCGCGCGCGCCAGCAGCGCCTGCAACGCTGGATTCTTGTCGCTTTCCCAGGCCGTCAGCGCCTCCATCGGCGCGTAATACTCGTGTGCGTGCGGGAGCTGATGCTTCATGAAGCCGCTGTAGTTCTTGTCGGTCAGCGCGAAGAGCACGCGAACATCGCGCACCGGCAGCACGAGCGGCAGCACCGGCTCATGCCGCAGCAGGCCGGTGGCACGCCAGCGTGGCGTTGGGTCGCTGCGCATCACCTGGGCGAGCAGCCACGGTATCGGGCAAACCGCGAGCAGCGAGTGGGTGCTGGGGGCGAAGCGCGAGCGCTTGTCGAGCAGGTTCGCGAGCGAGACGCAGGCCTCGACGGCGAAGATATCCACAAACGGCTCCTCGGGGGTGCCGCCGAAATTCAGCCGTAACCCGTTCGGAAGTGTGCGTAACCGATTGCTGCCGGGCAGCTTGAGAAATGGGTGGCAGGAACCTTGCTTGTAAGTCGGCCGGCCGCGTAGCCAGGTGTCCTGGTGGTTTGGGCGCGGCGCCAACCCTGGCGGATGCTGTGGCCACTCCCGCGAAGATGGCATCGAGAGATCGCTTTTCGCGCATTACAACTATCCGCCTATTCTGATGAAGTGAATACGACCTGCAGATGTATTATCTCTCACAAATATGTGTAGCGAAAGCATTTTATAAACGCCGCGGTCGGAATCGGTTGGCACCGACTGTCACTGGTCGCATTAAACTTAATTCGGGTTACACTCTCGCCGCCAGGACCCTGCCACGGCCAAGTGGACGTGTCATTTATGGTTCATTATCATTGATATATGCAAGCCTTCTAAGGCCATTCGCCGAGCCGGCGTAGGTGCTTTATCAACAGCCTGTGGATAACGATATCCACAGCTCCGTTGCTGCCTCTAATTTCACTGAATGAAATTTGACGTTTACCAATGCTCGCGCCCTATACAACAAAAGCGTGTATACCCTGCTCACACGATAATCCGGTATTTTTTTTTGGATCGATGATCCGGAAGTTATCCGTGACCTCACCGCAATAAATGTGCCAGTTCCTGGGCACGTCGTCGCGCAGGAAGCTGAGCATGGTGATGCTGAAATCCTTGACGGAGTTGTAGCACTTGTTGTGAGTGGTATGCCTGTGCATCAACCCCCATAGCCTCTCGATCGGATCGAGGTGCGGGCAGTGGGCCGGAATGAAGTGCAGTTTGATCCGCCCTCCCGGCTGCGCAAGCCACGCCTGCACCAGTTTCGCGTGATGGTATCTGGCATTATCCAGGAAGATGTGGATCAGCCGCATAGCGGGATATATCGCCTCGATCGCCATCTACAGCAGGATCGTGCTTGAGGCATCCACCGTCAGCACATCTTTCATGACGGTCTGACCGGTCTCCAGGTCGATCGCACCATGAATGTTGAGGCGGTCCCCCCGCTGCTCTGTTCCACTGCGACGGGCAAGTCTTTCGGCGCCCAGCAACCAACCGGCCGCACCGCGTGGGTTGGATGCACCGCATCCGCAAAGATCACCGCTTCATCAGCGGGAAGGTGGTTTAGCTGGTCTTCATACGTCTTGATGAAGGCCGCCTGTTTCGCCGGGTCCAGCTTGCGTGAGACCGCTTTCGGCTTGCGGTGTTCCATGCCCAGACGGTGCAGCAGAGCGATCAGCCCGGAC
>DASRQX010000128.1:0-23722 GCA_035696165.1 Acetobacteraceae bacterium | reverse complement strand
GGACCCATTCGCTCAGCTTCGCCGGATTCAACCCGACGCTGGGCACGCTGACCCAGGTGTCGGTGACACTGACGGAGTCCGTCTCCGGAACCGTCGGGGTTGCGAACACGTCGACTGACAACACGGAGTCCTACCACCTCGGTCTTAACAACGACGGCACGGCGACCTTTCCGTCCCCCATCAACCTGCTGAGCGTTCCCGATACCAGCACGACTTTCAACACGGGGCCGCTGGCGCCAGGCGGTTCGGCGAGCAGCCCTGTTTCGGGAACGGCCTCGACCAGCGGCTCGGCGACCACCGGGCTCAGCGCCTATGAACTGGCGTTCCTGGTGTCGGCAGGGGATCGTGGTAGCGTGTTGGTCACCGGCGGCGCCAACGGCAACGCGACGTTTGCGGACACCGGCGAGGAGACTGTCACGATTGTCTATGACGTCACCCCAGCCGTGCCGCCGCCGCCGCCACCACCGGGGGTTCCGGAGCCGGCGTCGCTCGTCCTGCTTGGCAGCGGCCTGGTTGGCATGGCCCTCGCGCGTCGCCGCAAGCGCGGTCGGTAGACGCGCCCGGTACGACTCCATCTGACGCGACGGCACGGCGGCACCACACAATCGGTGCCGCCGTGCCCGTTTTTGGGCAGCATTGCCGGGTTGGCCCGTCTTGGTGTAAAGAATCCCGACAGTCTCGCTGGTGCCGGAGTGCGACCACGTACGATTGACGTTTGATGGCGACACAACGTGCGCCGTGGCATTTTGAGCCGGGCAGAAGCACCGGTTTCCGCTGCGGCAGACCAGCGGCAAAGGGCAACCGGCGGGCCGGTGAACGGCACTGCATCGATGTCGAGGCGAAGACCTACCGCGGACGAGGCATGACGGCTGCTCGCACTCACGTCGACAGGGCCCGGCGGATCGCCGACGCGTCTCGCGATCTTCAAGCGGGCTTCGCCCATCATTAGGTCGGGCGGCATGACCGGGCGGAAGCCCTATACCGTAAGGTGCTCCAGAAGGTGCCGGACCACGTCGACGCGTTGCATGTCCTCGGCGTCATCGCGCACCAGCGAGGGCGGCACGAGCACGCCGTCCAGCTTATTTCGCGGGCGCTCGCGGGCCTGCCCGGGTTCGCGGATGGCCAGATGAACCTCGGCAATGCCTTGCGGGCCATGGGTCGGCTGGCCGAAGCGTCGGCAAGCTACCGGACCGCCATTGCGTTGAAGCCCGACCTGGCGGTGGAGCGCTGTAATCTGAGCACGCTGCTCAATATGCAGGGCGCCCACGAGGAGGCCGTGGAAAACGCCACCCGCGCCATCGAGCTGATGCCTGCGTTCGTCGATGCCCTCGTCAACCTTGGCATCGGTCCCGCGGGCCAGCGCCGCTTCGACGAGGCTGAGACCGCACTGCGCCGAGCGCTGGCATTGCAGCCGGACCGGGCGCAGACGCTCAGCGATCTTGGCCGCGTGCTGACCGAACTCACCCGCTACGACGAGGCGGTGGCATGCCATCGCCAGGCCACCGCGCTGCGGCCCGACAACGCAATGATGCATTTCCTGCTGGCCACGGTGACGGTCTACGCCGGCGATCCGCACGACGGCGAGGCGATCTGCCGGCACGCGCTTTCGCTCGACCCCAGGCTTGCGATTGCCTGGACCGGGCTCGGCCAGATACTGCGGGCACTCGGTCGGTTCGAGGAGGGGCAGGCCTGCCTTCGTCACGGGCTTGAGCTGGATCCCACGCTGCCCTCCGCGGACACCGGCCTTGCCTACACCGGGCACCAAGCGGACGATGAGGGGCAGCTCGAGCGGTTGCACGCGCAACTGGTCAAGCCCGACCTTCCGACGGGCATCCGGATCGACGCCGGCTTTGCCCTCGGAAAATTGCTCGACAACGCCGACCGATTTGATGAGGTGTTCCCGATTTTCGCGACTGCGAGCAGGTTCTATCGTCAACAGCTCATTGGCGCCGGCCATCAGTTCGACCTGGCCGCGCTGCGCCGACAGGTGGATGGGCTGATCGCACAGTGCACGCCGGCCCTGTATCGGCAGTCGAGGGCGGTGGAAATCCGTCGCAGGCGCCGGTCTTCATCGTCGGCATGCCGCGCTCCGGTACGAGCCTGATCGAGCAGATTGCCGCCGGCCACTCACAGGTGTTTGGGGCGGGCGAACTCCGGGATGCCAGCAATATCGCCGACGCGCTGGAGGCACATGCCAGAGATCGCGCGGCACAGGAGGTGGACCCGGATTTGGCCAGCCGGCTGGCGGACGCCTATCTCGCAAAGCCGTTGAGCCTGGGCGCCGGGAAGACAAGGGTCATCGACAAGCTACCGGACAATATCATCCATCTTGGCGTCATTGGCGTTCTGTTCCCGGCGGCGCGCATCATCTTCTGCCGCCGCGATCCGCGCGATACCATCCTGTCATGCTACTTCCGCAAGTTCGACGCCGAGATTTCGTGGGCCTACGACCTGGTCGACTGTGGACACCGGACACTGGAAATCGAGCGGTTGGCGGAGCATTGGCGGCGCGTGCTGCCGCAGCAGATGCTGACGATCGACTACGAAGCGATGGTCGCTGACTTGGAGGGCCAGAGCCGGCGGTTGATAGAATTCCTCGGCCTTGACTGGGAACCTGCATGCCTCGACTTCCACAAGACCGACCGACCAGTTCTGACGGCGAGCGGCTGGCAGGTGCGGCAGCCGATCTACCCCCAATCGGTCGGGCGGTGGCGCCATTACGAGCGGCACATTGGCCCGCTGCTGGAGGTGCTTGCGCCGGGCGGCTCCCTCCGTGAAGCTGCTTGCGAGTAGTGCGGCGAATCGACGCCCAACCGGGATCCATCCGAAGTAGGCGGTACCAGATTGATTTCATGTCGGCAGCCGGTGCTGGGGTGGCGGCCCGATCTGGACCCCACCCTGGACGAATTCGGCGGGAGATATCTAAGCCTGACAATGCTTCGGCGCGGCGTCTCGACTGGGTGCCGGGGTGCGCCAGCCAAACCGGCAACGCCGAACCTGGCCTGTGGCTGCATCGCGGGCCATGTGGCGCCGCGGGCTTGGCGCCAGATGTCCGGCCATCCTGCGCTACCCCATTGACTGATTGGCCGATGAACAAGCGATGATCCTGGTGTTCGAAATGCTGTGGGTTGGCACTCAGCACGCGCCCGGCAACAGCGCCACGATCCAGGCGATCGCCCGCGGCTTCCCCGATCAGGCGGTGCGCGTCTTCGCCGACCCGAGCCATCTCGCGGAGCTGCGCACTGACCCTGGCCTGACGGCCTGCGCCAATGTCGGCTTTGCGCCGATCGCAATCCATCCAGCGTATCGCGGCAAGACCCATCTCGTCGCCTGGGGTCGCTTCCGGCAGGAATTCGCGACGCTTCGGCACGGTCTGAAGCAGGTGCCGCGGGGCGCGCGCTGCCTGCTGATGCTGATCTCCGCCACCCCCACGGCGATATTCGCCGCATCATTGCTGGCGCGGATGAATTCCGGGCGGATCGGCGTGCAGGTCGGCCTGCACGGCAACCTGAATGATGCATTCGGCTGGCGACCGCGCAATCCGTTGACTCGCGCCTTCGACTTGCGTCGTGCGTTGACGGCGCACCATCCGAAGCGGCTGCGCTTCATGGTGCTGGAGCAGGGGATCCGCGACACGCTGGCGACCCTGCTGCCGAGGGCCGCGGCGCGGACCGACGTATTGGAGCTGCCGATCAACGTCGCCGAGCTCGCCGACCAGCCTGCCCCGGGGTTCGCCCCGCCGATCCGCATCGGCCTGGTTGGGCTGGCGACGGCGGCGAAGGGCACCCACCTGTTCCTGGACCTCGCGCGCGAGATGACGGCGCGCTTCCCCGGGAAGGTCACGTTTCACCATGTAGGGCGGTTGACGCCGGATGCCGATCCAGCGCCCTTCGCGGTGCTGGCGGACCCGCCGTCGACCGCGCATTTGTCGCGCGCCGAGTTCACCGCACGTCTTGCGGCGCTGCACTACGTGTTCCTGCCGATCCGCGAAGGCTACTACAACCTGTCCGCCAGCGGCGCACTGCTCGACGCGATGACCTGGGCGAAGCCCGTCATTACACGCGCACTGCCGATCATCACGCCGCATTTCCAGCGCTTCGGCGATATCGGCTACCTGTGCGACAGCGATGCCGCGATGCGGACCGCTGTCGAAACTATCCTCATTGACATGGACGCAGACCGCTATGCGCGCCAGGTTGCGGCGATGCAGGGATTGCGCGCCGCCCGCACGCCGGCGGCGCTGGCGGGAACGTATCGCGCAATGATCGAGCGGCAGTACCCCGGGGTGCTGACGCCGATAACATAGGGCGGAAGAACGTAGCGCCTTCCGCCAACCGCGCCAGAAGGTGGCGGCAGGCGCTACGCTTTTCCGCACTACGTTCATTGCGGACGTTTATTGCCCTACCGCTTCGAGAAATCCAGGATCGCGGCATAGCCGGTCTCTGTCCCGATCGCCATGAAGGCGCCGTCGGCGCTCCAGGCTAGTGCGGAAACCGGACCGTGCTCGGGCGGCGCGATCGGCAGGACGCGGGACGAGGCAATGTCCGCCACCACCACCAGCCCGTCGTTGAAGCCGCCGGCGACCAGTTCGTCACGCGGATGGCAGGCGACCTGGGTGCAGGTGACATTGTCACCGCCGGCCAACTCCAGCGGTGCCTTGCCCATCGGGCCGCCGCCGAAGAACGGCCAGATCACCATCGCGTCTGCCCCGCTGCTTGCCAGCCACTTGCCGGTGCGGCTGAAACTCAGCGACTGGCTCTTCGCCGGGTAGCCGCTCATGCGCATGTGCTGGCCATCGGACAGCCGCCAGCCGTGCAGCGCGTTCTCCTGCATCGCGGTCACCAGCGCCTCGCCCTCCGGGTGGATGGCGATGCCGATGTGGCTGCCTTTCCACTCCAGCCGTCGCGGGCTGTCGGTCTTCGCCGCGACAAACCACAACGAGGCGCCGTTGTAATGCGAGGCGCCGACGCGCTTGCCCTTGGCATCGAACGCCAGGCCGGTGACGGAGGACGGATGGTCCAGCGTCTTCAGCTTGCGGCCCGCGCCATCGAACAGATGCGCCTGTTTGCCGACGGCGCAGGCGAGCAACCCATTTCCCTTGTCGCCGGGATGGCTGGCGACCTGCTCGACCCATTTCATGCCGAACCCGGCGATGTCGGTGACACTGTCATCGGCGGCGATACGGCGGAACGTTCCGTCGTCGCCGCCCGAGACGAAACCGCGCGCGCCGGCGTCGGGCGCCAGCGCCAGAGTGGCGCCGTCGTGCACGGTGACCTCGCGCCAGGTCTCGCGGGTGGCGAGGTCGACCAGGCGCAGCGTGCCGTCGCCCAGCGCGAACGCCGCAGTGCGTCCGGCGCGATCAAACCGTGCGGCAATGACGAAGGCACCGAGTTCGCGGGGGACGCCGCGATGGTCGATCAGGAAGTTGGCGAGGATTGTTTCGCTCATGGGTCGGTGGGGTGAACTGGCAGCTGAGGGTTGGCTTCTCCCCCTCCCCTTGAGGGCTTGGGCCGCGAAGCGGACCAAGGTTGGGAGGAGGGGTCGGAGGACATGACACGTCGATGCGACCCTGGCACCACCCCCTCCCCCCAACCTTGGTCCGCTTTGCGGCCCAAGCCCTCAAGGGGAGGCGGAGAAGATTCTCTGCCGACGTACACCCTCACCGCCTCAATCCACTTGGCACGATTCGAACCCGCGCCGCAGCAGGGGACGGCTTAGGTTGCGGCCGATGAACACCAGCCGGCTGACCCGCTTCTCGCCGTCCTTCCACGGACCGATGAAGTCGCCATCAGCGATCATGTGGACCGCCTGAAACGCAAACCGGCGATCATCGTTGGCGTACGACAGGATGCCCTTCGTCCGCAGCAGGTCCGGTCCTTTGTCCTGCAGCAGCAAGCCGATCCAGGCATTGAACTTCTCCGGATCGATCGGCTTCTCCACCTCGAAACTCACCGAGGTCACCTCATCGTTGTGCTCGTGCTCGTCCTCGCCATCCAGGAACCCCGGCAGCATCTCCAGCACGCGGTTCAGATCGAATGCGCCGCGGCCCAGCACCTGGTCGATCGGCAGCGCGGCGCGCTCGGTGCGGTGGATCGTCGCGAAACGGTTGATCGCGCGGATCTTGCCCTCGACCTCGGCCAGCTCCTCGGGCGACACCAGATCCGTCTTGTTCAGCACGATCACGTCGGCGAACGCGATCTGGTCTGCCGCCTCGTGGCTGTCCTCCAGCCGTGCCGGCAGGTGCTTCGCGTCCACCACCGTCACGATGGCATCGAGGCGCGTCTTCGCCCGCACCCCTTCATCGACGAAGAACGTCTGCGCGACCGGTGCCGGGTTGGCGAGGCCCGTCGTCTCGATGATGATGCCGTCAAACTTGTCGCGCCGCTTCATCAGCCCGCCGACAATGCGGATCAGATCGCCGCGCACGGTGCAGCAGATGCAGCCGTTGTTCATCTCGAAGACTTCCTCGTCGGTATCCACGACAAGGTCATTGTCCACGCCAAGCTCGCCAAACTCGTTGATCACCACGGCGTATTTGCGGCCGTGCCGCTCGGTCAGGATGCGGTTGAGCAAGGTGGTCTTACCGGCGCCGAGATAGCCGGTGAGCACCGTCACTGGAACCTGTGTCGCTACGTCCGCGTCCGCCATCATATCCACTCCATGGTCATGCCGGCGGGAATATAGGGTGGCTGGCCCGGATCGACCACCGCCGGCAGGGGCATTGCTGGAAGGAAGCAGGGTCGGGGGCTGTCCTATGCGCCGTCCAACGACCGCTTCCTTTCGCGCTCTTTTCGTGGGTGGTTGCCACTTGAACGGGTTGCCTTAGACCAAATCGCTTGGACGGCCCATCGCAGGCTGGCTGTGCGATTCTCCCGCTTTTTTGTGAGGACTTGACATAAACTAACACATACGGTATCATTCTGGATGTCAGAGGCGCGAGAGTACGTGCGCACGGACGGAGGCTGCCCCTTCAGGGACCACTTCGTAGACTTGGCGGATGCGAGCGCGAAGGCTCGGATCGACACGACGTTCCGGAAGCTCGAGCAAGGTCTGACGCCGGACGTGAAATCGGTAGGCGGAGGCGTGCACGAGGTACGCATCGAGTACGGCCCCGGTTGCCGCCTGTATTGCAGAAACGATGGGGTGGACCTGGCGGTCCTGCGGCTCTGCGGAGACAAGAGGACGCAAGACGAGGACAGCGCAACAGCCAAGACGCACTGGGCCGATTACCGCGCGAGGAAGGCCGCCCCTCCACCGAAGGAAGGGCACCCGCAACCACCGCCGCGACTGCGGCCGACCGAAGAGCAAACATGATGGTACTGACACGAAGCTTCCGGGAAACCGTTGTGAAGCATGTCCAGGAGGATCCGGCCTTCCGCGCAGCCCTGGTGGAAGAAGCCGCGCGGAACGTGTTGGACGGGGACATCGAGACCGCGCTCGGCCAACTCCGGGATGTGGTGAACGCGACGATGGGCTTCGACGCCCTGTCGGCCGAAACGGGAATCGCGAAGACCAGCCTCATGCGCATGCTGAGCGAACGAGGCAATCCGCGGGCCGGGAATCTCGCGACGATCTTGAGGGCTATCGGCCAGAACGTCGGCGTACGTATCTCGGTGCACGTCGAGCCTGCGGGAGAACTGGCACACGCCGGTTGATGGCAGATGCAGACAAGTGCCCTCCGTAGCGATGAAGACGAAGCGGCGTTCAAGGCCATGCTAGCGGTGATCGCGCGGCAGAAGCCGAAGGATAGGGCGAAGAAATCGTCGACAAACGATCAGAGATGATGGGCCGATATCGTATCGATGGAAAATTCATCCCACTGGCTGAGGCCTCGGCGCAGCGACGCCATTGGGAAGTCGAGGCAAACTCTTAAAAAGGCGCCCAGCAGGGGCGTTGGGCAGGAATTGGCCACTGCATGGGTTGCGCTGGATCACGAGGAATGGCCATCAGAAACGACGCAAAGATGCCGCGTTGGTTCTATTGGTCGAGCACATCCAGCGCCGACTGAACAAACCCCCAGTTCGGATCCATTATGGTCGGTGGAACAATCGGCGCCGCAGACGGAGACGAAAATTCTGATCCGCTGGTGGATGCGTCAAGTTCATAACGCCCTCGTGCAAAGGGGGCCACCCCTCGCCACCGCGGGCATCCCTTCCTTGGCGTTCATTGCCGTCCCCGTTTGCACCACACGACGACCTCAGCGCATCGAAATTTCTCGGCTGTGTGCAGCCACGCCCAAGGAAGACGAGGATGCATGGCCAACGCCCGGCATGATCGGGCGAAGCGGCGATGCTTTACGTTACCCCGCACTGTCCCCCAAAAATCCCCTCACCTCCGCCACCGCCTGCGCCAGCCCGACCCGCCGCACCTCCACCCCAGCCGGAAACGCAGACAGCAACCGGCTCGGCGTCTGCCGGTCCAGCAGCACGAACACCCCGCGATCTGTCGCGCGGCGGATCAGCCGTCCGAACGCCTGGCGCAATCGCAGGCGCGCGATCCGGTCGTCGTAGCCCTTCAAATCACCGCCCGACAGATGCACCCGCCGCTCCCGGTGCAGGATGTCCGGCCGCGCCCAGGGAACCTTCTCGAACACCACCAGCCGCAGCGCCCGCCCGGGAACGTCCACCCCGTCGCGCATCGCATCAGTGCCCAGCAGGCAGCTTTCTTCCTCGGTGCGAAAAATGTCGACCAGCGTGGCGTTGTCCATCGCGTCGACGTGCTGCGCGTATAGCGGGATACCCGCCGCCTCCAACTCCGGCGCGATTCGCGCATGCACCGCTTGCAGCCGCCGGATCGCGGTGAACAGCCCCAGCCCGCCACCGCCGGCCGCCACGAACAGCGCACGATACGCCGCGGCCAGTGCGCCGATATCCCCGGCCGCCACATCGGTCACGATGAATGTCCGGGTCTGCGCCGCGTAATCGAACGGGCTCGCCACCGCCACGCGGATCGCCGGCGAGGGCAAATGCGGCGCGCCCACCCGCGCCTCCGCCGCCTCCCACGAGATCTCGGCGTCCGCCTCCCCCGAATCCCGCAGCGTCGCCGAAGTCACCAGCAGCCCGTGCGCCGGCGCTGCTAGGCTCAGCGCGAACGGCACCGTCGGATCGAGCCAGTGCCGATGCAATCCCACATCCCGATCTTCCATCCCCCGCCGATCCAGCCGGACAAACATCACATGCTGCGGCCGCTGTCCCGGCTCGCCGGGAGCCTCTGCAACCGCGCGCAGCATCCCCCGCCAGGCGGTCAGCGGGTCGATTGCCCGCCGGCCCAACGACCGGCACGTTGCCTCGATCCGCACGCGGGTGGCGGCGTCCATCTCCTCCGCTTCGTCTTCCAGCCGCGCCGCCAGCCTGGTGCGCAGCGTCTCCAGCGGTTGGACAATCCGCCCCAGCGCGCGTGCCAGGTGTTCCGCCGCCTGCACCAACCCGGTGACCGGTGGAAACAGGTCGCACTCCTGTGCGCCCCAAGACGCGCGCGATCCTGGGTCCCCGTCGCCCACCACCCGGGCCAGCACCTGACGCCGCAGCAGCCGTAGGAAGCTCTCGGTAGGGTTCGCGTGATCAGCGTGCAGCGCGTCCGCCCCCGACAATTTTTCCAAGATCGCATCCAGCTCGGGGTCATCGTCCCCCAGCCGCGACCACCAGCCCGGCGACGGCAACGCACGGGCGGCCTGCAACGCGGCATCCAGTGGCGCCTGCAGTGCCGGCCGCTCGGCCACCAGCTCGTCGAGCCGCCGCCGCAAGCCCCGCGCTCGCGACCGCCCGCCCTCGGCCCCCAGCAGCCAGCGCCGCAGCTCCGCCGTCTCCGACCCGGATAGCTCGGCCGAGAACGCACTGTCCGCTGCGTCGAACACGTGATGGCCCTCGTCGAACACATACCGCGTCGGCACCGAGGCATCGTCCAGCCCGCCCCACGCCGCCTGCGCCATCACCAGCGCATGGTTCGCCACCACCAACTGCGCGGTTCGCGCGCGGCGGATCGTGTGCTCGACAAAGCAGCGCTTCCAATGCGCGCAGGCGGCGTGGATGCACTCCCCCCGCCGATCCGCCAGACCCAGCACCGTCGCCGCCCCGAACAGCTCGCTGAACCAACCGGGCAGGTCACCCCCCTGAATGTCCCCGTCGCTCGTCGCCAGCGCCCAGCGCGCGATCAACCCGAGTGGCACCAGTGAGGCCGGGAGCAGGCTGCCGCCCAGTGTCCTGCCCCGTCCCACCCCACCGGTCACCGGCCGCAGCGTTTCCTCGTAGTTCAGCAGGCACAGGTAATTCTCCCGCCCCTTGCGCACGACCACGCGACGCCGCCGCTCCGCCGGGTCCGGAAACAGCCGCGCCAGCTCTGCATCGATCTGCCGCTGCAGGTGCTTCGTGAACGTGCTGATCCACACCGTGCCGCGATTGCGCTCCGCCCAGAGGCTGGCCGGCGCGATGTAGGCTAGTGTCTTGCCCGTCCCGGTGCCCGCCTCAGCCAGCACCAGGTGGGGATCACCCCGCACCTCCCGTGGGGCAAACGCGGTCGCCGCGGCTCCGGCATAATCCGACTGCCCCTGCCGCTGCTCCGCCGCGGGGCCGAGCATCGCCGCCAGCCGGCGACGCGCGTCCACCTCCGGCACCGGCAATGAAGACGGCGCCGGCAGTGGCGCGGTTTCTTCCCACTCCGGCAGCCGCTTCCACACCAGCAACGGGTCCACCGAGGCCGCCGCATCCGACCGGCCCAGCGCCGCCATCACAAATGGCGCCCAGCCCCAACCTGCCTGTCCCATGCGCGCCGCCAGCGCAGCCGCGTCGCGGTTCAGCGCCAGCATCCGTCCGGCAGCCAGCCGGCGTAGCAGCACCTCGACGAGGTCCGGCAGCAGCGTGACCTCCGCCTCCAGCCCGGCCCCGGTCGCGTCGAGGTCCAGCGCCAGTGCCAACCCGCGCGGCGTCGGCGCGACAGTCCGCGCCGGCAGCACGAAGGCAAACAGTTCCAGGACATCGAGGCACGGCATCGCCCGCAGCCCCAGCCGGCGCAGCGTCGCCGGCGCGTGCACCAGCACGGGCGCGTCCATCGCGCGGATTGCCGCGGCTGCCTCATCTGCTGGGCAGGTCAATAGCTCGCCGTCTGCGGTCAAAATCGCAGCGCGTCCGTGCCCGGCAACCAGGCTCGGCGCGTCGGGCAGCGCGATCCGGCTGGGCGATGACGGCGGCATAGGCCGACTATAGGGTGTGCGGCCGATTGACCAAGCGGATAGCGGTACCTAGCTTGCCGTCAATGCCAGAAACACTTCGCAACAACACCACAGCGCTGCCCAAAGCGTGGCCGTTCGAGGAAGCTGCCAAGGTCGCCGGCCGGCTGGACAAGTCGGGCAAGGACCATGCGCTGTTCGAGACCGGTTATGGCCCGTCCGGTCTGCCGCACATCGGCACCTTCGGTGAGGTGGCGCGCACATCCTGGGTGCGGCACGCGTTCACGGTGCTGACCGGGCGACCATCGCGCCTGATCGCCTTCAGCGACGACATGGACGGGTTGCGTCGGGTGCCGGACAACGTGCCGAACCGCGAGCTGCTGGAGCGATATATAGGGATACCGTTGACCCGCGTCCCTGACCCGTTCGGCACGCATGACAGCTTTGGCGCGCACAACAACGCCCGCCTGCGATCGTTCCTGGACAGTTTTGGCTTTGAGTACGAATTCGCCTCCTCCACCGACTATTACGCCGCCGGGCGCTTCGACGCCGCGCTGATCCGCATCCTGGAGCGCTTCGATCAGGTGATGGAGGTCATTCTGCCCACCCTGGGCCCCAACCGCCGCGCCACTTACTCGCCCATCCTGCCGCTGCACCCACGCACCGGCATCGTCATGCAGGTGCCGATCCAGGCGCGCGATCCGGCCGCCGGCACCGTCGTCTGGTGCGACCCCACCACCAACGAAACGTTCGAGACCTCGGTCAAGGGCGGCGCCTGCAAGCTGCAATGGAAGGCCGACTGGGCGACGCGCTGGTACGCGCTGGATGTCGACTACGAGATGTCGGGCAAGGACCTGATCGATAGCGTCCGCTTGTCCAGCCGCATTTGCCGCATCCTCGGCGCCCCACCCCCCGAGACCCTGACTTACGAGCTGTTTCTCGACGAAAACGGCCAGCGGATCAGCAAGTCGAAGGGCAACGGCCTGCCGGTCGATGAATGGCTGCGCTACGCCCCGCAGGAATCTCTCGGCCAGTTCATGTACAATGCTCCGCAACGCGCCAAGCGGCTTTACTTCGACGTGATCCCCCGCGCGGTCGACGAGTACCTGGGCAACGCCGCCCGCCTGCAGACTCAACCGGAGGCAGAACGACCCACCAACCCCGCCTGGCACATCCACGCTGGCCGCCTGTCCAACCACGCCGGCAGCCCCGTCTCCTTCGGCATGCTGCTGAACCTGGCCTCGGTGGTGAATGCCGAAACCCCCGCCATGCTCTGGGGCTTCATCCGTCGCTACAGCCCCGGCGCCAGCCCCGAATCGATGCCGTTCTTGGACAAGCTGGTGGATCACGCCATCGCGTATTACCGGGACTTCGTGCGCCCGGAAAAGCGTTACCGCCATCCGACCGACGTTGAACGCGCTGCGCTGGCTGACCTTGCCGAGACCCTGCGGAGCCTCGAGATTACCACCGACGCCGAAACAATCCAGAACATCGTCTACGAGGTCGGCAAGCGCCACCCATTCCCCGAACTGCGCGCATGGTTCGCCTGCCTGTACCAGGTGCTGCTGGGCCAGCAGGAAGGCCCGCGCTTCGGCGGCTTCATCGCCCTGTACGGCATCGCCGAAACAATCGCGCTGATCGAGGCCGCACTCGCCCGTCCCGCCGATGCCGCCTGACCCGGACGCCGGCTGACCTGAATGTCCCTTCCGCTAGCAGCCGCCCGCCTGATGCACCACCTGCGCCGCCTGCCGGCGGTGCTTGGCGTGCTGCTGTTGGTCGGCGCCATCTACGCGGTGCAGAAGGAGTTCCGACACCTCAAGCTGGAGGACGTCGCCACCGCGCTCGACGCCATCCCGCGCCGCGCCTTGATCATCTCCTTCCTTTGGACCGTGCTGTCGTACTTCGTCCTTACGTTCTACGACCGCCTCGGCACCATCTATGCCGGCCACAAGATTCCTTACCGCCGCGTCGCCTTCGCCTCGTTCTGCGCCTACGCCCTGTCGCACAATTTGGGGTTTAACGCGCTGTCCGCCGCGGCGGTGCGCTATCGGCTTTATGCACATTGGGGCATGACCCCCGGGCAGATCGCCCGCACCGCCGCGTTCTGCAGCGTAACGTTCATGTTCGGCGGCCTGGTGCTGGGCGGGGCAGCGCTGCTGCTGGAGCCGCGCGCGGTCCCGTTCTTCGGCGACCACCTGCCGGTGGCCATGCTGCGCGCGGTCGGCATCGCGCTGTGGGGCGTCGTCGTTGCGTATGTGACGCTGGCGCGCGTCGTTGGCAAACTGCGGCTGTGCGGCCAGGAGATCAACCTGCCCGGTTTGCGCATGGCGCTGATGCAGGTGGTGCTTGCCACCTGCGATGTGTCCATCACATCCTCGATCTTCTACTCGCTGCTGCCGCCCGCCGACCGCCCTGACGTCATCCTGACGTTCCCGATCTTCCTTGGCATCTACGTTGCCTCCTACACCGCCGGCTTGGCCGCCAGCCTGCCGGGCGGCATCGGCGTGTTCGACACCGCCATCCTGTTCGGACTGGACCGTTATCTGCACGCGCCCGCGATCCTGGGCGCCCTCGTGATATTTCGGTTGTACTACTACATCATCCCGCTGTTCCTCGCCGGCACCCTGTTCGCGGGCAACGAACTGCTGCTGCGCGGCGGCGCGCTGATGAAATTGACCGTTGTGGTCCGCGGTGCGCAGGCCCTGGCCCGCTGGAACGAACCCGACTTCGCGATCACCGCCGCCACTGGCGCGGTGATGCTGTCCGGCATCATGCTGCTGGGCGTCGGCGTCGTGTCCCCGCGTCCCGACTTCTCCTGGCTGGACCCCGACTACGCCGACTTCGCGATGCAAGCCGGCCAGTTCATTCCGTCCCTGATCGGCGCTGGCCTTGTCGTGCTCGCGATCGGCCTGTCGCACCGCGTCAACCTAGCCTGGGGTGCCACCATCCTGCTGCTGGTCGCCGGCGCGGCCTTCGCCGCGGCGCAAGGCTCGCGCCTGTGGATCGCCGGCGTCCTTGTCCTCACGACGCTGCTGATTGCCCCGTTCCGCGCCAGCTTCTACCGCCATGCCCGCCTGCTTGCCGACCCGTTGGAGGCATCTACCGCGCTGTACTTGCTGTCCCTGGTGGTCTGCCTGCTGGCATTGGCCGGCTTCCGCCAGCACATCCGCACGCTACCCAACAACGCCTGGTGGGAGGTGGTGCTGTCGCCCGACGTACCTAACTCGCTGCGGCTCAGCGTCGCCCTGACCGTGGGGCTGGCACTTATCGCCATTTGGCGCCTGATGCATCCCGGCCGTGTCATCTGGCACCCGTGGGACGACGAGGCCCGTCTGCGTATGGCGCGTTTCGGCCCGCTACCCGCGACCGGCGCCGACGGCGTGGTGTGGGGCGAGGCGGCGCGAGCCGGCATCGCCTTCCGCCGCTGCGGCCGCGTGCTGCTGGGCCTCGGCGACCCGGCCGGAGCCGAGACCGACCAGGTCTCCGCGATCTGGCGCCTGCGCGACCTGGCGGAGCAGGAGGGACTGGACCCGGCCATCTGGCGCGCCGGGCCGCGGTTGCTGAAGGTATATGGCGATATTGGGCTGACTGCGCTGCCGCTGGGGGTGGACGGCATGCCGCTGCCCGAGGCGGAGACGGACACCCCGGCGTCAGAGCGATACCTGGTGTGTGTGGCGGAACGCGACCTGAGCGCGCTGCTGCCGTTGTTGCCGGGGCTGGCGCTGGCCGAGGCGGCGGAGTGAGGCAGGCGAGGGGGCTCTTGCCCCCCTTGGTCCGCTCTTCGCGGCCCAAGCCTCGCCAGAGGCGGAGCCTCTGGCCTCCATCCGATTGTCGGGGCGTGAGAGGAGGGCCTGCCGCACCGGTTGCGAGGTCCGCGTCGGCCCTCCTGCCACACCTTGACCGACAGGGCGGTTTACTTGCCGTGCCCTGGCGAGTGACCGTGGGGCTGAGCCTTTTGCCTGGGCCCACCACGCAGTGCCCCACCACACGTTCCGCCGGGTGACGTTGCATGGAGTCCTTGCACGCCAATGGCGCGGCGAAGCCAAGTTCTCCAACGTCCTTACGCCGGCAACGATAGATGAAATCGTCAGCGCGATTTCGACCGCCACGCTGTGGTTCTCCCCGTCACCACGGTGAACGAGTGTCGCGACCCTGGCGACGACATATACCTGGAACTCGCGCTCGGCGCTGCGGCGT
The DNA here is from genome assembly GCA_035696165.1 of Acetobacteraceae bacterium. Classification (GTDB taxonomy): domain Bacteria; phylum Pseudomonadota; class Alphaproteobacteria; order Acetobacterales; family Acetobacteraceae; genus Palsa-883. The sequence continues at coordinate 8,364 of DASRQX010000128.1, read as the reverse complement.
CGATCCTCACATCATCTGATCATGATCTGCTGAGCATGGATCCCTGCGCGGGGTCCGCATCCTGCGCCCGGCGGACTACCTGGCGCGGCGACGACGCTGTGTGAGTTCGGATGCCGGCATGACGCCGCGGCCTCGTCGCGCCGCCGATATCCGGTTATCAAACCGCCTGACAGCAACCAGGTTGGGTTGTCCGGAGGGGCTCCCTATGGAAATCAAAGTGTTGGCCACCCACGTGCCACTACCGCTCGCCGAGAAGGTCGACCAGCTTGCGGAACGGCTGGAGCGGTCGCACGGCCGCATCGCCGGGCAGGCCTTGGCCGCTTGGGTCGAGCGACAGAAGGAGCGTCGGCGCCAGACGTTGGGGGCGTTAGCGGATGTTGTCGCCGGGCACGTCGTCGATCACCAGGCGGTGCGGGCCTGGGCTGATAGCCTCCGAACCGCCAATCCACTGCCACCAGCGCTGCCGCGTTGATGGAATTGCCGTGGACCAGCGAAGTATGTTCCGATCTGGTTCGAGAGCAACACCACTTAGCTAGGTGGACAACATATGGCATGAAAAAACACTGCTGCCGTAAGCTAAGCCCGAGTGTTCGAATGCATATAGTCCTGGATCTTGTTCATCTCACCGGGTGTCAGTCTGACGTCTTTCCTGCTTGCACTCAAATGGCGAAGCCCAAAAGAGCGAAAGCCCAAGATTTTTCCGGACTTTACGCCGCCAGGATTGAGGCCAACAAACACGATGGGTGCATGAACCAATGGCGGGCCGTAGAGGATCTTGTACCCAAACGATTTGTCGCCTGGGCGAGGACGAACCCTATCGTAAAATTCTCCTGTTTCGCGGTAGATTTCCCTGCACAGTTTTTCAACCATGCTGTCTGACGCTATCATGATCCGGTCGCCTTCTCACACAGACGGTCGGTCTCTGAGCTTCCCCCGGAGATGAGTTAAGCCCAATACACTGCTCCCGAACGGACCGCCAGAAATCCTCCGGCTCGGAGTCGGCAGGTGTACCGGCCTCCCCTCACTCAATCTGCACGTACTCAAAATCCCCCGGCTTGTTATCAATCCCCACCTTCGGCGGCGCGATCCACCCCGCGTACCGCCCCGCCTCCCGCACCGGCACCATCAGACTATCCAGATAAACGCCATCGCGCGCCGTCGGCAGAAACGCCTCCCGCTTCGCCTCCCACGCCTCCGCCCCCATCAACTCCCCCGCCGGATCCACCGCCGCCCCGGCAAACTCCCCGATCCGTCGATTGAACGCCACGTGCGGCAGCGTCAGCCGATACGCATACCCGGCCTTCTCAATCACCTGGTTCCACCGCCGCACCCCACCCCGCGTATCCCCCACGAAATCATCCCGCAGCCGCATGTTCAGCGCCGACAGCGCCGGCACGTCCTGCTGCGCGATCACCCCATCCACCAGCCTCAACACCGGGTACGTATCGTTCACCAACAGATGGTCATCGGTCAGCTTGTCCTCGCGGAACCGTCCCTTCAGCCCCGCATTGAACACATTGGCCGCATTGGTCGACACCTCGGACCCAAACAAATCCAGCGTCAGCGATACATGCAGATTGATCTTTCGCTGCACCAAAGGCAGGTCGATCACCCCCAGCTTCCGCACCGCCTCCACGTCTGTCGGATCATCGATCCCCGCCGCACGCATCGCCTGGCAGGTGCGCTCGATCACCCGCGTCACCCCCGTCTCGCCCACGAACATGTGGTGCGCTTCCTCGGTCAGCATGAAGCGGCAGGTGCGCGACAGCGGATCGAACCCTGACTGCGCCAGCGCGCCCAACTGCATCTTGCCGTCGCGATCGGTGAATGTGGTGAACATGAAGAACGACAGCCAGTCCGGCGTTGCCTCGTTGAACGCCCCCAGCATGCGCGGCGTATCCACATGGCCGGATCGCCGGCGCAACAGATCGTCTGCCTCCTCCCGCCCGTCGCGGCCGAAATATTTCTGCAGCAGATAGACCATCGCCCACAGGTGCCGGCCTTCCTCGACATTCACCTGGAACAAATTACGCAAATCATACAACGACGGCGCCGTTGCCCCCAGATGCCGCTGCTGCTCGACTGAGGCCGGCTCGGTGTCGCCCTGGATAACCAGCAGCCGGCGCAGCATGGATCGATGCTCGCCCGGCACCTCCTGCCAGGCCGGCTCGCCTTTGTGCGCGCCGAACGCGATGCGCCGCCCTTCGATCGCGGGCGCCAGCAGGATGCCCCATTTGTAGTCCGGCATCTTCACGAAGCCGAACTTCGCCCACCCCTCCGGATCGACGCCGACTGCGGTGCGCAGATACACCAGCGCATCCTGGAACCCATCGGGTCCCATGTCCTTCCACCAATCGATATACCCGGGATGCCAGGTTTCCAGCGCCTTGCGCACGCGCGCGTCGTCGTTCAGGCCGACATTATTCGGGATCAGCCCGTCGTAGTCGACTGTCATGCCGTCAGGCATTGTTGCATCTCCCTGTGAATTCCGGCCTTATCAGGCCGGACCCTCGGTGCCGCCCTGATTGTCATGCCGGCGAAGGCCGGCATCCACGACTTGACTTTGTTGCAGCAAAGAAAGTCGTGGATACCGGCCGGAGCCTGTCCTCGGGCGCTTGACCTGGGGGCGGGCATGACGCGGAGAGTGCGCAGTCTCGCCGCAGTCCACATCAAACCCTCTCCGGATCGAATTCCGCCCGCTGCCCGGTGCCATATCGCTGCAACGCCCCGTTCGCACCCACCGCGTTCGGCCGCTGGAACACCCAGTTCTGCCACGCCGTCAGCCGCCCGAAAATCCGAGTCTCCATCGTCTCAGGCCCGGCAAACCGCAAATTCGCCTCCATCGCCGTCAGCGCGTCGGGGGAAAAACTGACCCGTTCCTCCAGCATCACCCGAACCTCATCATCCCAGTCGATCGCGTCGAACGAGGCCGTAATCAACCCCGCCCCCTCCGCCGCCTCGCTGTCCATGCGCTCCCCGATCGTCACCTCCGCACGCGCTACGCTCTCCGGCTCCCCCAGAAAGCGGGTCTCAAGCCGAGTCAGCCCATTGCTCATCGGAAACGCACCGAAATTCAGCGCGCTCACGGCGATCGCCGCCCCCTCCGACGCCATCACCGCCCGATCCGCCGCAAATGCCAGCTCCGCGAGCGTGCCGGCAAAGCAACTCCCCGCTTCAACCAGCGCCACCAAACTCCGAGAGGTCAGATCCAGCCGCTTCAGCACCCGCTTCAGCAACAGCCGCACCTCGCGCACTAACCAATCCGCCTGATACGCCTCCAGCAACGAATCCGCCGCCAGCACCGCACCCAGATCACCTTCCGTCCGCAGCACCAGCAACCCCAAAGCAGGCTCATTCAGCCGCAGATGCAGCAACGCGTCATCCAATTCCCGCGCCATCGCCAGCGGCCAGAACGCCGGCCCCGCCGCATGAATCCCCGCCACGTCGCGGGGCAACGCCCCGGGCCCGAACACGGTAATCACCGCCCGCCGCCCTGCCCGATCCAGCGCCACGCGCACATGCGAATACACCATCGCATCATCGCGGACTTCCCGCACCAACGGCGTCAGCGCAACACCCGCCGCCCCCTCCGGCCGATCCGACACCGCCGCAAACTCCGCCGCCCGCGCGGCCACCGCATCCTGCCACGCGGACGGCGGCACGACCTCATCGACCAGCCGCCACTCCACCGCGCGCGCGCCGCGAATACCCTCCTCCACCAAACAAAACTGATCCGCCCGATCGCGCCGCACCTTCCGCTTGTCGGTCAGCCGCGTCAGCCCACCGGTCCCCGGCAGCACCGCCAGCAGGGGCGTCTCCGGCAGCGCCACCGCGCTGCGCCGATCGTCGATCAGCATGATGTGCCCCGCGGTCATCGCGATCTCATACCCGCCGCCCGCGCACACACCGCTCACTGCCGCCAGATAGAACTGCCCGGAATGTTCCGTTGCGTCCTCGATCGCCATCCGTGTCTCGTTGGTGAACTTGCAGAAATTCACCTTGTGCCCGTGACTGGCCTTGCCGAGCATCCGGATGTTCGCCCCCGCGCAGAACACCCCAGCCTTGCCCGAGGACAACACAACCGCCCGCACCTCCGGGTGCTCGAACCGCAACCGCTGCACGGCATCATGCAGCTCGATATCCACACCAAGATCATAGGAATTGAGCTTCAGCTCATACCCATCGAACAGCCCGCCTGCCGGATCGACATCCATCACCAGACGCGCCACCGCCCCGTCGAACGTCAGGCGCCAATGCCGATACCGCGAAGGCTCCGTCCTAAAATCGATCGTTGCGCTCATGCCGCCACCGCCCGGTCCAACAGCACACGCCTGGCAAACCCCGCCACCGCCGCGCACGTCGCCTGCGGCGCCTCGACATGCGGAGAATGTTTCGCGCTCGGGATCAGCATCGTCTCCACCGGGCACGCGGCGTGCCGTTCCGCCACCCGCAACTGCTCAACCGTCCCATATGCATCATCCGCGCCTTGCAACAACAACATCGGCACGCGGATACCCTCCACCTGCCGCATGATATTCCACTGCCGGAACGCCGGATCCAGCCACGCCCCGCTCCACCCAAGGAACGCCGCATCCACGTCATCATGATGTCGTGCCAGCCGCCCTCGCAGGCCGCCCGTCGCATATTCCCGAGCGATCCCTGCAATGCTGCTCACACTGACATCCTCTACAAAGAAATGCGCCGCAATCAACGCCAGCCCCACCACGCGAGGATCATGCACCTCCCCCGCATAGATGGCCGCAATCGACCCGCCATCGGAATGTCCCACCAGCACGCACCGGCCAATCCCTGCCGCATCCAGCACCCGCCCCAGCACGTCCCGAGCCTCGTCGTGCATATAACTCAACGGTCGAGGCAGCACGACGCTGTCCGACCGTCCATAGCCAAACCGAGAATAAGCCAACACCCCGCACCCAGTCGCCGCCTGCAACGTCGCGGGAAACTCCCGCCACAGCCCAACGGACCCAAGCCCCTCGTGCAGCAACACCAGCGTCGGTGCCTCGGCCGGCGACGGCCCGCACCAAGCGGTCTCGATCCGTTTCCCGTCAAGCGCGATCATCAAGAAGAAGACTCCCCCTCCCGCAGCCTGAACCGCTGGATCTTTCCCGTCGCCGTCTTCGGCAATGCATCCACGAACACGATCCAGCGCGGATACTTCCACACTCCAATCCGGTCCTTCACATGCACCTTCAACACCTCGGCCACCGCATCCTGATCCCGAGCCCCCGCCTGCAACACCACGAACGCCTTCGGTTTGGTCAGCCCGTCCGGGTCCAGTTGCCCGACCACCGCCGCCTCTAGCACCGCCGGATGCGAGATCAACGCCTCCTCCACCTCGAACGGCGAGACCCAGACGCCGCTCACTTTCAGCATCTCATCGCTGCGTCCGCAAAACCGGTAATACCCATCCGCATCACGAACATACGTATCACCCGTGTGCGTCCACTCGCCCCGAAACGTGCGCCGCGTCTTGTCCCGCTGATGCCAATATCCATCCGCCGAGGACGGCCCGCGCACCACCAACTCTCCCGCCTCGCCATCCGCCACCGGCGCACCCTGCGCATCGACGACAAGCGCATCGTACCCCGGCACCGGCAGGCCGCTGGTCCCATAGCGCACATCATCCACCCGATTGGACACGAAAATATGCAGCATTTCCGTGGACCCGATCCCATCCAGGATGTCGACACCCACCGTCTGCCGCCACCGCCGCCCAATATCCGCCGGCAATGCCTCGCCGGCCGAAATGCACCGCCGCAACCGAGCCGACCCCGCGTGCGTCCCAATCCGCGGACTGGCCAGCAACGCCGCGTACAGCGTCGGCACCCCGCCAAACATCGTCGGCTGATAACGCTCCAGTGTGTCCAGCACCGCATCCGGCGTCGGACGATCCGGTAGCAAAACGGCGCCCGCTCCGACCGCCATCGGAAACGTCATGCTGTTGCCAAGCCCGTAAGCATGAAACGCCTTCGCCGCGGAGAACATCAAATCGTCCGCACCGATCCCCAGCACCCGAGCGCCATACGTATCAGCCGTCGCCTGCAAACTTCCATGCACATGCCGCACGCCCTTCGGCGCACCCGTAGAGCCCGACGAATACAGCCAGAACGCCACCTCATCCGGCGGCGCCATCGCGGTCTCCGCATCCGGTGCACCGCTCGCCAGAAACGCCGCAAACCCCACCTGCGCGGGATCGTCAATCGCCGGGGGCACCGTCCCATCCGGCTGCGCAACGACAATCCGACGCAACCCGATCACGCCGCGCAACACCGGCAGCAAAGGCCCAACCAGCGGCGCTGAAATCACCACTGCGTCCGCCCGGCTGTCCGCCAGGATATAACCCACCATTTCAGGCGTCAGCAGCGTATTGATCGGCACCGGAACAACGCCCGCTCGCAGCGCCCCCCAGAATGCAATCGGAAAATCGATCGTATCAAGCAACAGCAGCGCAATCCGCCGCTCTCGCCCCACTCCAGCCGCACGCAATGCCCCGGCAAACCGGTGCGTCGCCGCCGCCAGCCCGGCATAGCTCAAACTGCGCCACGGATCGCGAAACGCGACAACATCGCCCCGCCCCTCGCGCAGGTGGCGATCCACGAAGTAGTCGACGGCGTTGCCGTAGCTCGGCGCGCTCATGCCCTGATCCTGGAAATTCCGCTCCGCGCCGCACGATAGGCGGACCCACCCGCCGCGCACAACAACCGAAACCACCTACCCGCGGCGGGGAAACAGCACCGTGTGGGTGCAGTGCTGCACCGGCTCGTCGCGCTGGTTGAACGTGGTCGTGCGGAATGTCACCACTCCCTTGTCCGGCCGAGATTGCGACGGTCGCGCCTGCTGCACCTCGATCTCCACCCGCAACACGTCCCCGGCCACCACCGGCCGAGGCCAGCGGATTTCGATCCCCGCGCCCATGCCGCCGCCCTTGATCCGCACCGTCTCCGCGATCAGCCGCATCGTCAGGCTGCCGGTGTGCCAACCGCTGGCACAGAACACGCCAAGGTTGCTCTCCGCCGCGCTGTCCTCGCTCAGATGCTGCGGCTGTGGGTCGTATTCGCGTGCGAACGCGATGATCGCGTCGCGCGTCAGCGGCGGCAAGCTGGCGGAGCGCAGCACGCGCCCCGGCTCCATGTCCTCGAAATACATGTAGTCGCGTTGGCTCACGGCGGTCCCTCGCACGGGTTGTGGTGTCATGCCGGGTCGTTCTAGCCGATAATGCCGTGCGAATCGCCCTGGCGGCGTCATAGGGTGCCGCGCATGTCTGTCGAGTCTATCGGGATTGGCGAGCTTATCGGAATTGGCCTCGCCGTTATCGCCGCGGTCGCCGCGCTGCTGGTCGTGCTACGCCAGGCCCGCGAGCTGCAGCACCTGCGCATCCTGTCCGAACAGGCCCGCGACGGCACGCGCACGGAGGGCGAGACCACCCGCGCCCATTTGCGCGCCCAATCGAGCGAGGGCGTCGAGCGCCTGACCACGATGCGCGGCGCGCTGGACACCAGCCTGGAGCAGGTGCGCACCGTGCTGACCCGCGAACAGGGCGAGTTGCGCATTGCGCTGTCCGAATCCCAGCGCAAATCCGCCGACCAGATCACCGAGCAGTTCAACGCCACGCGAACGCTGCTGGAAGCCAAGCTGAAGGAGCTGCGCGAGGGCAACGAAGGCAAGCTGGCGGAAATCCAGAAATCGGTGAACGAGCAGCTTCATTCCGCGGTGGAAAAACAGATGAATGAGAGCTTCAACCGCGTGATTGACCAGTTCGCCGCGGTGCAGAAAGCGATGGGTGACGTGCAGGCCGTCACCGCGCAGATCGGCGACATCAAGCGGCTGTTCTCCAACGTGAAGACCCGCGGCGGCTGGGGTGAGACCCAGGTGCGCGCCATGCTCGACGACATCCTGCCGATTGGCGAATACGAAACGAACTGCAAGGTCCGCCCGGAAAGCAACGACACCGTGGAATTCGCGGTGAAAATGCCGGTGCGCGGTGAAAACCGCCCGCTGTTGCCGATCGACGCCAAGTTCCCGGTCGAGGACTACGAACGCCTGCTGGCGGCGTCGGAGGCCGGCGATATCGATGCCGAACGCACCGCCACGCGCATGCTGGAACGGCGAATGCGCGACGAGGCGAAGAAGATCGCCACGAAATACATCAACCCGCCGGTCACGGTGGAATTCGCTGTGCTCTATCTGCCCACCGATTCGCTCTATGCCGAGGTCGCGCGCATCCCCGGCCTGATCGACGACATCGGCCGCGAGTGCCGCGTTCTGGTCATGGGGCCGAGTCTGTTTCCGGCTTTGCTGCGCACCATCCATCTCGGATTTATCACGCTGGCGCTGGAGCAGAAG
>DASRQX010000127.1:0-26599 GCA_035696165.1 Acetobacteraceae bacterium | reverse complement strand
TCTCCTTTGCGGCGCAGGAACTCCGGGATTATCCACAATTCCTCGGCGCGCTCTACGCACTCCGTCGTCTCAGCCAGCGCATCGAGCGCGTCGTCAATTTCTCCTGCACAAGCCAAGGCCTCCGCCCGAACATCTACCAATGTGGCTAACCGCAGGAAGAAAGCGAACTCGGGCCCGCCAATCTCATCGAGGCTGGTGCGCAGCAACCCTAATCCCGTCGCGACATCGCCCCGTTTTATGCTGAGCAAGCCCTGGTGGCTGCGGCCAAAGGCGTGCCATTGCACCAGCCCGTGTCTTCTCGAATGGTCGAGCAGCAGACGGACATAGAGTTCCGCCATCGCGAGATCACCGACCAACAGGGCAACCGGACATCCGAAATACGTTAGCGCGAAGCATAGGTTTAAGGCGTGATTGATGGCGCGAGCCCGGTCGATTGAGCTTTCGGCGGCGCGCATCGCCTGGTCCGCATAACCCAGCAGCCACAAGATCCGCGCCAAGTGGCCGCGCGCCCCCGCCAAATTATCGAACTGAAAGCGATCGAGGTCGGAGCGACGGTCAGACGGGAGGTAATTAGCGAGCAAGCGTTCGAAACGGCGCCGCGCGCTGAGGTGGTCGCCCAGGAAGTGTTGCGACGCTCCCATAAGCCGCTCGCTGACAAACCGATCGTTCGGATCGTGTCGGGTCGCCGCCAGAGAAGTAAACCTTTCTGCTGCCCCTAGAGCTACGCGATGTTGGCCGCTGTAAGTGTGAAAAAACCAAAGGCTCCGGAGCGAACGCAGTTGGTACTCGGTATCGCCGAGTGACTCCGCGATTTCGAGAATCCTCGCCAATATCTTGCCGAGTCTAGGCAGAGCAGTCCTGGCCCATATCATCGTCGCGCTCAGCGCCGTAAGCAGCCTCATCTCCCGGCGGGGATCATCGAACCCTCCGGCCGATAGCGCGGCGAGGGCCTGTTCAACCCGGCTGCGGCACTCGTCAAGCAGCGACAAGTGCATCGATAACGGCACGGCAGCTACGGTCAGGGCCACGCCGATCGAGGCATTCCCGCTTGGCGAAAACGCCCAGTCAAGCGCGGCCCGTACATCGTCGATGCGCCAGGCGTAATCGGCTAGCCGCTCGGCGCTGGGCCGGCTCTCCCATTCGATATCCGCTCGTTCAAAGACATCCCGGCAATATTCGGCGTGACGGCGCGTGAGCGGTACGCGCTCGCCGCTTTCATTAAGCTTTTCGTATGCGTAGGCGCGCGTTGTGTCGAGTAGGCGATAACGCGCAACGGCTCCGCCGCCCTCGGTCGTGACGAGCGATTTCGCCACCAAACTGGTGAGGCTCTCGACCACAGGGGCCAACTCGGTCTCAGCGCCCGCCGCAACCGCGATTGTTGCCTGGAGGCTGAAGGAGCCGACAAAGACCGCCAGCCGCCGCAGAATCACACGCTCAGGCTCGGTCAGAAGTTCGTAGCTCCAATCGAGCGTCGCCCGCAGGGTCTGGTGCCGCAGCAGGGCCGTGCGCCTGCCGCTGGTCAGCAGGCGGAAGCGATCGTCAAGGTTCGCGGCGAGCGCCTCGATCCCGAGCATCGCGGCACGTGCGGCGGCCATCTCGATCGCCAGCGGCATGCCATCGAGCCGCCGGCAGATCGCCGCGATCAACTCGACGAGGGGGCGATCCGGCGCAAAACGCGGATCGGCCGCCCTCGCTCGCTCCAGGAACAGCCGGATCGCTCCGTATTCGAAGAAATCTGCTTGCTCGACATCCGCTGTCGGCACGGCCAGCGGCGGCACCGAGTAGATCCATTCGCCCTCAGCCTTGAGCAACTCACGGCTGGTGGCGAGGATGCGCAACTCTGAGCCTGCCCCGAGGGCGGCCTCGGCCATGCTCGCGGCGACCTCGATGATGTGCTCGCAAGTATCCAGCACCAGCAGCAATCGGCGCCCGGCAAGCGCCTGTGCCACGCTCTGCACCGAAGCCTCGCCGCTAAGCTCCAACCCGACCGCAGAGGCAACCGCGGCGGGAACCAGCTTGGGATCCGCGAGCGGCGAGAGTTGCACCAGCCACACCCCGTCGGCAAATCGCCGCCGCAGCGCGCGGGCCGCGGCCACGGCGAGCCGTGTCTTGCCGATGCCCCCGGCCCCGGTCAGCGTAACGAGCCGATGCGCGCCCATGAGGTTGACGACCTCGGCGAGCTCATCATCCCGCCCGATCAGCTCCGAAACCGGCTCCGGCACATTGCTCGGAGGAAGCGCTCCCGGCTCGGCCGCCCCCGGACACGGGCTGCCGCGCTCATCGCCGCTCCCCGACAAAGCCCGGATCTCCCCGGTGAACTGGTAGCCGCGTCCGGAGACCGTGCGGATCAGGTCGCGGTCCGGCCCCAAGGCGGCCCGCAGCGCCGAGATCTGAGATTGCAGGTTGTTTTCCTCGACGACCCGGCCGGGCCATACCAGATCCATCAGCGCGTCTTTGGTGACCACCGCCCCGCGCGCGTCGATCAGTGTCATCAATACGTCAAAGGCGCGCCCGCCGAGCTTGGCCGGCTGGCCGTCGACCAGCAGCTCGCGGCGATGCGGCAATACCCGGAACCGCCCGAACTCAGCGCTCGCCTGTAGGCCAGATCCCGCAAGCATGCCCGTGACTTTACTGCGCCATTGCGGAAATTTCAGATTTTTCCAGAAGAGCTGCTACTCAAAATTCCGTGTGACGGGAGTTGCGAAATTTGCAGGTCTTGTCAGCCCTCGCCCAAGGACTCTTGCGGGCCGGCTCGCCACCTTTGCGTCTGTAGTCAACCAGCCGATCACACCAGGATTCACCACTACCGGCGGCGACTCCCCCAACCCCGCAAACTCAGGAGACAAAGATGTCACAGACAGTAGCTGCTACTTTGGTCGACGCGCTCGAAACGGTCGGCGTCACGCACATATTCGGCCTCATTGGCGACTCGCTCAATCCGATCACCGACGCTGTTCGCCACAGCAAAATTGAATGGATCGGCGTCCGTCACGAGGAAGGGGCGGCGCTCGCGGCCGCGGGGCAAGCAAAGCTCACCGGTCGGCTCGGCGTCTGTTGCGGAACAACCGGACCTGGCAGCACCCATCTCGTCGCCGGCCTCTATGAAGCAAATCGCGATCACGCGCCGGTTCTTGCGTTGTCCGGGGACATGCCGCGCAAGGTGCAGGGCACCGACTATTTTCAAGCGACAGATCCCAACCTGCTATTTCGTGATGTCTCGCTCTATACTGAGACCATTTCTTCGCCAGCACAGGCGCCGGCCGTCATCCATCAGGCCATCGCAGCCGCCTATGCGGGCCGCGGCGTCGCACATTTGACGCTCCCAGAAGACGTCATCGGCGCGAGGTCCGAGGGCAACATTTCGAGCGTCGCCACGCTCAAGCCGCGATCCGAAATCGTCGCCAGCGAAGTAGATATCGCCGAGATCACCCGCCGTATCGACGAAGCCGGTAGCGTCGTGATGATGTGCGGTGCTGGATGTCACGGTGCAGCCGAGGAATTGCGGGCGCTCTCCGATCGGCTCAAGGCGCCGTTGATCCATTCCATCAAGGGCAAAGACATCATGCCTTACGACGACCCGTGCTGGATGGGTGGCATCGGCATGATCGGAACGAAGCCGGTCTATCGCGCAGCCATGCATTGCGATTTGTTTCTGATGCTCGGCACCGACTATCCGTATTCCGTCTTCTTGCCGCGCAAGGGCACCGTCATCCAGGTCGACGAGCGGGCGCGCGTGCTTGGCCGCCGCACCCCGACTACGCTCGGCGTAAACGGCTCGGTGCGACCGACAGTCAAATCGCTGCTGGATCGGGTGAAGCCAAAGAATGACAGAAAATTCTTCGATCTCGTCACGGATCAGCGCAAGGCCTGGGACGAGATGCTGGACAGGCAGTCCGCTCCCGCGCGCAGCAAGGATCTTATTCATCCGCAGGCTGTGGCGCGTGCAGTGAGTGACCTGGCCGCGAGCGATGCCGTATTCGTCCTCGACACCGGGCTCAACACGCTCTGGTCGGGCAACTGGATTCGCCAGAGCGGCGAGCAGCGGATCATCGGCTCATTCAACAACGGCGCCGTTGGCACCGCGCTTGGTCAGGCCAACGGCATCCAGGCGATCGACCGTTCGCGTCAGGTCATTGCACTCTGTGGCGACGGCGGTTTCAACATGCTGATGTGCGAATTCCTTACTGCAGCGCATCATAGATTGCCGGTGAAAGCCGTGGTTTATAACAATTCGGCCTTCGGACTGATAGCGCTGGAGTCCGAAGCGATCGGGGTGCCGGCCTGGAAACAGGGCATTGAATTCCCCAATCCGGATTATGTGGCGCTGGCGCGCGCCTGCGGCGGGGTAGGCGTCAAAGCCGAAGGGCCCGGCGAGTTGCGCGATGCCGTCGACAGGGCGCTCAAGGCCGACGGCCCGGCCATTGTCGACTGCGTGGTAGCGGCCGACGAATTGCCCAACGTCCCGCATCTTGAGCTGGAAACAATCGGCAATTTCGCCAAGGCAAAGATAAAGGAAACGATACTGGCAGTTACCGGCAGGTGACGGAGCACGGCGATAGCGCCGTCGTCTGGGCGCCGCGGAATGGATTCTTGTCCGAGATGGGGCAGTGGCGGCGTTCGCCGCCGCCACCGCTGCTCATCTGACGGGTCATGCGGCTACCCCACAATACGCTCGATATCCGCCCCGCACGCCGCCAGCTTCTGCTCCACCGCCTCGTAGCCGCGATCCAGGTGGTAGACCCGGTTTACCATCGTCTCGCCCTTCGCCCCCAGCCCGGCCAGGATCAGCGATACCGAGGCGCGCAAATCCGTCGCCATGACAGGCGCGCCCGACAGCGCCGGCACCCCGCGCACGATCGCCGAGGCGCCGTGCACGTTGATCCGCGCACCCATCCGGTTCAGTTCCGGCACGTGCATGAAACGGTTCTCGAAGATGGTCTCGGTCACCATCGCCGCGCCCTCGGCAACTGCCATCAGCGCCATGAATTGCGCCTGCATGTCGGTGGCGAAGCCAGGATAGGGTTCGGTCATCACATCGGCGCCGTGCAGGCCGTTCAGCCGGCGCACCTGCAGGCCGTCGAGGTCTTCGATGATCTCCACCCCGGCGTCACCCAGGGCACGCGCCACCGCGCCCAGATGCTCCAGCCGCGCGCCACGCAGATGGACCTGCCCACCGGTGATCGCCGCGGCGCAGGCATAGGTGCCGGCCTCGATGCGGTCGCCGATGATGCGGTGCGTCGCGCCGTGCAGCCGATCGACGCCCTCAATCACCAGCTTGTCGCTGCCGATCCCCTCGATTCGGGCGCCCATCGCGTTCAGGCAGGCAGCCAGGTCGGCGATCTCCGGTTCGCGCGCGGCATTCGCCAGCACCGTGCGGCCATCGGCCAGCGACGCCGCCATCAGCAGGTTCTCGGTGGCACCGACCGAGACGAATGGGAACACAATGGTCGCCCCGCGCAACCGCCCCTCGACCTTCGCGTCGATGTAGCCGCCCTCCAGGTTGATGTGTGCGCCTAGCTGCTCCAGTCCTTTCAGGTGGAGATCGATCGGGCGGGCGCCGATGGCACAGCCGCCGGGAAGCGAGACCCGAGCCTCGCCTACGCGGGCCACCAGCGGTCCCAACACCAGGAACGAGGCGCGCATCTTGCGCACAATGTCGTACGGCGCCTCGGTGCTGGTGATCGCCCCACCGAGCGATAGCGTGCGTCCGTCATTGCCTACCGGGTCGATCGCCAGGCCATGCTGGGCCAGCAGCACCGTCATGGTCTGGATGTCGGCGAGGCGCGGGACGTTGGAGAGCACCAGCCGGTCCTCGGTCAGCATCGCCGCGGCCATCAGCGGCAGGGCGGCGTTCTTGGCGCCGCCGATGATGATTTCGCCGGACAAAGGGCGGCCGCCACGAATGCGAATGCGGTCCATTTTGGTGGGCCTCTCAGGTGATGTTCGAACGCGGGTGTGCGGGACATGACAGGCCCGTCCGTGTCATGCCGGCCCCCGGGTCAAGTGCCCGAGGACAGGGTCCGGCCAGCATCCGCGACTTTGCGGCACGAAGGCGAGTCGTGGATACCGGCATGCGCCGGCATGACCTGGCAACCAGGGTTGCCACGTCACATCTTCGGCAGCGCGGTGCCGCGCTGACGCATGTATTTGCCTGCCTTGTCGGCGTAGCTGATCTCGCACGGTTCGTTCCCTTGCAGGAACAGAAACTGGCAGATGCCCTCGTGCGCGTGGATCTTCGCCGGCAGCGGCGTGGTGTTGCTGATTTCGATCGTCACCTGGCCCTCCCACTCGGGTTCCAGCGGGGTGACGTTCACGATGATGCCGCAGCGGGCGTAAGTGGATTTGCCCAGGCAGATCACCAGGATGTCGCGCGGGATGCGGAAATACTCGACCGTGTGGCCGAGCGCGAAGCTGTTAGGTGGGATGATGCAGACGTCGGATTTGCGGTCGACGAAGCTGCTCGGCGCAAAATCCTTCGGGTCGATCACCGCGGAGTCGATGTTGGTAAACAGCTTGAACTCGTCGGCGATGCGCGCGTCGTAGCCGTAGCTGGACAGGCCATAGCTGATCACTCCGTCGCGCTTCTGCGCCTCGACGAAGGGTTCGATCATGCCGTGGCGCTCGGCCATGCGGCGGATCCAGCGGTCGGACATGACGGGCATCGGTGGGCGACTCCGGGCGGGCAGGCGTGGCGCGACTCGGGTCTAGAGCAGTTTGCGGTGCGGCGAAATCACACAGTATGCGGCGCGAGCATCGTGGCCCCGGGCGCGGTCCGCGGGAAGGCCCTCGCCGTGAGCTTCACGGGGTCCAGGAAGCGGCGGACCACCGCCGAGGTATCGCCGCGGCGCGTAGCAAGCAGCAGCGGCGCGCGTGGCCGGGTACCCATCAGGCGGCGATAGACCACCCCGTCCATCTGCATGCGCTGCAATGAAGCCGGCACGATGGCGATACCAAGGCCCGCGGCGACGAGATTGAGGGTCAAGACGATGCGCGGCGCCTCCTGGCCGACCAGCGGGCTGAACCCGGCGGCGTGGCAGGCGGCGAAGATCGCGTCGTACAGCCCCGGCCCGCTGCGCCGGCGGTAGACGATGAAGGTCTCCGCCGCGCAACAGCGGGAGACGTGCACGCGGGTGCAGTGACGCTCGACCTGCTCTCAGTTGGATCGGGCCGCGGCATTGGTGAACGGGCGGTTAGATTGGCCTGCACCGCCCGCCCTACTCGACCTACGTCAGGCTTGGCCGATGTGCGGCTTCTCGCAGTTGATCATCCAGGCGGTCCCGAATCGATCCGCAAGCATGGCGAAGCGCTGCGCCCAGAACGTTTCCTGTAGCGGCATGTGCACCGTGCCACCTTCGGACAGCGCGTTGTAGACGCGCTCGGCCTCGGCGGGCTCGTCGATGTTGAGCGAGACGAACACCCCCTGCGCCGGCTGATAGCGACCTTCCGGAGCGTCGGAGCCCATCAGGACCTGATCGCCGACCAGCAGGCGGGCGTGCAGGATAAAATCGCTCGAGCCGGGCGGACACTGGGCCTCCGCCGGCGCATCGGCTGGCGTCATCATCATCACGATCTCGCCGTGCAGGCACTGCGCGTAGAAGGTGAACGCGGCCTTGCAGGTGCCGTTGAACGACAGGTAGGGATTGATCTTCATCGTGTGCTCCTGGGTGGATAGTGCCGGTTATGCAACGGGTTAGCTGGGCTGGGGTTCCCGCGCCACGCGCGGCGGCTGGTTCGGTTCAGCACCGAAATCCTCCGCCTCGAACAACTGGCGGATCTCGATCTCCACCTTGCCGTCGCCGTCGAGTGTCGGCCAACGCTTCACCCAGGCGATCGCCTCTTGCAGCGATGGCACCTGGATGACGCAGTAGCCCGCGAGCAACGAACGCCGCACGTCGAACGGGCCATGACTGATGCTAGGCGTGCCGTCCGCAAACGTCACCCGCGCCCCCTTGGCGCTGGTCTGCAACCCTTCGGCGGACAGCAGGATGTCGGCGTCCGCCATGTCCTGGATATATTGTCCCATCGCGGACAGTAGCGCCGCGCCGGGCAGGATACCCGCCTCGGTGGTGGTATCGGCCTTGCGCAGAATCATGAAACGCATGGTCAGGTCCTTCTTCCGTTGGTTCCGCCCCAAGGACGCGGGGCTCTGCGATCATTCGACAGGGCGGGAAAAATTTTTCTTGATTACGCACCTTCCTCAGCTACCTCCCGTCTGGGATAAACTGCGCTAAATCAATAGATTAACGTTTGAGCGGCGGGACCCCGACCTCGTCCTCAGCCGTCTTTCAGGCGAAATGCCCTGGTGGCCGTCTTCCCCAAGAGAGGCGCGCCAGGCCGAATGACCGGTTTTACCGACGATTGTGAGGGTAGCGATGGCTGACGATGGTGCGTAATCAGGAAATTTTTTGTGGTCAGTCCGGTTGGCGGCCCGGTTGGTTGTCCTTCATCAGTCGATCGAGATGCCGGCGGATGTGCGCTGCCTCGGCCGGGGTGTGAGCCAGCGCGATCGCGTGATCGAAGGCCACGCGGGCGTCCGCGTCGCGGCCAAGCTGCATCAGCAACGCGCCGCGCACGCCGAAGAAATGGAAATATCCCGCCAATGGCTCCCCCAGCTTGTCGATCATGTCGAGCGCCGCGGCCGGACCATGCAGCTTGGCCACCGCCACCGCGCGGTTCAGCGTCACCACCGGCGAGGGCTGCAGGCGCTCCAGGACGGCGTAGATTTGATCGATCTCCGCCCAGTCGGTGTTCTCCGCTCGCGCCGCGTGGGCATGCACGCCGGTGATCGCCGCCTGCAACTGGTATGGCCCCGGGCGCCGGTGACGCAGCGCCTTTTGTACCAGCGCGTGCCCCTCGGCGATCATCTCGCGGTCCCACTTGCCGCGGTCCTGCTCTTCCAGCAGCACGATCGCGCCGTCGTCATCAAGCCGCGCCGGGGTACGAGCGTGCTGCAACAACATGAGGGCCGTTAGCCCCATGATTTCCGGCTCTGCGGGAAACAGCCGCAGCAGCAGGCGCGCCAGGCGGATCGCTTCGTCGCACAGCGCGGCGCGGATGTGCGCGGTGCCGCCGCTGGCCGAATAGCCTTCGTTGAACAGCAGGTAGATCATTGCGGCGACAACGCCGACCCGCTCATTGCGTTCGATCGGGCCCGGCGTCTCGAACGGAAGCTGCGCTTCGGCGATACGACGCTTGGCGCGGGTGATGCGCTGCTCCATCGCGCTGTCACCCACCAGGAATGCGCGCGCGATCTCCTTCACCGACAGGCCGGAGACGACGCGCAATGCAAGCGCGATCTGCTGCGTGGCCGGCAGCTCGGGATGACAGCAAGTGAACAGCAGGCGCAGCACGTCGTCGCGATAATGCGAACCGTCGAGGCGATCGGCGACCGCCTGCTCGGCATCGTCGTGCGCGTCGGGATCGGCGATCACGTCGTCCGCCGGCAGCGGTTCGGTCCGGCCGCGCCGGCGCACCTCGTCGATGCTGGCGTTCCGCCCGACCATGATCAGCCAGGCGGCGGCATCGCGCGGCGGACCGTTGATCGGCCAGTGTTTCAGCGCGCGTAGGCTGGCCTCCTGGAACGCCTCTTCGGCCTGGTCGAGGTCGCGGAACGACCGCAACAGCGCGCCGACCACCTGTGGGCGCGCGGCCTGCAGCAACGAACCGATCCAGGCGGCGCCGGTCACGTTGGCAAAGTTCCGGGCAGGAACAGGCGCAGCGGGCGGATCTCGAACTTCACCGTCTCGTCGCGGCCAATCTCGCGCGCGGTCGCGATCGCGTCTTCGAGCGAGGCGAAGTCCAGCACGTAGAAGCCGAGTAGCTGTTCCTTGGTTTCGGCGAACGGGCCATCGAGCACGACCGGCTCGCTGCCCATGCGGATGGTGACCGCTGCGGTGGTAGGCATCAGGCGGGCGGCGGGGCCGTGCCGGCCCGCGGCGGCGAGCTTGTCGGTGACCAGCGCGCGTTTGGCGAGGACGGCGTCGTCCTCTGCCTTGGTCCAGGCACTGACCACGTTTTCATCGTGGTAGCACAGGATGGCGTAGAGCATGGGAGCCTCCCTCCGGATCGTGAGCCCTGGGTCTTGGTCCAAGGACGGCTGAGTATGCCCGATCCCGACAGGGCGCTGAAAATATTGCGACCGGGCGGGCACCAATGGTGTTCGCCGGCCGCGAGATTGGCAGCGCGCTGAAAGTGGGAAATTTGCAACTCGGTTTCTTCGGTAAGCCGCGGTGGTGGTGCGATTTGACCGAGGCGGTCTCCGCCATGCACCAACTGCCCGACCACAGACCCGGCGGCCACAGGCGGCCATCCTGGCGATGACGAATATTTTGGGAGATCCGGTATTCTACGGCGGGCAGGGGCGGCCCGCACCGCGGGCCGCCCGCAAGCCGCGGCTTCAGCCCGGCAGCAGAACGTGGTCCACCACGTGGATCACACCGTTGGACTGGTTCACGTCGGAAATGGTGACGTCGGCGACCTCGCCCTTGGCGTCCTTCACCTGGATGTTGGCCGAGCCGTTCATCATGAACCACAGCTTGCCGCCCTCGACGGTGGTCAGCGTCGCGGTGCCGCCGCCAGCGAGGATCATGGCGCGCAGCTTGGTCGTGTCGTAGTCGCCGGCGACGACGTGGTAGGTGAGCACCTTCGTCAGCATCGCCTTGTTTTCGGGCTTCAGCAGCGTCGGCACGGTGTCGGCGGGCAGGGCGCCGAACGCCTCGTTGGTCGGGGCGAAGACGGTGAACGGGCCTTTGCCGTTCAGCGTGTCGACCAGACCGGCGGCCCTCACCGCGGCAACCAGCGTCGTGTGGTCGGCGGAGTTCACCGCATTGGCCACGATCGTTTTCGACGGGAGCATCGCCTGGCCGCCCACGCTGACCGTGTTGTCCGGCATTGCGGCGTGAGATGGCGTGGGGACGGCGAAGGGCATCGACGCCGCCAGGATGGCGGCGAACAGGGTGTTGCGCTGCATGATCAGGGTCCTTGTTTGGTGCGCGGCCGTTAGCGGTCGCTGCTGGGTATAGAGTTGAGCAGGGTGATCGGATGCAGGTTGGGGGCGGGATTTTTTGTGCTTCAAACAGCGTCACGTCACGCGGTACGCGGCACTCGGGCACGAGGACCTTGCCCATACGACGACAGGCGCGGAACGGATGCGGCGCGTGCCACGTGGGCGGCGCCGGACCTGTCGAAGGAGAACACACACTGGGAGCGGGGGTTTCGGCGAGCGTCGTGCAGGTCTTCGCCGCCTCTTGACTTTACGGCAGGGTCGGCCGACATCATCCGTAACTTCTGACTACATTTACGGATCAATCACATGGTCATCGCCTCCTCCGCCGAGGTGCAGAAGAACTTCGGACGCTACAAGGACACGGCACTCGTCGAGCCGGTGGTGGTCACCCAGTACGGCAAGCCCAGCATCGTCATTCTGGCCGCCGCCGAGTACGAGCGCCTCAAGGAGCTCGACCGCCGCATCCTGCTGCTCGACGAAATGTCGGATGCCGAGATCGAACAGATGATCGAGGCGCGGATCCCGGCCGAACACCAATACAGCGTCACGGACATCCCGGACTGATCGCGTGGCCCTGCCGCGGACACCGTTCCCCGGCTTGATTGTCCGCTACGCTTTCCTGTGGAGCGATGAGGCCCGCGCCGGCCGCACGGAGGCGCGCAAGGATCGGCCCCGCGTCATCGTGCTGGCCGTGCGACGGGAAGCCGACCAGCGCCTGCGTATCCGCGTCGTGCCGATCACCCATGCGCCGCATCACCCGGACCGGGCGGTGGAAGTGCCACTGAAGGTCAAGCGACATCTGGGCCTCGATGCCGACGCGTCCTGGATCGTGCTCGACGAGGCGAACGAGTTCGTCTGGCCCGGCGTCGATCTGCGCCCGATCTCGCGGGCGAAACCAGGCGTGTGGACCTACGGTGTACTGCCGCAAGAGCTGTTCGAGGCGCTGCAGGCGCGGCTGCGGCGCATCCTCGGCCAGCGTCGGGTCGCGCGAACCGATTGACACCCCACCTCGCACCGCCTACGCCGCCGACCTTTCCGGAACCCCACCCACCCATGCCCCGCCGCAAGCCCCGTGGTCGTCCACTCGACGGCTGGCTGATCATCGACAAGCCAGCGGGCCTGACCAGCACCGACGTGGTCAACCGCGTCCGCCGCGCCTTCGATGCACAGAAGGCTGGGCATGGCGGCACGCTTGACCCGCTCGCGACAGGCGTGTTGCCGATCGCCTTCGGCGCCGCCACCAAGACCGTGCCTTACGTGATGGACGGCACCAAGCTGTATCGCTTCACGCTGCGGTTCGGCGAGGCGCGGGACACCGACGACGCCGACGGCCAGGTCACCGGTACCACCGACATTCGTCCGACCGACGAGCAGATCCTCGCCGCCCTGTCCGCCTTCCGCGGCGAGATCATGCAAGTCCCGCCCGCCTTCTCGGCCGTGAAGATCGCCGGCGAACGCGCTTACGACATGGCGCGTGAAGGCCGGCCGGCAGTGCTGGAACCTCGCCCCGCCCGCGTGGACCGCTTCGACCTGGTCGCCCGCCCCGACCCCGACCACGCGGTGTTCGAGGTCGCCTCCGGCAAGGGGGTCTACATGCGCAGCCTGGCGCGCGACCTGGCGCGGGCCTGCGGCGGCCTGGGCCACGTTGCCGCCCTGCGCCGGCTGCGGGTCGGCCCGTTCAGCGAGGCCGAGGCAATCCCGCTGGACAAACTGCTGGACAAATCCCCTGGCGCGGACGATACCCCGCCGGCTTCCCCGGACCTGTTGCTTCCGGTCGCGACCGCGCTGGCCGACATCCCGGCGCTGGCCCTGACCGAGGCGGAGGTAGGCGGCTTGCGGCACGGCCAGGCGATCAGCCTGGTCTCGCTGATGGGCCGCATTCCAGCGGCGGCCGATCCGAATGGCGGATTGGCCCGCGCGATGGCGGGAGGCCGCGTGATCGGGCTTTGCCGGCTGGAAGATGGCTGGCTCAAGCCCGACCGGCTGCTGTAGGGCGCGGTCACACCGGCGGAAACGCCGGAGCGCGTGAATCACGCCCTGCAACCAACAGCTTCCGGACGCGCGCCACATCCAACTCGGGAGTACATGCGATGTCGATCACCGCGGAGCGCCGTACGGCGCTGATTGGCGAATACGCAACCTCCACTGCCGACACCGGCAGCCCGGAGGTGCAGGTCGCCTTGCTGTCCGAGCGCATCGGCAGCCTGACCGAACACCTGAAGATCCACGCCAAGGATTTCCATTCCCGTCGTGGCCTACTGATGCTGGTCGGACGCCGTCGCCGGCTGCTGGACTACCTGAAGGCGAAGAACGCCACCCGCTACGAGACGCTGATCGGCCGGCTGAACTTGCGCCGCTGAGGCCAAATCACCAGTTGTTGAGCGTCTGCCGACCGAAAATTGGAGACTGGCTTCCCGCGCCATGGGGGCGCGGGACAACACGGGGCCCGAAAGCGCCCTACACGCCGCGACACGCGGCGGACCGACAGACCGCCGATCCGCGATTTCCCAGAAGGGCACAAGCGACGGCGTTTCCGGCCACATGGCAAGCGGCTGCGGCGGCAAAACGTTCCACGCAGTCCGCGCCACCCATGCGACCCGAGACGCCGTATCCCGCCCACAGGCGTACGGATCGCACGGCCCGAAATCCGCCGAATGCCGCGCATCCGGAAGGACTGAGACTGAATGTTCAATTATTTTCGCAAAGAGCTCGACTGGGGCGGCCGCAAGCTGGTCCTGGAGACCGGCAAGATGGCCCGCCAGGCCGACGGTGCCGTACTGGCACGCTACGGCGACACCATCGTGCTATGCACCGCGGTTGGCGTGCGTACCACCAGGCCGGGGCAGGACTTTTTCCCGCTGACGGTGAACTACCAGGAGAAGGCGTTCGCCGCCGGGAAAATCCCCGGCGGGTTCTTCAAGCGCGAAGGCCGCCCGAGCGAGAAGGAGGTGCTGGTCTCTCGCCTGATCGACCGGCCGATCCGTCCGCTGTTCCCGGACGGCTTCCGCAACGAGGTGCAGATCGTCGCCACGGTACTGAGCCACGACCTGGAGAACGATCCGGACGTCGTCGCGATGATCGGCTGCTCGGCGGCCCTGACGCTGTCCGGCATCCCGTTCTTCGGCCCGATCGCCGCTGCCCGCGTCGGCTACATCGATGGCCAGTATTTACTGAACCCGACCGCCGAGCAGATGGCGACGACGAAGCTCGAATTGGTGGTCGCCGGCACGTCCGAAGGCGTGCTGATGGTGGAGTCCGAGGCGCATGAGTTGTCCGAGGACGTCATGCTCGGCGCCGTCACCTTTGGCCACACCCATTTCCAGCCGGTGGTTCAGGCGATCATCGAGCTGGCCGAGCGAGCCGCCAAGGAACCCTGGCCGCTGCCGGAACCGAGCGAGGCCGAAGCCACGCTCGGCGCCCGCGTCGACGCGCTGGCCCGCATTGCGATCGCCGAGGCCTATCAGGAAAAGGTCAAGCAGGCCCGCTACGAGAAGGTGGGCGCCGCGAAGAAGGCCGTCGCCGAAGTACTGGCGGCCGAGGGGCTCGACGTTGAGAAGGCCAAGGCCAAGCTCAAGGACCTCGAAGCCGACATCGTACGCAACGCGATCCTGGATACCGGCCTGCGCATCGACGGTCGCGACACCAAGACGGTCCGGCCGATCGTCGCCGAGGTCGGCGTGCTGCCGCGCGCGCACGGCTCGGCGCTGTTCACCCGCGGTGAGACCCAGGCGCTGTGTGTCGCCACGCTCGGCACCGGGCAGGACGAGCAGATTATCGACGCGCTGGAAGGCGAGTACCGCTCGCACTTCATGCTGCACTACAATTTTCCCCCCTACTCGGTGGGCGAGGCCGGGCGCATGGGCTCGCCGGGGCGGCGCGAGATCGGCCACGGCAAGCTGGCCTGGCGCTCCATCCGGCCAGTGCTGCCGGAGAAGGAGAAATTCCCCTACACGCTGCGCGTGGTCAGCGAGATCACCGAGAGCAACGGGTCTTCCTCGATGGCGACGGTGTGCGGGTCGTCGCTGGCGCTGATGGACGCCGGCGTGCCGCTGGTGCGTCCGGTGGCCGGGATCGCCATGGGGCTGATCAAGGAGGATCGCGGCTTCGCCGTGCTGTCCGACATCCTGGGCGACGAGGACCACCTGGGCGACATGGACTTCAAGGTGGCCGGCACCGAGCGGGGCGTCACCGCTTTGCAGATGGACATCAAGATCACCTCGGTGACGGCGGAGATCATGCAGGTCGCGTTGGCGCAGGCGCGCGAGGGGCGGCTGCACATCCTGGACGAGATGGCCAAGGCGATCACCGGCGCCCGTGACGATGTCGCCGCCACCGCGCCGCGCATCACCATCATCAACGTGCCGAAGGAGAAGATCCGCGAGGTGATCGGCACCGGCGGCAAGGTGATCCGCGAGATCGTCGAGCAGACCAAGTGCAAGATCGACATCGACGACGACGGCACGATCAAGATCGCGGCCACCGACATCGCGCAGGCGCAACAGGCGATCGACTGGATCCGAGGCATCGTGGCGGAGCCGGAGATCGGCGTGGTCTACAACGGCAAGGTGGTGAAGACCGCCGATTTTGGCGCTTTCGTCAACTTCCTCGGCTCGAAGGACGGGCTGGTGCATATCAGCGAGTTGCAGCAGGGCCGGGTCGGTCGCACCACCGACGTGGTCAATGTCGGCGATGCCGTGAAGGTGAAGGTCATCGGCTTTGACGAGCGCGGCAAGGTCAAACTGTCGATGCGGGTGGTCGATCAGGCGACCGGCGAGGACATATCGGAAAAGGTAGGGCCGAAGCCGGGGCGTGGTGATCGCGAGCATGGCGATCGTGGGCGGCGCGACCAGCCGGAGCAGGCGGCAGACTGATCCGAGTCTCGCTTTTTCGAGCGTGCCTTGCCATAATCCGGCCACGAGCGCATCCGGCGGTTGCCGGGCGGCGTTAGGTTGGGTGTGGCGACCAAGAGGGCGGACCAAGCGTGCAGGGGTGACGCGGTATGCCGCTACCCTTGCCCGCGCGGGCTCGTAAAGGAACGTGGCCATGAAAGCCATCAACGCAATCCGTATGGGCGGGATCGATGTGCTTCCGCTGATCGAAGGCGGCAAGGGCGTCTCGATCTCCAACGGCATCTCGTCCGGCAACTGGGCCGCGGCGGGCGGCGTCGGCACGTTCAGCGCGGTGAACGCCGACAGCTTCGACACGTTCGGCGATCGGATCAAGCAGGTCTATCATGGCCGCACCCGCACCGCGCGCCACGAGGAGCTGGTGGCGTATGCGATCAACGGGGCGCTGACACAGGCGCGCCGAGCCTACGAGCTGGCCAGCGGCAAGGGGCGCATCCACGCCAACATCCTGTGGGAGATGGGGGCCGCCGAGCGCATCATCACTGACGTGCTGGAGCAGGCGAAGGGCATCATCAGCGGCATCACCTGCGGCGCCGGCATGCCATACCGCCTGTCCGACATCGCCACTCGCTTCAACGTCTACTACTACCCGATCATCTCCTCGGCACGCGCCTTCAACGCACTGTGGAAGCGGGCCTACAGCAAGGCGGCCGAGTTGCTCGGCGGCGTGGTCTATGAGGACCCGTGGCTCGCCGGCGGGCACAACGGATTGTCGAACAGCGAGGACCCTGCCAGGCCGGAAGATCCCTATCCGCGGGTGCTGGCGCTGCGCCAGGTGATGCGCGGGTTCGGGTTGGGCGAGACGCCGATCATCATGGCCGGCGGAGTCTGGTGGCTGGAGGAATGGCAGGACTGGATCGACAACAGAGAGCTTGGGCCGATCGCCTTCCAGTTCGGCACAAGGCCGCTGCTGACCAAGGAAAGCCCGATCGGCGACGCCTGGAAGAAGAAGCTGCTGACCTTGAAGGAGGGCGATGTCTTCCTCAACCATTTCAGTCCGACCGGGTTCTACTCTTCGGCGGTGAACAACGGGTTCATCCAGGAGTTGCGTGAGCGGAACGAGCGACAGGTGGCGTTCACCCAGGAGGCGGTGGGCGAACATGCCGCCGAGTATGGCGTGGGACCGCGCAAGCGCGTCGTCTACCTGACCCCAGCCGACCTCGAGCGCGCGCGTAGCTGGCAACAGCAGGGGTTTACCGAGGCGCTGCGCACGCCGGACTCGACGTTGATTTTCGTCACGCCCGAGCAGGCGAGGGAGATCATCGCCGACCAGATCGCCTGCATGGGTTGCCTCAGCCAGTGCCGCTTCTCGAACTGGAGCCAGCACGAGGCGGAGCACAGCACAGGCAAAAAGGCGGACCCGCGCAGCTTCTGCATCCAGAAGACGCTGCAATCGATCGCGCATGAGAGCGACGAGCCGGAGGCGGTGGAGCGCAACCTGATGTTCAGCGGCCACAATGCGTACCGGTTCGCTGCCGATCCGTTCTATTCGAACGGATTCATTCCGACGGTGAAGCAGCTTTTCGATCGGATTCTGACCGGGCGTTAGACTGGCCGGACGCCAGACCGACCGGGCGCTAGCCCGGCCGGATCACGACCGGGGCGATGGATTTCATGGCTGCCGCGGCGAAGATATACGCGCTGCTCAGATGCTTACGACGGCAACGTTCGCGATGTTCCTGCCGGTGAGCGTCGTTCCGGGGCGGCGTCCCTACGCAACGCGTATCCGCCTGGCGATCGTGCTGATTTATTTTGACTCAGCGGCGGGCTTCCTCATCTGCCTTGTGGTCCCCAGCAGCGAGACGATGACTGCACCCCTGGGCGGTTTTGCGCCGATGCGCGACGCCGTGCTTCACTCCGGCGGCAATGGCAACACCGCGCCATGATAATCGATGGCAGCTCGTAACGAACCGACGGGAGAAGTCCATGCTGGCGTGGTTTTCCGACCTGACGACGCGAGAGCGGCGAACCATGACTGCCTGCTTCGGCGGCTGGTCGCTCGACGCGCTCGATGTACAGGTCTTCAGTTTCGTTATCCCGTCCTTGCTGGCGCTGTGGAAGATCACCGCCGGGCAGGCCGGTGAACTCGCCACTGTCACCCTGCTGGTCTCCGCTTTCGGCGGTTGGCTTGCCGGCGCGGCCTGCGACCGGTTTGGCCGTGTCCGCGTGCTGCAGGTCACCATCGTCTGGTACGCGGTGTTCACTTTCCTCTGCGGCTTCGCGCAGAACTTCGAACAGCTCTTCATCTTCCGCGCCCTGCAGGGACTGGGCTTCGGCGGGGAATGGGCGGCCGGCGCAGTACTGATGGGCGAGGTGATCCGCGACAAGTACCGCGGCCGAGCGGTCGGCATCGTGCAGACCGGCTGGTCAATCGGCTGGGCTGCGGCCGCGCTGCTCTACACCATCCTGATCGCTACGTTGCCGGAGGAACTGGCCTGGCGCGCGCTGTTCTGGATTGGCATTCTGCCCGCCGGCCTGGTGTTCTGGATCCGCCGCTTCGTCGAGGAGCCGGTGTTGAGCCAGCGCCGTGCCGCGCCGGCCGGCATCCTGCACATCTTCTCCGCGCTGAAGCCGCCGTATCTGTCGACCACCTGGCGCGTCGCCCTGATGGTCGCCGGCGCACAGGGTGGCAGCTACGCGCTGACGATCTGGCTGCCCACCTACCTGAAGACGGTGCGGCACATCTCCTCGGTCGGCACCGGCAGCTACCTGATGGTGCTGATACTCGGCGCGTTCTTCGGCTTCGTCTCGGGCGCCTACCTCGCCGATGGGATCGGTCGCAAGCCCACGTTCATGATCTCCGCCATCGGCTCGGTCGTCTTGACGATCGTCTATCTGTTCGCGCCGATCGGCAACGGGATGATCCTGCCGGTGGGCTTCCTGCTGGGATACGTCTCGCTGATCATGTTCTCGCCGATGGGCTCGTTCATGACCGAGCTGTACCCTACCGCGGTGCGCGGTGTCGGCCAGGGGTTCTGCTACAATGCGGGGCGCGGGATCGGCGCGCTGTTCCCGGCAGCGGTCGGCTTCCTGGCGGAGCGGCTCGGGTTAGGCCTGGCAATCGCGGTGTTCAGCCTTGGCGCCTATGGTTTGATGATCGTGGCGCTGCTGCTGCTGCCGGAAACGCGGGGCCGGTCGCTGGCCAGCCTGGAACAGTCAGCAACGGGGTGACACCAGCGACTGCTGGTGCCGGAGACCGTCGCGCCAGAGTCGCGAAACTGTGCGATCCTGGTGCGGGGCACGGGCACTATTTTGCCATCTGTCGCGCGTTCTATCTGACCGCGACGCAGAAGGAGCCAGCTCATGACCGACACGATAAGCAAGCCCGACGACACCACCGCGCAGATCGTACGCCTGCGTGAGCAGGTGGAAACGCTGATGAAGGAGCGCGTTACGCCGGCGGTGGCCGACATGGCAGGCCGGGCGGAAAGCGTGGTGGACGGCGCCACCAACCTGATGCGCGACCAGGCACAGACGATCGCCGGGCATGTGCGCGACCAGCCGCTGATTGCGATCCTGCTGGCAGCCGGGGTCGGATATCTGCTTGGTCGAACGACGCGCTGACCGGTGCACGCGCTGCGCGCCACGCGGATCGCGGTCGAGGCGGAAACGCTGCGGCTGCGGCTGCGCGCGCGCCGCGCGGTGGTCCAGGCCGCGCTGGGCGTCGTGGCGCTGGCGTTCCTGCTCGGCGCGCTGGCACTGGTGCATGTTGCCGTATGGTACTGGTTGCGCCTGAACTTCGGATGGACGCGGCAGGCGACCGCTGGCCTGCTGGCCGCGGCCGATCTTGTTGTCGCGGGCTGCTTGGCGATCGGGGCGGTGCGCGTCGGTCCCGGGCGTGCCGAGGCCGAAGCGCAACTGGTGCGTCAGCAGGCATGGGGAACGCTCGCCGAGACCGCGGTATGGGCGATACTCGTCCTGCGCGTGCTGGGCATTTTGCGCCAGGTCGGCCTGCCGCGCCGGCGTTGAGGCGGGCGATGCGCTTCCGTTAGGGCCTGAGACGAGATAACCGCTTCAGGTAGCGCACGACTTGCGCTCACAGCGTCATGCCGGCATGCGCCGGCATGACGGAAGTGACAATCGTGCGCATGGTGAGACGATTCGGTTATCCTGCGTCGAGCCCTTAGTTGGACTTGGCGTCCAGCGACCGTGCTCGATCTCTGGGATGTCGCCTCGCGACAGGATACCAACACGCCACTTCGCGCTCGACTATTCGGAGATGGCGAAAGCCGCCGTCGCGCGTCGGGCCCGGCGCCGCGAGGGCGGGGGCGCCATTGTGCGCGCCCTGCACGTCGCCACTGCGCGCGGGACGCCGAGCAGGTCGGAAGCCATTGATTGAAATCAACCGCTCTCACGCCGCCGCGCCCAGCCATCTTCGCCCGGCGCGGAGGCTGTGAAGGTAGAGTGGCCGATATGCCCATCGTCACCCGCTTCGCGCCCAGTCCGACCGGGCACCTGCATCTCGGTCACGCCCATTCCGCCCTGACCGCCTGGCGGCGTGCGCGGGAGACGGGGGGCCGGTTCCTGCTGCGGATCGAGGACATCGACGCGGGGCGGTGCCGGCCGGAATTCGCCCGGGCGATCGCGGATGACCTGGTCTGGCTGGGCCTCGACTGGGACGGGCCTGTCCGGGAGCAGTCGACGCATTTGCCCGAGTATCGCGCGGTTCTGGATGCGCTACTGGCGCGCGGCCTGCTGTATCCGTGCTTCTGCACGCGTGCCGACATCCAGCGCGAGATCGCGGCGTCCGCCACGGCGCCGCATGCTCCCGACGGCAGCGTGGTGTATCCTGGAACATGTCGGATGCTGTCGATTGCCGAGCGGACACGGCGCATCGACGCGGGCGAGAGTCATGTACTTCGGCTTGACGTGGTACGTGCGCTGGCAGGCGTAGCGGGGACGCTGACGTTCGAGGAGGAAGGCGAGGGCGCCGTCACCTGCGCGCCTGACCGGTTCGGCGACGTCGTGCTGGCGCGCAAGGACGCGCCCGCGAGCTACCATTTGTGCGTCACGCACGACGATGCGGTGCAGGGGGTGACATTGGTCACACGGGGCGAGGACCTGAAGCCGGCGACCGACCTACACCGCCTGCTGCAGACGGCAATGGGCTGGCCCGCGCCGCGGTATGCGCATCATCGGCTGGTGACCGACGCACAGGGTCGACGTCTCGCCAAGCGCGATCAGGCGATGACGTTGCGCGCGTTGCGGGAACGTGGCGTTTCGCCTCAGGAGGTGCGGCGGCTCGCGGAGTCATGACATTCGGTCATCGACCCAGCCAATCGTTGGCCTGGAGCGACGGATGGCATCGGTCACGCCGACTGGGCGGCGTAGCTCGAGGTTGAATTCGTTCTGGTAGGGGAACTTCGCGGCCTCGGGGTCGGGAACCGGCCCAAATTCGATGTTCGAGGTGGTCTTCACGGCATTCCTCGCGATCGGCCATCTGCTCGCGCGGCTGGGCCAGGCCCCGTTGCTTCGCCACGTTCATCTGCGCGCATGCGTGATCGTGGCCGCCACGCTCGCCACGGCTCTCGCCCCCGAGCTTTACACCACCAAGGATGTTTGGGTCCTGCCGTCCTGGCTGGCGCAGCAGCGCGAACACGAGGCTGCAACCATTAACGCGGCACAGGTCATCGCCAGCCAGCCGGTGCCGGCACTCTGCTCGACGCCGGCGCTATGCTATTGGGCGGGGAGGTCATCCGAGGTGGACCCCTTCAACTTTGGCGAAGCAGTGCTCACGCGGCAACAGCCGGTGACCGCGGTGACGGATCGTATCGATGCCGGATATTACGGATCGATCGAGCTGAATGACGCCTGGCATGACCTGGCGCTGCCGGCAAACAGCCCCGGCGATATCTCGCCGGCGATATTGGCGGCGGTGGCACGAAGCTAGCACGAGGTGCCGGTCAATCATGGCGGGTCGTCGTTGTGGGTCCGCAAGACCCCGGGCGCCGGCGGATGAGCGGAGTACGGACAAGCGGAAGACCAATGACTAGAGGCCCGGGGAACCAGGCTATTCAGCCTGGACCCGCCACGGCCGTACCCATCACGGCCGGACTCGCCTCGGCTGCGTCACGACTGCTCGGCGTGCTCCATGCGCCGCGACGGTTCACCACCTTGGCGCTCGTCTGCCTGGGCATCGGGGCCGCCCATGCCCTGACCATGTTGCCGGTGGCGTTGGTGCCGGGCGCCAGCGACTTCTGGATATTTCCCCGCGGTCTGAGCCACGACTCGCAGAACGACATGGCTCAGGTCCTCGTGGGCCAGTTGTTTCTCGAGCATGGCGCTTCGGGTTGGCCGCTGCTGCATGCCGCAAATCTGGGGTTCCCGGCCGGCACCAACATCTTTTGGCTCGATGGCGTGCCAATCGTCTGTCTCGCCCTGAAGCTGCTCGCAGGTGTGGTTCATGGACCGGTGAATTTGCTGGGGTTCGACCTGCTTGGCTGCCTGGTGTTGCCGGGGCTGGCGATGACCTGGGTTGTCTGGGTCGCCGGCCATCGCCACCTGCTCGCCGCCATCACGGCGAGCGCCGTCGCCGATGCGGCGCCACTGCTGCTGTACCGCTGGGGGCACATCCCGCTGATGGCGCAGTACCTGATCATCTTCGCTCTTGGCCTCTATTTGCTGGGCCTGCGACGTCCCCGTGAGTCGCGCGTGAGTCTGTGTTGGCTCGCCCTGCTCGCGGTGACGCTGCTGACCAACAGCTATCTTGTTGCCATGGTTGACGGGTGCTGGGCCGCCGCGCACCTGCCGCGGCGGTTGAGCGGCGCGGCTTCGCCAGCCGGTCCGGCGACCGAGGCGCTTGCCGTCATGATCACGGTGCTGGGCCTCATGGTGGTGATGGGCATCGTGACGCTCGGCCGCCGAACCGCCAACTTGGGCGAGATCAGTGCCGAGGGGTTTGGCTGGCTGTCGACCAATCTTGGTTCCCTGCTGGCCCCGCAGATGAGCGGCGTGGTGCCGGGATTGGCGCACTATCAGATCGGCATGGGTCGCAGTACGAGGGCTTCGGCTATGTCGGTGCCGGCACTCTGCTGCTGTTGTTTGCCGGTCTGCCGCGCACTGTCGGGTGGGTGTGGGCCGCGCGGCGCCGCCATGCCGCGCTGATCGCCGTCGTCGCCGCGAGTTTTCTGTTTGCGCTGTCCAATCGGATCTCCCTGGGCAGCCATCCGCTGCTCGCGGTGCCGCTGCCGGATTTGGTGCTGCGGCTGTTCGGCCTGTTTCGCTCCAGTGGCCACTTCGTCTGGGTGCCGGCCTATGCGATCATGGCCGGCAGCATCGTCCTGGCGCTTAGGCGGAAGCCGTCCTGGCCGACCACCGCCCTGTCCCTGGCCGCGCCGACATGGCAGATCGTCGACGCCGCGCCGCTGCGTGCCGCTGTCGAGGCCGAGGTCTCCGGACCGGTCCCCGCCGTGTTGGATAGAGATCGGGTCGCTGCGCTGGCCACGCGGTCGCGCGCGATCGAGGCGTTTCCAAGCTTCGGCTGTGTCTATGACGCCATCGTGGCCGGCAACGATCCCACTACCGACTGGGACCGGCTGAGGCAGGCCAATATGGAGCTTCAGTTGATCGCGGCGCGCGCCAATCTGCCGATCAATTCGGCCGACAATTCTCGCCCGCCGACCGATTGTCGTGCCGAGGATGCACAGCGTAGGGCGACAGTGCGTCCTGGGACGCTCTGTCTCTATCTGGATGCGCCGACCCCGACGGCGGCGCAACTGGATGGTCGGACGCAAGCCGATGTCTGTGGGAAGGTAGAGAGGCAGAGGCTGCCGTATTGCCTGATCCCCCCAGGGACCGAGGCGGCGACCCAGGCTGGTGGCTCCGGCGTGGAATCGGGTTTCGGAGCGTCCCCGTGAACCGGTGTGCGATGCGGAGCGCAGGGAGTGCGACATGAACGACTGGCAGCGCGGGCCGATACAGTGGGACCGCAGCGAAACTGTCCCCGCGCCGCCATGGTCGGCATCGGACCCGCATCCCCGCCTGTCGATTGTCGCGCCGTGCTACAACGAAGAGGCGGGTCTGGCCGAATTCCACCGCCAGGCGACTGACGCCGCAGGCGCCGCGGCGGGTGACAATTACGAGATCGTCATGGTGAACGACGGTTCTGGCGACCGCACACGAGCGGTGACGCGGACGCTGTCGGCGATTGATCCGCATGTCGTCGCGGTCGATCTGTCGCAGAATTTCGGGCATCAGAAGGCGCTCTCGGCCGGGCTGCATTTCGCCCGTGGTGGTCGGATTCTGGCGATCGACGCCGATTTGCAGGATCCGCCGGCGTTGCTCGGTAAGATGATGGCGCTGATGGACCAGGGCAATGATGTGGTCTACGGCCAGCGCCGCCCGCGGGCTGGGGAGACCCATTTCAAGACCGCCACCGCATCGGTGTTCTACCGGTTGCTGTGCAGGCTGACCGAGATCGACATTCCCGCCGATACCGGCGACTTCCGGCTGATGAGTCGGCGAACGGTCGAGGTCTTCAAGGCGATGCCGGAGGAGTTCCGTTTCATCCGCGGGCTGATTGCCTGGATCGGGCTGAGCCAGGCACCGATCGTGTACGACCGCGGTCCGCGCTATGCCGGCACCACTGCGTACCCGCTGCGCAAGATGGTCAGCTTCGCGGTGGATGCGATCACCGGATTTTCGGTGGTCCCGTTGCGGCTGGTTTCTTGGGCCGGACTGGCGGCCAGTGCAGCCAGTCCGGTGATGTTCTCCTATACGATCTTGTAATGGTTACGTGGCGAGACGATCGTCGGCTGGACGAGTCTCGCGTCGATCGTGTTGATTATCGGCGGATTGCAGTTGCTGTTCCTGGGTGTGCTTGGAGAGTACGTTGGGCGCATCTACATGGAGAGCAAGCGGCGGCCGCTGTTCGTGGTTCGCGAGGTGTATCGCGCGGCGGCAAATTCTGGCGCCGATCAGTCAGGGCCCCCGCCGCCGCATTCCCCCGCGGCCAGCGCGCCGCTTGCTTGGGTCGTATCCACCGCCGCCGGGCCCCATCGGCTCGGGCGTTCGGTCCCGCCGCGGGCGTAGCGACGCGCTGGCGACCGGCGGTGGCTCCAGCCCTAGGTCCAGCGCCTCCAGCCGCTTGATCTCGTCGCGCATGCGGGCGGCTTCCTCGAACTCCAGGTCCGCGGCGGCGGCGCGCATGCGTTTCTCCAGCTCGGCAATGGTCCCCTTCAGGTCCTTGCCGACGAACTCCGCCGTGCTGGCGTCGGCAATCGGGGCGACTGTGACGTAGTCCTGCTCGAACACGCTCTCCAGCACCTGGGCGATCTGCTTCCTGATCGATTGCGGGGTAATGCCGTGTGCTTCGTTCCAGGAGCGCTGCTTGTTGCGGCGGCGTTCGGTTTCCTCGATCGCGTAGCGTAGTGATCGGGTCATCGTATCGGCGTACAGGATTACTCGCCCGTCGATGTTGCGCGCGGCGCGGCCGATGGTCTGGATCAGGCTGGTCTGGCTGCGCAGGAAGCCCTCCTTGTCGGCATCCAGGATCGCCACCAGGGCGCATTCCGGGATGTCCAGGCCCTCGCGCAGCAGGTTGATGCCGACCAGCACGTCCACCACGCCGAGCCGCAGGTCGCGGATGATTTCGATCCGCTCCAGCGTGTCGATGTCGGAATGCAGGTAGCGAACCTTCACGCCGTGCTCGGTCAGGTATTCGGTGAGATCCTCCGACATGCGCTTGGTCAGCGTGGTCACCAGCACGCGCGCACCACGCGATGCGACGAGGCGACATTCCGCTAGCAGATCGTCTACCTGGCGTTCGACCGGACGCACCTCGACCTCGGGATCGATCAGGCCGGTGGGACGGATCACCTGCTCGGTGAATGCGCCGCCGGTGCGCTCCAGTTCCCATGGGCCGGGGGTGGCGGAGACGAACAGCGTCTGCGGGCGATAGGTTTCCCATTCCTCGAACTTGAGCGGGCGGTTGTCGACGCAGGAGGGCAACCGGAAACCGTAGTCAGCCAGGACCGACTTGCGGTTGAAGTCGCCGCGATACATGCCGCCGAGCTGTGGCACCGTCACGTGGCTTTCGTCGACGAACAGCAGGGCGTTTTCCGGCAGGTATTCGAACAGCGTCGGCGGCGGCTCGCCCGGATTGCGGCCGGTCAGGTAGCGCGAGTAGTTCTCGATGCCCTTGCAGCTTCCCGTCGTCTCCATCATTTCGATGTCGAACGTCGTGCGCTGGTTCAGGCGTTCGACCTCCAGCAGCTTGCCTTCGTGGGTCAGCTCGTCCAGGCGGATTTTCAGTTCTTTCTTGATGTCGGTGATGGCCTGGGTCAGCGTCGGGCGCGGCGTGATATAGTGGCTGTTGGCGTAGACCGTGATCGTATCGAGTGCCGCGGTCTTGTCGCCGGTCAGCGGATCAAACTCCTGGATCGATTCGATCTCGTCGCCGAACAGTGATACCCGCCAGGCGCGGTCCTCGTAGTGGCTGGGGAAGATGTCGACGTTTTCGCCACGCAGCCGGAACGTGCCGCGCTGGAACGCGGCGTCGTTGCGGCGGTATTGCAGTTCGACGAGCGCCTTGGCCAGCTTGTCGCGATCGATCTGGCCGCCGACCTCGAGCTTCACCACCATGCGCGCGTAGCTCTCGACCGAGCCGATGCCGTAGATGCAGGAGACCGAGGCGACGATGATGACGTCGTTGCGTTCGAGCAGCGCCTGGGTGGCGGCGTGGCGCATG
>DASRQX010000126.1:0-6404 GCA_035696165.1 Acetobacteraceae bacterium | reverse complement strand
AAGTCGTGGATACCGGCCTTCGCCGGCATGACGACGTGGGTATCGCCGAAGAATCGATCATTCCGACGCATGGTATAGCAAGATATCTCGGGCATCACGGGCATGCACAGCTCCAGGCGGTCCGCGGAACGGAAAAGGAACGGCGGGCGAAACGCAATCGGCCTGCTCATCCCCGGACGATGCCTATGATCCGCCCACCTCCGGACAGCGAAAATCCTGCAGCAGGCCTGGCGTGAATGGATTGGGTCCCGCGCTTGCCCGGATTTCGAACGTTGCCTGCCGGTCGCCAATCTGGAACGTGAGCGTGTAGCGATCCGGCGAGGCGCCCGGGTGCAGCTTGCCGCGACCGAACAGGCGGAACATCGACCACGACCCGGTATCCTGCAGAACACCCGATTGCCCCGGTGGCGGCGGGTCGAACGCGAGCCGCGCGGTCGAAGTCAGCACCGGGCCGGGCCAGGTGATCTCGGTCGGACGCGGCGGCCCATGCGACGCGGTGACTGTCGTCCCATCGAGGTCCAGCGTCGCCTGTTGCGTGGTGCGATCGAGGTTGGTCGGCGTGATATCGAAGCGGATCGACGGGATCGTGCCACCCGCGGCGAAGAACGCGTCGCGGATGTTCGCGGCGCGCTGGAACTGCGCGAGATCGGCCGCGGAAACCGGTGACGGAACGCCGTCGGCCACCTGCGGATGCCAGGCTGAGCCCGACATGTCCACATACGGACGCAGCAGCGTGTTGACGAAACCGTCGATCAGCCCGCCGGGCGCGAAAAGTTGGGAAAAGTCAGGAAACGAAACGTCGCTCGCGGCATCGCGTACGAACGGATAGTGGCTCTTGACCGCGGCCGGGCACGCGCTCGCCGGGCCGCCCGGCGCATTGAACACCGCGGCGACCTGGCCGCGTGGACTGCCGCCCAGCAGCGCAACGCCACTGTTGGCGATGGACGTAATCCAGCGCGAGACGGGCTGCGGCAGCCGCGTCGCCTCTTCCTGCAGCGCGACTGCGGGATTGCTGCCCGCGGCTAACGCAGGGGCGGCGCTGCCGACCGGCGCGGCGGCAAGTTTCGCGATCAGTTGCTGGATATCGATCAGCGACTTCAGCACCTGGTCGATCGGCGCACCCGGCCCGTTGCCGACCAGCGACAGCAACGCCTGGTAACGCTCATCGATCTCGTGACCGGGCGCCGCGGGCGACGGATCAGCCTGAGGCTGCGGCTTACCAAGCGCGGCCCGCAGTTGCGCGGCGGCGGTGTCCGTTGCCGCCGGCGTCAACGCCGTCGGCCCAGGCGCCCCGGCGGCAACCCCGTCCGGCGGCACCGAAAGGCGCAGTTGCCGCGCCACTGCGACCAGCAGCGCACGCAGCGGCGACTCCGGCGACTCGACGATATACAGGTCCTGCGCGGCGCGCGGCAGGCTGCGCATCTGCACGAAATTCAAATCCGCCAGCATGGTGTCCCACGCGTGCGCATAGTCGTTTTCGTAAAGCAGGATCATCTGCTGTTGCAGCGCCCGCATCTGCGGCCCATTCGGATCGAGATCGACACGTTTGCCGAGCACCCAGGTCTCCGACACAACGCCTCTCGCCGCGGTGTCGAGCGAGGGCAGCAGCACCTCGTGAAAGCCCTCGATAGTCAGAAAGCCCGGCACGCCATCGCTCAGCGGCTTGCCCGAGGCCCGCACGAACAGGTCCGCGCCGGCAGGACCGAGTGCGTCGCTTGGCCGCCACGGCGGCAGGCGCTGGGCGGCTGCGGATGGACGGACCCGGGAATAGGCTCGCTGCGCCAACGACACGCCGGCGAATGCCGCGCGCGCCTGCACCACCAGGGCGCCGTCCAGCGACACCGCCGGCAAAGGCTCCGCCAGCAGCGTGTCCAGGTGACGCAACAAAGCCTCGCGCATCGGCGCCAGCTCGTCCCCCGGATACGAGGTCTGCCAGTCCAACTGCATCCACTCGTGCACAAGGTCGCGGTCCAGCGGCCCGGCACTCCCGAGCATCAGATACACGCGGGTCGCCTCGTAGAGAAAGTCGGGCTGGTTCATGTTGCCGCGCAGCTGCGCTTCCAGGCGCCACACCAGCCGCGGCAGCAATGCCCGCTCCAGCGCATGGCGGTAGACCTCATGCGCCGCGGCGGCGAGCTTGGCTTCCTGCGACAGGCCGAGCTTCCACCATGGCGGCGGCGCGGCCGCCGCGGCGTCGAAGCTGTGCGACAATACCCGCACCTGGTCCAGCCAGGGCACCAGCCCCTGCAGGTCGGCGTCGGCAACCGGATCGAGCTTCAGTTGGCTGGCCGCCTGCTCGTAGCCTTTCAGGGCGGCATCCGCGGCGTCGATCTGGCGCCGCTCGCCGCTCTGGACTTGCCAGAGCAGCGCCCCGGCCGCCAGCACTATCAAGGCGGCACCCGCAAAGCCGACCGCGCGCACCACGGCACGCCGGCGCTCGGCGGCGGGGTTGCGGGAGACCAGCATGGCCTCGCCGAAAATCACCTCGCGCAGCAGCTTGTTGAGGAAATAGCTGCGCCCTTGATCCGGACGCATGCTTGGCACGCTGCGCTGGTCGAGGCCGAACGAACGAGCCATGCTGCCGAGCAGCCGGTCTATCGGGGTGCCTTCCTGCGTCCCGCTGGTGAAGTAGGCGCCGCGCAACAGCAATGCCGGATCCTCCGGGGATCCGGCAAAGGCGGCTTGCATGAATTCGAGCAGTGGCCGCTCGAGGGTTGCAACTTGGGTCGGAAACGTGGCGATCAGCGAACGCCGCTCCAGGTTCGGTTCGGCGAACAGCCGCTCGAACAGGCGCCGGTTCAACCGCTCGACCAGCGCGCGGAATTCCCCCGCGAAATCGGCCGCTGGCCCGCCAGCACCGGCTTTCAGGGCACCGGGCACGAGCGCAAACGTCGTGCCCCAGACCTGGGCCCGCTGCGCCTCGTCAAGGTCGTCGAAGAACTGGGTGAAGCCGGCGATCAGATCGGCCTTGGTGAACAGGGCGTAGACCGGCATGCGCACACCGAGCCGCGTCTCCATTTCCCTGATCCGCTGGCGGATCGCCCGCGCGTGCGCCTGGCGCTCGGCGGCCGGTGCCCGCGCCACGTCACTGAGGGCGATTGCAACGATAACGCCATTCAGCGGCTGGCGCGGCCGCGTGCGGTGCAGCAGGTCGAGGAATGCGGTCCAGCCGGCCCGATCGACGGCTTCGTTCGAATCCTGGGTGGTGTAGCGCCCCGCCGTATCGATCAGCACGGCTTCGTCGGTGAACCACCATTCGCACAGCCGCGTGCCTCCCACACCCGACAGAGCGCCCTTGCCCATCTGCTCGGCCAGCGGGAAGTGCAGGCCGGCGTTCAGCAGTGCGGTCGTCTTGCCCGCGCCGGGCGGCCCGAT
This sequence comes from Acetobacteraceae bacterium, assembly GCA_035696165.1. Lineage (GTDB taxonomy): Bacteria > Pseudomonadota > Alphaproteobacteria > Acetobacterales > Acetobacteraceae > Palsa-883. Next base: position 3,029 of record DASRQX010000126.1, on the reverse strand, counting down.
GATCGCGTACCACGGCTGCTCATACAGGTAGCCGCGCGACCGCTGCTTTCGCTTGAGCAATCGCAGGGCGGTGGCCAGCTTGTCGCCGAGCGCAGCGACTTCCTCCTCCGTGCTGGAGGTGAGACCGGCAGTCAATGCGCTATCGCGCCCGCGACGCCGCAACTCCAGCAGCAGGTTGCCGACGGCCCAAATCAGCAGCATGACCAGGACGAGCATCAGCCGGATCGGCCAGTCCTCGAGCTGCGGCAGCAGCGGTCCGAACACCCACAGCAGGCCGCCAAGCAGAGCCACGCCGAGAAGGCTGATGGTCCAGCGCGAGAGTAGCACGCCAATAAGGGGGTTCACGTCCGCCTAGTCCTGGCGATGCAGCACGATCTCGATCCGCCGATTCTGTTCGCGCCCCTCCGCCATTGTGTTGGGTGCGATCGGGTCCGCATCGGCCCGCCCCTCCGCGCTCAGGCGTGCCGGATTGCCGAGCGTGTGGGCGACCGCCGTACTCGCGGCCCGCGCACGCGCCGTGGAAAGCTGGAAGTTAGAAGGGAACTGCACGGTGTGGACCGGCTGATCATCGGTGTAGTCGATCACCCGCACGGTGCCCGGCTCGGACTTCAGTGCGGTGCCGATCCGCTCCAGCACGGCGGTCAAGGCCGGTGGCGGCACGGCTCGGCCGGGCGGAAAACCGTTGCGGTTGCTGACCCGCAGGACCGGTGTGGCGGCGGTCCCGACCACGCTGACAACGCCGCTGTCGATGTCGGGCTTGAGGGAGGTGCGCAGCCGGTCGAGCGCACTGGGTTCGGGCGGGGCGGGCGGCGGCGGCGGCGGCTGCACCGCGACCGCGCGTGAGATCTGCGGCATGCTCGCGGGCGGCGCCCGCAGCATGCGGGCATATTGATTATCGGACGCGGCGTTCAATGCGGTCGAGACCCACAGAAACAGTCCGCCGCACATGGCGAGCGCCACGGCATAGACCACCCAGACCGGCAGGCCGCCCCGCGACCGCGTGTATGGCGCCGCGACACCCTGCCAGTGTGGCGACAATTCCTGCCCACCCGGCTGCTGCTGCCCAACGATGAGCGCACAGGCTTCGGCGCGCACCCGGCCGAGTTCTTTGGCACCCTGCGGCGCGTTCCGGTATCGGCCCATCACGCCGAGCGACAGGCAAAGATACATGATCTCGATCACCGGCATGAATGTCGCCGGCGTTTGTTGCAGCCGCGCCAGAAGCTCGAAGAACCTGCCGCCCTCGGTTGTGTCCTGGTGAAAGGCCGCCGCCAGCGGGCGTTTCGACCAGTTGCTCGCGCCACCCCAGGGCGTGTTCAGCACCACGTCATCGATGCTGACGCACAGCGCATAGTGGGCGGAGCGCACCTGCTCGGCCGGCACGCCCGCATCCCGTACGCGCTGCTCGAAGGTGCGCAGTTCGCGCGTGATGCGCTGGTACAGGTCAGCGGGATCCGGCTGATGCGCCGTGTTCCGCAGCCGCGCCAGCAACTGCAGCAGCGGCATCGCCGCCGCGGCCATGGGGCTGCCCGACACTGAGCCGAATTGTGTGGTGGTGGCCGTGCCGGAATCCGCGACCGCCTCTGGCTTTGTCGCCGCCGGCGGAATGGTCTGCGGAATGGTCGGCCTTGCCGCTGATGGGGGCGCAACCGGTGGCGGCGGAACCTGTGGGCGCGCGCGCAGTGGGGCTGGGGCCTGAGGGGCCGGAGTCTGTTGGCGCGCGCCCAGTGGAGGCGGAGCCTGTGGCGGCGCGGCCTGTGGGGGCGCGGCCGGTAGAGACGGAGCTTGTGGTGGCCTGGCCACCTCGGGACGCGGCGCTGCCGGGGCTGATCGCCGGCCACCCGGCCTCGGCCGGATCACCGTGTGTTCCGCGTCCCCTGGTTCGGCGAATGGGTCCTCGGTCATCCGTCACCTATGTGCCCCGGAACCGGAAGAGGCGGCTCTGCAAACGTGTGTGATGAGTGGCGAAACGAGATGAATGGCGAGACAACATGATTGGCAAGACGGGGGCCTGCCTCGGCGGGGGCTTTCCGGGGGAGTATAGCGAGTTGACGCCGACCGCACTCATCGCCCGTAGGTTTCAAGATTATAATTTTGCATCACCCATTTCAGCTTCATCCCGTACTCCGGGTCGGTGGCATAGACGCCGGTCAGCGCATCCGCGAAAGCATCCGGGTTCTCCTTCTGCTGCATTGCAGCGACGTAGTGCGGGCTGTTCGCAAGCAGACGACCGTGCTCGTCGAACGCATCGGCAATGGACGAGAACATGCGGAACTTGGCGGTGATCGTGATCGTCTCACCGTTGACGACTTCATGGGTCTCGGTTTCCACCGCGGGCTGGTTCTCGGCGGCCTTGATGCCAAAGGGATTGTTGCTGCCGGGCGGCATGGAGGCGCCCCAGGCGCTCTCGACCACCCACTGCGCCAGGGTTACCGGCGCGGGCACGCTCCAGCGCTTTTGCGATGCCTGGGCTGCCTCGATCACCGGCGGTGGCAGTTCGCCATAATGCCCGACAATCGCCAACGCCTGGGCGGCCACCAGCGGGCGGGCCGCCAATGAGTAATAGGTCGGGCTGCCCGGATCGACCCGGCCGGTCGGCGGGTTCATTTTCATGATGGCCGCCTGGTAGTTTTCAATGGCCAGCGTGGTTCCCACGTCGGCAACGCCCGTCACGGCGACCGGTGCGTGCGGCTTGGGCAGGCGATCGTTCAACAGCGACTGGACGACGAACACGTCGCCGGGCGCGTTCAGCGCGCCGCGCCCGACCGACGTGAAGATCGGCGGTGCAACGCGCCCCATTTCGTCTTGGCTCAGGATCGTCGGAGAGGGGATCAGGCCCATGGTAACAACAACATTCCGCCGAGGCCGGCCGCTACGCAACATGGAACTCGCGACCGGCTCCCGTTGCGTGTTCACGCTTAACTGAAAGACCGGGCTGGCCACCGTCTGTTGGGAGCGCCACACGCCATTCGGGCCGCCACCAACCGTCCGGCGCCGCGATCAGGGATCAATTTCATCACCCGGCATCG
>DASRQX010000125.1:0-21707 GCA_035696165.1 Acetobacteraceae bacterium | reverse complement strand
CTGGATGGCTATCTGACCGGCCAAAGCGCCTGGCTTGTGAATTACGCCGAGCGTCACCGCGCGGGCTTGCGCGTCGGTACCGCGATCACCGAAGGGACGGCCAATTTTCTGGTGAACCGTCGGATGAACAAATCTCAGCAGATGCGGTGGTCACGACGCGGCGCGGACCTCCTGCTTCAAGTTCGTTGCGCCGTCTACAATGGCACGCTCGGTTTCGACTTCGGGCAGAAGTTTTATCCGGCGAACGACGTATCCCCGCCAACGGCGGTTGCCGCTTGACCCCCAGTTTCGCGGCGGTCCCCACGCTCATCGTATATGTCAATGATTCAGCTGTTCATCTCGAAGAACTATGCGGGGACGACTACCGCACGCTCGGTGCGTATTGGGGGTGGGCTGACGTTCTGCGTGCGGTTCGGATCAGACTGATCTGGGAGATGCCGATCCCGGCAATACGCCACTGACCAGCGAAGGAGGCCTCGCGTTCTATGTCCATTGATCTTATCGATCTGGAAAGGTTTGGTGAGCGTCTTGCCCGGCTACGCAGGACGTACGGCGAGAGCATTGACCTCCCAAATCTGGGAAGTGCCGTGTTTGCGTCGCTGCTTGGCATTTCGCCTATCGCTTATGCGTCCTACAAACGTGGTGAGAGGGAGCCTACGGTCGGTTTCTTGGTCGCCCTACGCAAGAAAACAGGTGTCTGTTTAGACGGGCTGATGGACCCAAACCAAGCAGGGCCGGACTCACTGCTCGGATGAGGATGTAGGTCCTTGGACCGATCTCCGCCTTCGCCCCTTCACCATCTAGGGCTGAACCCTTCACCGACCCTCTACCAGCCGTCCCAAGACCATCCCCACGACCGTCCACCGACTGTCCGACCGGATGCTCTCCCCACGATCGTGGCCACCGCCGCCGGGCTCTGCCGGGACTGTGTTGGGGAGGGGGCTTGGAGGTGCCGATGGTTAAAGGACGCCGCAGTCTGGCTTCCCGCCGCCTCTGGCTCGTCCGTCGCACGGATGTTGTGGTCGAAGCGAGGACTTGCCCGCATTGCACCAGCCAGAACGTTGTTACCGTCGCGATCCAGGTTCACCTCGACAGTGGTGCGACGCGTGTTGCAGCCATGCCTAAAGCACCCATAGGTTCAGCCGGGAATCCAAAATCTAGAAGGGGCCAGATTGGCTGCTGAGTTGCCGACGAGGAGACGATGGGCCGCATGATCTGGGAGCCGAAGGAACCGCGCTTGCTGCCGTAAGTTGTGCTGGCCTTGATTGTAGGGCAATCCTGTGCGACGATATGACAACACCACCACACTGGGGAGACTCGGGTCCATGAAGGACATCGATCGCAAAGGGCTCACGATCTCGCGACGGGCCGTGACGGCGGCTGCGTTTGCGATGCCGTTCGTGCCCGCGAAGGGCCGGGCTGCGTCCGCGGAACCGGTGAAGATCGGATGGCTGCCCTCGCTGACCGGCGCGCTGGCCACGGCGGCGATCGGCTTCGATCACGGGGTGCGGTTCGGCGTCGAGGAAGCCAACAAGGCGGGCGGCATAGACGGGCGTCCGATCGAGCTCGTCTCGCGCGACACCGGCAGCGATCCGACCAATGCCGTCAACCTTGCGCAGCAGCTTGTGTTCACCGGCAAGGTCAACTTCGTCGCAGGTCCGGTCAATTCGGGCGAGTCGCTCGCGACGGTTCCCATCATCGCGCGCGCCCACATTCCGAACCTGGTGACCGGCGCGGTCGAGGAGCTGATCGACCCGGTGAAATATCCGCTGGCCTTCCGGGTCGTGAACACGACAACACAGTGGATCTCGGTCGCCAACGACTACGGCATCAAGCAGCTTGGAAAGCACAAGATCGCCATCGTCGGCGACACCACCGGCTATGGCACGTCCAGTGCCAAGCGCGCCGTCGAGATGGTTAAGGCGATGGGCGCCGAAGTCGTCTACACGGTGCTCATCGACCCGAACAAGACCGATCTGACCGACGAGATATCGAAGGCGCGCGACGCGGGATCGGAGGCAGTGATGGTGTGGACCGCCGCCAGCGGTCTGGCGGCTCGGCTGCTGAACACGCGTGGCGATCTGGGATGGAATGTTCCAATCATCGGCCATCCGGTTCTTGGTGCGCCATCGATCCAGCAGTTGCTGAACAAACCGAGCTACTGGGACAACACCATCACCATCGGCTACCAGAGCATGTCCTTCGGCCCGGACGGCAAGCTGCCGGAGCACACGCAGAAGCTGATCGACGCCATTCGCCCGCAGCTAGGCAGTGGGCCGATCCAGTTTAATTTCTGGTGGATCGCGCTGGGCTACGACGTCGTTCAGGTGATCAGCCATGCGGTGCGGACCGCCAAGAGCACCGATCCCGCCGACATCAGGAAAGTGCTGAACAACACGAAGGACTTCCCTGGCGTCTTCGCCCAGTACACCTGGACCGAGACGAACCACAACGGGGTGCCGGACAGCAGCATGGCCGCCAACTTGGCGAATTCGTTCAAAGATGGCTGCTACAAGCTCGCGCCGCGCTGACTAATCGGAGAAGGCACGATGCTGTCCGTTATCCTATCGGGCATTGCACTGGGCGCGATCTACAGCAGTGTGGCGATGGTCTATAACCTGACCTACGCGACGTCCCGCGTCCTCAGCATCACCGCTGGCTTCACGTTCATGATCGGCGGCGTGCTGGGTGCGTATTTTATCGATATCGCGAAGCTTCAACCGATCGTGGGTTTCCTGGCGACGCTTGTGGCCGGCGCGCTGCTGGGGCTCGCGATCGAGTTCGTCGCGGTGCGGCGCGTGCTGGAGCGGTCTGATCAGCATCTGTGGCTGCTGAGCACGCTGGCCTTCTCGACCATCATCCAGCAGGTCGTCGCGTTGACCTGGGGCACCGAGCCGCGACGCTTTCCGCGGCTGTTCAAGCAGGATTTCGGCGGGCTTCTGGACCAGAAATATTGGCTGCCGATTGGCGCCGTGCTGCTGGTCGCCGCGATGCTGGAGCTGTTCCTGCGGCGAACGATCATCGGCAAGCTGTTCGTGGCGGTGTCCGATGACACCCAGGCGGCCGTCGCCAGGGGCATTCCGGTCAACGCCGTGCGCGCGGCGTCCTATGCGTTGGCCGGCACGGTTGGCAGCCTGACGGGTTTCGCCGCCGGGCAATTGACATTCGCGTATTTTGCGCTGGGCTTCATGCTGACGCTGAACGGATTCATAGCACTCGCAATCGGCGGCCTGGGCAGTACCGCGGGCGCGCTGACCGGCGGGCTGCTGCTGGGCCTGCTGACCGCATTCGCCACGCATTTTTTTGGCGGCGCCTTCCAAAATTCGATCTCCACCGGCCTGCTCATCATCCTGCTATTGGCGCGGCCGCAGGGGCTGTTCGGCGTTCGCGCAGCGCGAATGGTATGACCATGCGTGCGCTCGGCAGCGGCCCGATGCAATTCATTCTGGCCGCGCTGATCATTCTGCTGCCGCTGCTGGGCGGTCCGTATGCCGTGCATCTCGCGACACTGATCGCCGCCTATTGGACTCTCATCGCCGGGCTGAACCTTGTCGTCGGCTTCACCGGACAGTTGTCGGTCGGGCACGTAGGGCTTCTGGCGGTCGGTGCGTATATGTTCGCGATCCTGACAGCGCGCAATATTGTCGGCCCGGAGGTGGCGCTGGTGTTGGCAGGCGTCACCGGCGGGCTTTGCGGATTGCTGCTGGGCCTGCCCTCGCTGCGGTTGCCGGGCTTCTATTTCGCTATGACGACGCTGGCCTTTACGATCATCGTGGTTGAACTGGCGGTGGCGCTGACGGACGTCACGGGCGGCGGCACCGGGGTGATGGTATCCGCCTTCTCGCCTCCGATGGACACGCAGCGAGGGCAATATCTGTTCACGGCGGGCATCGCCGGCGTGGTGACGCTGATGACCGTGCTGGTCACGCGAAGCATGTGGGGCCGGGCGATGGTGTCGGTTCGCGAAAGCGAGGTGATGGCCGCCTCTGTCGGGATTCCGGGCTATCGTGTCAAGCTTGCCGTGTTCACCTTCAGCGGCGTCGTGGCCGGCGTTGCCGGCGCGCTATTTGGCGCGCTGCAAACCTACATCACACCCGACACATTCGCCTTCGACCTGAGCCTGTTCTTCTTCATCTGCATCATCATCGGCGGCAAGGGCAGCATCATCGGGCCGTTCATCGGAACGGTGGTGCTGACCCTGCTACCGGAGGCCGTCTCGCCGCTCGCGAAATACAGCCATCTCTTCTACGGCGTTCTGCTGCTGGCAGTGGTATTGCTCATTCCGGGCGGGTTAGGTGCCTTGATCGACGGTCCGCGCGCCGCGAAGGCCAATGACGCAAGTCCGGGCGGCGGTCTCGAATCGCATTTGGCCCAGGCCAGGCAAGCTTTTGGGCTGGGCCGGCCGCGCGACGACCTTGCCGCCGCGGCCGCTGGCCAGAGCATGACCCAGAGCATTGCATCCACGCGCACGTTGGACGGCCTGGATGCGAGCCAGCACAGCCCGGGCGGGTCTGCGATGCGGACCAAGTCGCATGGATCGGCCGCGTCGCTGCGCCTGCCACATCCGGTCGCGGCTGGCGGGAGTCTGGAAGCCGTCGGCGTCAGTCGCAGCTTCGACGCCGTGAAGGCGCTTCAGGATGTCTCGCTGACGGCGCAACGCGGGACTGTGCACGGACTGATCGGCCCGAACGGTAGCGGCAAGACAACGCTGCTGAATATCCTGAGCGGCTATTATGCGGTGGATTCTGGTTCGGTCATGCTCGATGGCCACAATATCACCCGCTCGCCGGCGAACTGGCGGCCGCGGCATGGCATCGGGCGGACATTCCAGACGCCGCGCGTCATCCCGGAGCTGACGGTGCTGGATAACGTCATGGCCGGCGGCTGGAGTGAGGCGCAGGCGACCTTTGTTGAAGCGCTCGTATCGGGCCCGCGCGCGATCCGGGACGAACGGAAGCTGCGCGGGACGGCGCTGGCATTGCTGAGCGGACTCGGGCTGCGCGCGTTGGCGGAGCGGCCCGCCAACGCCATGACTCATGCGGAACTGCGCTTCGTCGAGATCGCCCGTGCGTTGATGCATTCGCCCGGCTTCATCCTGCTCGACGAGCCGGCCAGCGGCCTGACCGATACCGAGATCGACCGGCTGGGCGAGGTGATCGGCGCGCTGCGCCGGCAAGGGGTGGGCGTCCTGCTGGTGGAACATCACACTGATCTGGTGTTCGGTGCCAGCGACGTGGTGACGACGCTGAACTTCGGGCGGGTCATCCGCACCGGCACGCCGGACGAGGTGCGCGCCGATCCCGAGGTTCGGCGTGTGTATCTGGGAGAGTAAGTTGAGCGGCGGTTCGCCACTGCTGGAGATCGTCGACCTGCATGTCGCCTATGGGCGGCTTGAGGTAGTGCATGGGATTTCCCTGACGGTCGAGCCGGGCGCGTTCACGGTGCTGCTGGGGCGCAACGGGGCCGGCAAGACGACGACGCTGCGGGCGGTGTCCGGACTGATCCGCAAGCGCGCCGGCGTGGTGCGGTTCGGCGGCGCGGACATCACCCGCGCATCGCCCGCCGCAATTCTGCGGGACGGTCTGGTGCAGGTTCTGGACGGGCACCGCGTCTTCGCCAGCCTGACGGTCGACGACAATTTGCAAGTCAGTATCTTCGGCAGCGGTCAGTCACGCGACGCCGCAACGATCGATTCGATCTACCAGTCGTTCCCCGAGCTGGAGGAACGGCGGTGGCAGCCCGCAGCGCGTCTCAGCGGCGGACAGCAGCAGATTCTGGCGGTCGCGCAGGGCCTGGTCGCGAAGCCGCGTCTGCTGATTCTGGATGAGCCGTCGGCGGGCCTGGCGCCTCTTGTGGTGGATCGCATCCTGAAGTTGGCGAAGTCGTTGACCGAGCAGGGAACGGCGATTCTTCTGGTCGAACAATTCGTCAAGAAGGCGCTGGCCTACGCTGATCATTGCTACATCATGGATCACGGCAGTCTGGTTGGCGCCGGGCGGCCGGACCAGTTGCAGGAGTCCGGCATCATCCATCGCGTCTATCTGGGCGGCGAACCCGATACCGCGACAGCGCAGATCTGAGGAACCGCATGGCCTGGATCACCGGCGTTGGCATGACGGCTTTCGGCAAGCATGCGGGAAGCACGACGATCGATCTGATGTCGCAAGCCGCGACGGCGGCGCTTGCCGATGCCGGCCTGGAGCGGCGGGATATCGACGGGCTGGTCTGCGGCTATTCGACCACCATGCCGCATCTGATGCTGTCGACATTGTTTGCGGAGCATTTCGGGCTGCAGCCGCGCTATGCACACGGCATGCAGGTGGGCGGCGCGACCGGGCTCGCGATGGCGATGCTCGCCAATCTGGTCGCGGATGCGGGCGCCGCGCGGAACATCCTGGTGGTTGCCGGCGAAAACCGGGTGACCGGACAGAGCCGCGACATGACGATGCAGACGCTCGCGCAGGCTGGCCAACACCAATACGAAGTGCCGCTCGGCCCGACCATCCCCGCCTATTACGGGCTGGTCGCATCGCGCTACATGCACGAGACCGGTCTTGACGAGACCGATTTCGCGCACTTGGCTGTGCTGATGCGGCGGAACGCCGCCGGGCATCCTGGCGCGCAATTGCGCGACCCGATCACCGTCGAGGATGTGCTGGCGTCCAAGCCGATCGCGCCGCCGCTCAAGCTGATGGATTGCTGCCCGATCTCGGATGGCGCGGCGGCGTTCGTTGTCAGCGCGGACCGGATCAGCGCGAACGCGCTGCGGGTTCGCGGCTGTTCGCAGGCGCATACGCATCAGCATGTGACTGGCGCGAAGGACCTGACCGCCTTCGGTGCCAGGCGGTCGAGCGCACGTGCACTCGCGGACGCCGGCGTCGGCGTGGCCGACATCGGCTATGCGGGCATCTATGACAGCTTCACCATCACATTGGCGATTTTGCTGGAGGAGATCGGCCTGTCGCGTCGCGGTGCGTCGGGCAAGGACGTCGCGGCGGGGCGATACGACGCGGATGGCAATCTGCCGCTGAATACTCATGGGGGGCTGCTGTCCTACGGGCATTGCGGCGTCGGCGGCGCGCTGGCGCATCTGGTCGAGATGCACCGCCAGGTCACGCGGCGGGCCGGGGAGCGACAGATCCGCAGCGAGCCGGCGCTGGCGCTGATGCACGGTGACGGCGGCATCATGTCGTCCCACGTCAGTATCGTTGTGGAGAGGACCTCGTGATGGATGCGCCGATCGACTGGACGGACGGTGTCGAGGCGCTGGCCTACCAAGGCTGCGATGTCTGCGGCGAGACATGGTATTTCCGGCGCGACTTCTGCCCGCGCTGCGGTTCGACGCGGGTTGCCACGCGCGTATCGGGCTGTGTCGGCACCGTCTATGCGGCAACCGTGGTCGTTCGCGCGCCATCGCCCGAGTGGCGCGAGCGCGCACCCTATGGGCTGTGCCTCGTCGACCTGGACGAAGGCGTGCGGGTGATGACGCATGCCGAGCCCGGGATCGGCATCGGTTGCCGCGTCCGGATCGGCTTTCAGCGCACGGATCGGGGTGTGCTGCCCATCGCAGCCCGGCTCACTGCAGACGAGGAGCGGACATAACAGTGGCACCAGTGACGGGTTTCGACTGTGTTGGCAATCGTTCCCTGGTGCGGGCCATTGCGTTCAATCGTGAATGTATGCCCGACAAGACCTTCCTGGAGTACCGGGGCCGCAAGCTGAGCTACGGCGATTTCGGACGCATGGTCGCGCGCGCGGCGAATGGTCTGCGGCGGCTGGGGGTACGCGCCGGCGATCGGGTGCTGATCCAGATGGCGAACTGCCCCGAGCATCTGGTGGCGATCTTCGCGACCCAGCGCATCGGTGCGATCAACGTGACATGTTCGACGCTGTTCAAGCTCGATGAGACCGCCTACCAACTGCGGGACAGCGGATCGCAGACATTCATCTGCGGTGCGGACTTCCGCGATCTGGCGCAGGCCGCCGCGGATGCCGTGACGCAGCCGGTCCGCATCATGATCGCCGACCATGGATTGCTGGACGCCGGCGAAGCGCCGTTCAACCGGCTGTTGGCCGAGGGGAGCGACCAGGTCGACGTGCCGTTTCCCGCGGCAGACGACGTGGCGATGCTGATTTACACCTCGGGCACCACGGGCCGGCCGAAAGGCGTGATCTACACTCACGGCAATCTGGTGCACGGGGGCCAGAATTCCATCATTGCGCTGGGCTACCGTCCGGACGAGCGGCTGCTGCACTTCTTCCCGTTCTACCACAACAACGGTGGCGTCATTCTGTTGGCTCCGGTCATCCTGTCGAGCTGCTGCATGGTAATGATCGACAAATTCTCCGCCAGCCGTTTCGGCGCGCAGTTGGTGGAACATGGCATCACTCTGACCGCGCTGAACTCAACGCACATCAAGATGATCCTCGCCCATCCGGCGCTGGACGAGGATCGCAAGCATCGTGTCACCCGCGTGCAGTTCGCGTTGCCGCTGGATCAGGCCAGACGGCACGAATTCAGGGACCGTTTCGGAGGCATCCAGCTCGTCGAGGTGTTCGGTCAGACCGAAACCTGCGGTATCGCCCTTGCGGTGCCTGAAGGGCCGCTGTGGAAGCCCGGGGCCGCCGGGCTGCCGCTTCCTGGCATCGAGATGGCCATCACGGACGACGAGGGACGCGCGCTGGGGACGGGTGCCGCCGGCGAGCTTCGTTTGCGGGCGTTGTCGCGCCATGCCTTCACGTCGGGATACTACAACGCGCCCGATCTGACCCAGGCGCTCTATCGCGACGGGTGGCTGCGCACGGGTGACGTCGCGGTCGTCGATGAGGATGGCTACATGACTTACCTCGATCGCAAGAAAGACTTGATCAAGCGCTCCGGCATCAACGTCGCGGCCGCCGAGGTGGAACGCGTGATGCTGGAAGTGCCCGGCGTCGCCGAAGCAGCCGTCGTTGGTATCCCCGACGCGTTCCGCGATGAGAAGATCGTCGGTTTTGTGGTGCTGGCACCAGGTACGACGGCGAGTCTCGCCGATGTGGAACGGCATTGCCGCGCTGCACTCGCCGACTACAAGGTGCCGGAAAGGTTCGAACAGCTTGACGCGCTGCCGGAGAATTTTCTCGGCAAGGTCGAGAAGAAGGTCTTGCGCAAGCGTGCGGCCGACCTGTTCGGCTAGATCGAGCCACCATGGCGCCGACGGGAAAGTTGAGAGAAGGACCGTGACATGAAGGAACCGGGGAGATGAAGGAATCGGGGCGCGTCGTGGCGGAGGGGCTTGGGTTCGTGGAAGGACCGGTCGCGATGGCGGACGGTTCGGTGATCGTCGTCAGCCTGTCCCGCGGCGAGCTGCTGCGGGTTCATCCGGATGGATCCCACGAAGTCATCGCCAGGCCCGGAGGATCCCCGAACGGCGCGGCAATCGGGCCGGATGGTAGATGTTACGTCTGCAACAGCGGCGGTTTCCGGTTCCACGAGCGCAACGGCATTCTGCATCCTGGTTTGCCGGCGAATGACTACGTCTCCGGCTGGATCGATGCGATCGACCTCGAGACCGGATCGATCGAGCGGCTGTATGACCGGTGCGGCGAGCGAACGCTGAAAGGCCCGAACGACATCGTGTTTGCCGCGGATGGCAGCTTCTGGTTCACGGATTGTGGCCGCGTCCATCGCCACCACGAGGACCGCGGCGCCGTGTATTGGGCGCGCACCGACGGCAGCGAGATACGGCTGGTTGCGTCGCCATTGGAAAAGCCCAACGGAATCGGCCTGTCGCCCGACGGGATGACGCTCTATGTGGCGGAAACCACGACGGCGCGCCTGTGGGCCTACGACATCGTCGGCCTTGGGGCATTGCGGTGTCTCGACCGGGGCGCGCCGTTTGCCGTGCGGCGCTGCGTGGCCGGGTTGCCGGGATATCAGCTTCTGGACTCGCTCGCGGTCCAGGCGAATGCCGATATTTGCGTAGCGACGATCCCCTTGGGCGTGACGATTTTTTCGTCCGCTGGCGATGTCCTTTCGCAAATGGAGATGCCGGACGAAATACCGACGAACATCTGTTTCGGCGGCCCCGATCTGAAGCAAGCCTACGTCACGCTGTCCTCAACCGGCCGACTTTATGCGGTGCCTTGGGAGCAGGCGGGCCTGCGGCTCGCGTTCGCCCGATAGGCCCGGAGCTCGAGTAAAATTTCCGCCCGACAGGATTGGCGACGTCAGGCCAGGACTTTATCGAGGATGTCCATCATCGCCCGGACATGGCGCCGCGCCGCGAGCTCGGCGCGACGTGCGTCGCCAGCCAGCACGGCATCGCCGATGCGGTTGTAATCGTCGAATCGTTCGACGACGAGGCTTTCATGCAGCGCACGAAGCTGCACGCGCAGCAGATGCACCTGCACCTTGCTCAGCAGCAGTTCCAGTTCCTTGTTGCCGCCGATCGCGGCGAGCGTGCGGTAGAAGCGATTGCGCGCCCGCACCAGGTCCATCGAATCAGGGCGGCTGCGGAAGCCCAGCAGCATCTCGAAGCTTTCGGTGAAACGCTCGCGGTTGGCGCCAAGCCCGATGCGTTGTGCCGCCAGCCGCGCGGCCATGCCGATCATCATCTCCAGCACCGCCAGGATGTCCTGCATTTCCGCAACATCGAGCACGCGGATCGCAGCACCACGATGCCGGCTGAGCACCACGATCCCTTCCGCCGCGAGCCGGTTCAGCGCTTCCCGCACCGTGCCGCGGCTGACGCCCCATTTCTGCGTCAGATCGACCTCGACCAGCCGCTGTCCCGGCACGTAGGTGCCCTTGTAGAGACCCTGGATGATCTCGCGGAAGATCAGATCGGGGGAACTGACCGGATGGACAGTCGTTTGCCGGGCGGCTTTTCCGGGCAGCGGCGACTCGAGGCCGCGATCCGGGGCGGCGGCGGCCTTGCGTTGCCGGCTGCTCAACGGCCGGTCTTTCGGCGCGGTGTCGCGGCGACATGGTGCGCGGCCAATCGCCGCAGCTCATCCTTCTGGATCTTGCCGTTGGCATTGCGCGGCAGCGGTTCGTCGGTAACAACGACCCAGTCGGGCACCTTGTAGTCCGCCATTCGCGCGGCGCAGAACTCGCGCACCGCTTGTTCCGACAGCGCAGCGGTGGTGCGCACGAACGCGACGGACCGTTCGCCGAGGACGCTGTCGGCCTGCCCGACAACCGCGGCTTCCACGACGCCCGCCTGATCGCACAGCACGTTCTCGACCTCGGCCGGATAGACTTTGAAGCCACCGCGAATGATCATGTCTTTCTTGCGGTCCGCGATACGGACATAGCCCTGGCTGTCGATCGAGCCGATATCGCCCGACTTCCAGTAACCATCCGTGAAGCCGGCGGAGGTCGCTGTGGGGTTGCGCCAGTAGCCGGCCACGATCATCGGGCCGGCGATCCAAAGCTCCCCGGCTTCCCCAGGCGGCACTTCCCGTTGCTGTTCGTCCATGACCTTGATGGCGCCGCAGGGAACGACCTTGCCGATGCTGTCGGTGTGCACGATCCCGTCGCCGGGCGGCATGATGGTGGCGGGCGACGTGGTTTCCGTGGCGCCGTAGGCGTTGCACATCGCAAGATGCGGCACGGCGGCAGCGAATCGGCGGATCGTCGGTTCGGGCATCGGTGCGCCACCATAGACGCCGAGCCGCCAGGCGGACAAATCGAAACTGGCCAGGTTCGGCTCCAGCAGGCACAGGCTGTACATGGCGGGCACCATCAGGGCGTGGGTGATCCGTTCGCGTGACGCCAGCTCCAGAAAGTCGCGCCGGGCGAAGCTGCGCATGACGATCAGGTGGCCGCCGATATGCAGGATCGGCAGCACGGCGCCGCACAACCCGGCGACATGGGTCCAGGGAATGCAGAGGGCGGAGATCTCGCCCGGCCCGAACCCCAGGCAGTATTTCCAATGCAGCGACGAATGAACCGCGCCCAGATGGCTCAACATCGCTCCCTTCGGGCGGCCTGTCGTGCCTGATGTATAGAGGATGGCGAACAGGTCATCTTCGCCGACCGTGCTGAGGGGCGGCGCGTTCCCGGCGCGGAGCAACACGCCGAACTCGTCCGCATCGCCGCCGACGCGAAAGCGCATTGCCGGGCCGGGCGAGACCGAGGCAGGCGGCAGTTCGGATTCAAGGTCCTGGTCGTAGATCAGTGCGACCGGCTCGGCGTCGGCGAGCACATATTCGAGTTCGGGCCGGCGAAGCCGTGACCCGACAGGCACCAGCACCGCCCCGAGCCGCGCGATGCCCAGAACGCTGATGATGGCTTCCCCGCAATTGCCGAGATAAACCGCGACGCGATCACCTCGGCGGACGCCGAGTCGCGAAAGGTTGCTGGCCATTCTGTCAACAATCGCATCCAGTGCCGCATAGCTGCGGCGGGCATCGCCGTCCGACAGCGCAGGCGAATCAGGCGCGGCGGCGACCGCGGCGCGAAACGCGTCATCCACCGTGCGTGCACGGTCGCTGTAGCAACGGATGCTGCGCTGCCAATGCAGCGCAGTACGAATGTCGGTCAACGCCACCTCCCTCAACCGGCTCCGATCGCCGCAAGCCTGTCGACTCAAGCTGCTCGGCTGCGTATTGTCAACGAAGATGTCGGACAATATAGTCGGCTTTCTGATGGCGGCGATTGCCAAGGAGATCGCTTGAGCGAACCGGATCACAATGCGCCGGACGGTGCGGCGGCGTTCTTCACGAACACGCCCGACCTGCCGCGGCTCGACGCGTGGCTGACGCGGCACGTGCCGGGATACCGCGGCCCGCTGGACGCGCAGCGTTTCGACGGCGGTCAGTCCAATCCGACGTTCCGGCTGAAGGCCGGGTCCGGCGACTATGTGCTGCGTCGGAAGCCGGTCGGCGACCTGCTGCAATCGGCACATTCGGTGGACCGGGAATACCGCGTCCTGAAGGCGCTGGAGGCGACCGATGTCCCCGTGCCGAAGGTCTTCGCGCTGTGCGAGGACGACGCGGTGTTGGGAAGTGCCTTCTATGTCATGCAATACGTGCCCGGCCGGGTCTATTTCGATCCGCTGTTGCCCGGACTGTCGCCCGATGATCGCGCCGGGATTTTCCGGTCGATGTGCGAGACGATCGCCAGGCTGCATGCGGTTGATCCGGTCGCGGTTGGCCTTGGCGATTTCGGGCGGCCCGCGAATTACATGCAGCGGCAACTGGCGCGGTGGTCGCAGCAGTATCGCCTGTCGGAGACCGTGCCGATCCCGGCGATGGATCACCTCATGGACTGGCTGCCCAATCGGCTGCCGACCTCGAATGAGACCGGCATCGTCCACGGTGATCTGCGGCTCGACAACATGCTGATCCATCCGACGGAGCCGCGTGTGGTCGCGGTGTTGGATTGGGAGCTGTCGACGCTGGGCGATCCGCTCTCGGACTTCGGCAACAATGTGCTGGCATGGCGGCTGGAGCCCGATCTGTTTCGCGGGATGGCCGGGGTGGATATTGCAGCGCTGGGGATCCCTTCGGAAGACGCGTATGTCGGCGCCTACAACCGCCTGACCAAGCGTCAACCCGGAACGGACTGGGAGGTCTATCTGGTGTTCAACCTGTTCCGGCTGGCGGCGATCATCCAGGGGATTGCCAAGCGCTCATTGGATGGCACCGCGTCCAGCGCTGCCGCTGCCGAACTTGGGCAGAAGGCCAAACCAATCGCCGACAAGGGCTGGCGGCTGGCGCAAGAGATCGAGCGTCGCGGCGCCGGCTAGACACCGGCGCCGCGTTCCGCTCACAGCTTGGCGACCATCGGGCAACCGCCCTGGTTCATGGGACGGAATGCATCTTCGAGCGGCGTCGTAGACACCGGCGTGTAGTAGTCCCAAGGGTACTTGCTGGCCGAAGCTGCCTTCACTTCGAACAGATAAGCGGGGTGCAGCTTCTGCCCGTCTTCGCGCACGCGGCCGATGCCGAACACGTCGTCGTCGGTGGGAATAGCCTTCATCGTCGCGACGGCATCGCGCCCGGACGCCTTCGCCTGCACCGCACCGAGTTTCGCGACGCTTTTCAGATAATGCAGCACCCCGGAGTACGCGCCGGCCTGTTCTGGGTTCGGCTTGGTATCCTTGAAGCTGGATTGCACGCGCTTGGTGAAAGCGCGCGTGCGGTCGTTCAGGTCCCAGTAGAACGTCTCGGTCAGCAGCAGGCCCGCGGCAAGGTCGAGGCCTATGCCGTGGACGTCGTTGATGTACGTGATCGGCGCGGCCATCTTCACGCCCTTGCGCGTGACGCCGAATTCGCCGCCCTGTTTGACGCAGTTCACCAGGTCATTGCCGGCGACAGCCGGACAAATGACCTTCGCGCCGCTGGATTGTGCTTGCAGCAGGTAGGACGAGAAATCCGTGGTGCCGGGGAAGGGATATTTCACCGAGCCGAGCACGCGGCCACCAGCCGCTTCGACGAATGCCGTGGCATCCCGCTGCGCGGCGGTCCCGAAAGCGTAGTCGGGCGTGATGAAGAACCAGGTGTCGGCGCCCAGCTTCACGGTCGCGACGCAGGTCGAATGCGCGCTCTCCCACGAATCGAAGCTCCAATGCACAAGGTTCGGCGTGCAGGCCTTGCCGGTGAGATCGGAGGTGCCGGCGCCGGTGTTGAGCTGCACCTTATTCTTGTCTTGCACGACCGGCGCCAGCGCGATGGCGAGCGCGCTGTTGCTGATATCGACCAGCGCATCGACGCCCTCACGGTCCATCCATTCCTTCGCGATAGCGAGGCCGATATCGACCTTGTTCTGATGGTCGGCCACCAGCGCCTGCACATCGAAACCGGTGGCGCCGAAATCCTGGATGGCTTGGCGCGCGCACGGCTCGATCATTGGGCCGCCGAGGTCGCGATAGGTGCCTGTCATGTCGGCGAGGATGCCGAGTTTGATGATCTGGCGGTCCTGGCTTCGCGCGCGGGCCGGAATGAAGGCGGCGCCGGCAAGGCCGGCCAGAAGATCGCGGCGTTTCAAGGTCATCGGCATCTCTCCCACTGATTGGGGTGCTGTTTTCGGCGTGCTGTTTGGATCGGCAGGCCGCTTGCACCGGCGGCCGTCTTGCAGAGCATGTCGGGCAGGCATGAAATGTCGAACATCGCTTCTTGAAGTTGTCGGACAATAATGCTAGACATTCGAGCGCGTCAACGGGGTTCCGGCACTAACTCGAAGGCACCGGCGAAAGGATGAGGCACGGCCGATGACCCGCGAACTGCTCGTGGTCGGCGCCACCGGCGTGGTTGGCCGGAATGTGCTGCGGCACTTCGAAGGACAGCGAGCCTGGAAGCTGGCCGGGCTTTCGCGCCGCGCGCCGGGATTCGAAACGCGGGCACGGTTGCTGACCGCGGATTTGCAGAGCACTGAATCGTGCGAGGCGGTGGCGGCGCAACTGACCGGCGTCACGCATGTCGTCTACTGTGCAACGTACGAGAAGGAGAATCTGCTCGTCGGGTGGCTGCAGCAGGACCACGCAGATACGAATGTGGCGATGTTGCGCAAGCTGATGGAGCCGCTGCGTCGTCACGCAAAGGGTCTGCAGCGCATCCTGTTGTTGCAGGGCACGAAGGCGTACGGCGCCGCGGCCGGCACGTTCAAGCTGCCCGCCAAGGAAGACGACCCGCGTTATCTGGCGCCGAACTTCTATTATGGGCAGGAGGATTACATCCGCGAGGCGCAGGCCGGCGCGTCCTGGACATGGACCGCGCTGCGGCCGCAATTCGTCTGCGGCTTCGCGCTGGGCAGCCCGATGAACGGATTGTCGGGACTGGCGATCTACGCCGCCATCTCGCGAGAGCTGGGATTGCCGCTGCGGTTCCCCGGTGGGCCGTCGCGGATCCAGGAGGCGACCGATTCCCGATTGCTGGCCGCAGCCGCGGAATGGGCGCTGACGACACCGGATTGCGCCGGCGAGATCTTCAATATCGTCAACGGCGACTGCTTTACCTGGGATTCGCTGTGGCCGAAAATTGCCAAGACTTTCAGCATGGAGCTGGCGCCGAATGCGCCGGCGCGGCTCGCCCGGATCATGCCGGGCAAGGCCGATATCTGGCAGCGCATTGTCGAGCGTCACGGCCTGCGGCGGCATAGCCTGCAGGACCTCGTGCCAAACTGGGGCATGGTGGATTATCTGCTCGGCTACAAGACGCCAGCCGAGCCGATGATCCTGTCCGGCCTGAAGGCGCGGAAATTCGGCTTCAATGGCTTCATCGACAGCGAGCAAATGTTTCTGGACTGGATTGGCCTGCTGCGGGCCGACCGCATCATACCGTCATGAGCAATCCGATGGCAGACGAGAGCGAAACCACCGCGCGACGAGACACGATCCTGATCCACGGCAAGAACGCACCGTGGAACGCAGTGCCCGAACTGGTGCACGGCAAGGCGCGGCAGCACGGCGACAAGGTCTTCGCGACGATCGACGGCCGCGGCGTGAGCTATCAGGAGCTGGATGCGCTTTCCGACCGCGTTGCGGCGAACCTGGCGCGGATGGGCATCGGACCGGGGGCGTGCGTTACCAGCCTGTTGAGCAACTGCGCGGAGCAGGTCTTCGGCTGGATTGGCACCAACCGGACCGGCGCAATCTGGGCGCCGTTGAATGCAAGCCTGACGGGCGACGATCTGCTCCACACGCTGCGTAACAGCGGTGCACAAATGCTTGTGACCGACGCAGAAGGCCTCTCTCGCGTCATGCAGCTTCCCGCCGCGATCCGGTCAGGCGTGCGCCTGTGCCTGGTTGATGCGCGCCATGACGACAAGGACCTGTCGTTTGCATCGTTGCTGAAACCCAGCGATCCGCCGCCCCGCGTTCAGAACCGGCCGGGCGATCCGGCGATGATCCTGTATACCGGCGGCACGACAGGGCTGCCCAAAGGCGTGGTGCTGCCGCACTTCGCCATCGTCAGCGCCGGGTATCGCTACGGCGAGACGCTATCGGCGACTTCGGCCGACCGGCATTACACGAGCTTGCCCTTGTTCCACGCCAGCGGCGTGCAGCTTGGTATCGTCGGGCCGTTGCTCAATGACATGACGGTCGTGATGGACCGGCGCTTCAGCGCGTCGGGCTATTGGCAGCGCGTGCGCGATGTCGGTGCGACGATCATCGATCCGATCAGCACGATGATGTCGGTGCTGGTGCAACAGCCGGCGAGCCCGCAGGATCGCCAACACCAGGTGCGCATCGCCACGGGCGTAAATGCACAGATCCCGCCGGCGGTGCCGGAAGAGTTCGCACGCCGGTTCGGCATTCCCATCGTGGATATCTATGGCCAGTCCGAGACCGGCGGCGCGATGGCGACATCCAACCGGCTGGGCAGCCAGATGTCCGGGTCCGTCGGCAAGCCGCACGGATGGTCGCAGGTGGCCATCCTGGATGAAAACGATTGCGAATTGCCGCCGGGCGTACAAGGCAACATCGCGCTGCGCCCGACTGTCCCGTTCACCTTCATGTTGGGGTATCAGAACGACGCGGAGGCGACACGCAAGGCGTGGCGCAATCTATGGTTCCACAGCGGCGATCTGGGGCATCTGGACGAGCAGGGGAACCTTTTCTTCACCGGCCGGCAGAGCCATTGGCTGCGGCGCCGCGGCGAGAATATTTCCGCCTATGAGATCGAAGCTGTGCTCACACGCCACGAGGCGGTGCGCGAGGCGATCGTGACCGGATTCCCATCCGAGCTCGGCGAGGACGACGTGAAAGCCTGGATCGTGCCCGAAGGCGACCCGCCATCGGAGACCGAATTGATCCGCTGGTGCCTTGCCTCGCTCGCCGCTTTCAAAGTCCCGCGCTACATCGCTTTCGTGGACGATTTCCCGCGGTCCTCGACCAAGCGTGAAGTGGAGCGCGCGAAGGTGAAGGCCTGGCCGGCCACCGGACATTGGGATCGGGACGCCGTACTTGGTCGCCTGTCGCCCGATGCGCTGGCGAACGCTGTCGGCTTAACCCGCAAGGATTGATCCACGATGGTGTGTCTTTGCGATTTAGCAATCGTATATCTGCCGTGCGCGGTCATGCTGGGTTGCGCGAACTGCAGCGGCAAATGCCGCACGAAGATCCTGTCGCACTGCGATCTTTCCCGTCCCCCGACGTCTCGCCCTTTCTGCCTCTTGCTTGACCCTCGGGGCGGAATTGTTGGATGATACTGTATTACAAAGAGGCCGGATGACAATGTTCGAATTATCGGCCAGGGCACGCGACGCCAAGACCCGTCTCGAAGTATTCATGGACGCGCACATCTATCCGAACGAGGACCGCTTCTTTCGTGAATCGGAAGAGTGCGGCGCGTGGGCGGTCCAGCCGGTCGTCGAGGAATTGAAGCCGAGGGCCAAGGCGGCGGGGTTATGGAACCTCTTCATGCCCGACGAAGCGTACGGACCGGGACTGACGAACCTGGAGTACGCGCCGCTGTGCGAGGTCATGGGCCGCTCCCACCTGGCTCCCGAAATCTTCAACTGTTCAGCACCGGATGTCGGCAACATGGAGGTGCTGGCGCGCTATGGAACGCCGGCGCAGCAAGAGCGTTGGCTGCAGCCTTTGCTTGCCGGTGAGATAAGATCGTCCTTCGCGATGACCGAGCCGGCGGTGGCTTCCAGCGACGCCACCAATATCGAGAGCTCAATCGAGCGAGACGGTGACGAATACGTCATCAACGGCCGCAAATGGTACACTACCGGGGCAACCGACCCGCGCTGTAAAATCATCATCTTCATGGGCAAGACCGATCCGTCCAATCCGGATCGGCATCGCCAGCAATCGATGGTGCTGGTGCCCAAAGATACGCCAGGCGTGACCGTGCTGCGTGCGCTGCCCATCTTCGGCTTCTACGGCGTGCCGGACCGGGCATCGGAGGTAGACTTCGCCAACGTGCGTGTTCCCGTCTCCAACATCCTGTTGGGCGAAGGACGTGGTTTCGAGATCGCGCAGGGGCGCCTAGGCCCGGGGCGGATCCATCACTGCATGCGGCTGATCGGGCTCGCGGAGCGCACGTTGGAGAAGATGTGCCGGCGGGCGCAGTCGCGGGTGGCTTTCGGCAAGCCGATATCGGAGCAGACCGTGACACAGGAGCGCATCGCGGAGGCCCGCATCATGATCGAGCAGTCGCGGCTGCTGACGCTGAAGGCCGCCTACATGATGGACACCGTCGGCAACAAGGTGGCGCGGTCTGAGATAGCGATGATCAAGGTCGCCGTGCCGAACATGGCGTGCCAGGTGGTCGACTGGGCGATCCAGATGTTCGGCGGGGCTGGCACCGGCAACGATTACGGCTTGGCTCTCGCCTATGCGACGGCGCGGCTGCTGCGCATCGCCGATGGACCGGACGAGGTGCATCGCAACCAGATCGCGCGGCTTGAAATGCGCCGCTACCCGGCGAGAGCGGCACCGGTCGTGCGGCCAATAGAACCGCATCCGCGTGATGCTCGCTGACCGGACGCCGGTGCTGGTCGGGATCGGCGTCGCGACGCAACGCGAGGACGATCCGGCGCGCGCGATTGACCCGCTGGCGCTGATGCTCAAGGCGGCAGGGCTGGCAGCGGACGATGCGGGCGCTCCCGGCCTGCTGCCTGCGGTGGATCGCATCCTGGTGCCAAAGGGGCGGTGGCAGTACGGCGATCCGGGCAGACGCATCGCGGCAGCGGTCGGAGCGACGCGTGCCGGCACGGTGCTGTCCACAGTGGGCGTGCTCCAGCAGACGCCGATCGGCATGGCCTGCGCGGCGATTGCCGAGGGCGAGGTTGACGTCGCGATGGTGGTTGGCGGCGATGCAGGCTTCCGGATCCTGCGCGCACAGATCACCGGTCAGGTCTTGCCCGAACCGAAGGATGCGGATGGCACGCCCGATCTGTTGCTGTCCCCGAAGGAGGAACTGCGCCATCCTGCCGAACTGCGCGCCGGCTTGCGCATGCCCGTCGGGCTTTACGCGATCATGGAAAGTGCGTTCCGCGCGCGGCACGGATGGTCTGTGGATGCGCATCGCGATCGCATCGCGGCGATCTACAGCCGCTTCAGCGAGATTGCTGCTGACAACCCCGCAGCCTGGACGCGGAAGGCGATGCCGCCGGCGGCGATCAAGTTGGCATCGGAGCGGAACGCCATGCAGGCATTTCCCTACACGAAGCTGATGTGTTCCTCGTGGAACGTCGATCAGTCAGCGGCACTATTGTTCTGCTCCGCGAAGACCGCTGTTGTGTTGGGCGTCGATCGTAACCGCTGGGTTTTTCCCTGGGCCAGCACCGAGAGCAACCACATGGTGCCGGTCTGCGCACGCGCCGAGTTGGCGAAATGCCCGGGCGCCGGAATCTCGGGACGGGCGGCGTTGGAGCCGTTCGGCCTCGCGGCCGCCGACCTCGATCTGATCGATCTTTACAGTTGCTTCCCTTTGGCAGTCGAAGCTTACGCAGCGGAGCTCAGCCTGGACCTAGGCCGGGACTTGACGGTTACCGGGGGTATGTCTTTTGCCGGCGGACCCTACAACAACTACGTGCTGCAATCGACGGCGCGGATGGGGCAGAAGCTGCGTGCCGCAGGGACGGGAATCGGTCTTGTCTCATCAGTGTCGGGCACGCTGACAAAGCAAGGCTTCGGCCTTTGGTCCGCAACCGCGGCGCCCGGACCGTTTCGCTTCACGGATGTGACGGAAGCCGTCGCAAGATCGGTCTCCGTCAAGCCGGTCGTCATGGACTATGTGGGCTCGGGCCTGGTCGCCGGCTATTCGGTGGTGCGCGACAAGTCGGGTCCGCTGCGAAGCATTGTCGTGGCCGACCTGGACGGTGGTCGCCGTACGGTCGCCGCTTCCATGGACCCGGCGGTCGCTGTGCGGATGCAGGCCGAAGAAATGTGCGGCGCACAGATCGTGCTGCACAAAGAAGGCTACCGCCTCAGCGCATAGGCTGATCTGGGGGAGCGAACTGGCGTTACTTCCTCTTGGCGTGCACTAAACGTCGAGAACCGCAGCCTCAGGCTAGGATCTGGACGGGAGGCCGATCGGCGACGGGGATGGCCGCAATCTGTGTTCGGTATGAGTGGTTGCGTGCCCCTGCAACCAAATCTCTCAACGAAATCATATCAGTACTGACGCCTCGGAACACCACCGCTGACGCCCGCATTGAACTGAAAAGGCTTTATCCAACGTTATGAACGACTCAGGCGACTAGCCCATCTTATTCACCGAACTGGCGGCCACATATACGTTGCATACCGTTAACAGATAAGCGCACGCCGCGCCGCGGACTAGTTTGATCGCGTTTCAGGCCGTATCTGCGAGGCGCTGGAGGTTGATCAGACGGGGTTCTACCGGGGCACTTGCCCCACCGCTTACGTCGGGCGCAGGATAAGCGCGCCAATCAATCCACGAAACAGTGCAGCGTCGGGGCAGTTGGCGGCGAATGCCAGTTTGATCCGAGTCGTAGTTTCCTTGATCCGCACTGCAATCTTCAACAACCGCAGCCGGATGGTAGAGAACTCGCCACTTGCCAACGGTTGCATGCCGGGGATGGCATCGCGCACTGTCAACATCAGCCAGTAGGCGGCGGTGTGCAGGATCAGCCGCATTTGATTGGCAAGCGGCGACCGGCAACTAGTCCGATCAGAGGCCAGTTGGCTCTTGTGCCGCTTGATCAGGTTCTCCGCCTGCCCCCGTGCGCAGTAAAGACTATCGTAGAGCCATTCGGCGGTACCGTATGTAATGTTGGTAACGACATAGCGGACATCGAG
>DASRQX010000124.1:0-13192 GCA_035696165.1 Acetobacteraceae bacterium | reverse complement strand
GTCAGTGTAGGGCTGTTGGAACAAGCGGCATTGTCATAACTGGATGGCGTCGGCCCGCGGTCGGCGTTATTCCGGTGGCAGGCGAATGAGGTCGGGGCGGTCGTGCTGCACGAACGCAAGTCCAGATTAGCGGGTGGTCGGACCAATATGTCCATCGTCACCGCAGAGCGCGGCGTCGTGGCCGCGGCGCCGCGCGTCGGCGCGGACCTGTGTGCCGCGCGCGAACGACTTGGGTGGTCGCTCGACGCCGTCTCGGCCGGCCTTCGGATCCGCTTGGCGTTCCTCGTAGCGCTGGAGGAGGGCCGCATCGCGGACCTGCCCGGCAACGCATATGCCATCGGATTTCTGCGCACATACGCGGCAACGCTGGGGCTTGATCCGGACGAGCTGACGCGACGGTTTCGCTCCGAGGCCGCTGAGGTCAACCGTCTGACGGAGTTGAGTTTTCCCGCCCCGGTTCCAGGTCGGGGCGTGCCCGCTGGGGCCGTGGTGTTGCTCGGCGTGATGCTGGCGGTCGGCGCATATATCGGCTGGTACCGGCTGTCCGGGAACGGTGCGCTACCGCCGGAGGTCGTGCCGCCGGTGCCCGCACGCCTCGCGCCGCTGGCCGAGCGAACCGTGCCACCTGCTTCCGTCACACCAAATTCAACCACGTCGGCTGCCAACTCACCGACCTCCGGTTCGGTGGTGACCGGACGATTGGCAACCGGTCCGTCGGCGGCCGGTCCGCTGGCAACCGGCCTGTCGACAAGCCGGCCGTGGGATACCGGTCTACCGGCAGCCGGCACACCGGCTGCCGCTGCCGGTTCACTGGCCTCCGCGACACCAGCGACCTTGCCACCTGGCCCGGCCGGCATCGCGGGACCGGCCGGCGTGCCGGCACCGCTGGGCCCGACCGACAGTGCCGCTGCACCGGAACCGGCACCATACGTGCCGCCGAGCCAGGCCGCCGCCGCCACCACGTCACCCCCTGTGCCGCGTCCGGCCGACCAGCCGAGGATCGTGCTGAGCGCCACCGCGGATGCCTGGATGCAGGTCCGCGACAAGTCGGGGCAGGTGCTGTTGAACCGGGTATTGCACCCCGGTGAATTCTGGGC
Organism: Acetobacteraceae bacterium; assembly: GCA_035696165.1. Lineage (GTDB taxonomy): Bacteria > Pseudomonadota > Alphaproteobacteria > Acetobacterales > Acetobacteraceae > Palsa-883. Next base: position 12,095 of record DASRQX010000124.1, on the reverse strand, counting down.
GGTGCCGGCGCAGCCCAGCCTGGTGCTGACCACCGGCAATGCCGGGGGTACTGACATCCTGGTGGACGGGGCGACAATGCCGCCGCTGGGCGCCTCGGGCGCCGTGCGGCGCGACATCCTGCTCGATCCCGACCTTTTGAAGACCGGCAAGATCCCCTCGGCGTCGCTGCCGATGACCACCGCCAGCTCCGCGGGCAGTTCCGGGGCAGGTTCCACGTCGCCGGTGGTGCCTGTGGTTGCGCCAAGATCAGCGTCGCAGTAGCGACACGGCGCGAGACACACCATACTTTGGGGCAGCACTACCACCAGGGTTAGCAGATTCGCCACCCGACCGCCGTGCCTCACCGCGCCCCGGCGCGTGGGCCGGCCGGGTCGCGGCCACACGGAGAGCCGACACACATGAGCAGCTACCGCCCGTATCAGGATATCCACCGTCGCAAGTCGCGGCGGGTCTATGTCGGACGGGTGCCGGTGGGCGACGGCGCGCCGATCACCGTGCAGACCATGACCAACACGCTGACCCACGACGTCGCGGGCACCATCGCGCAAATCAGGCGGGCGGAGCTGGCCGGCGTGGACATCGTCCGGGTGTCCTGCCCCGACCGCGAAAGCGCCCTGGCGCTGAAGGAGATCGTGCATGAGGTCAACGTGCCGATCGTCGCCGACATCCATTTCCACTACAAACGCGCCATCGAGGCGGCCGAGAGCGGCGCCGCCTGCCTGCGCATCAACCCCGGCAACATCGGCAGCGACGAGCGCGTGAAGGAGGTCGTGAAGGCCGCCCGCGATCACGGCTGCTCGATGCGCATCGGCGTGAACGCGGGGTCGCTGGAGAAGCACCTGCTGGAAAAATACGGCGAGCCGAACCCCGAGGCGCTGGTCGAAAGCGCCCTCTACCACGCCGACATCCTGCAGCAGCACGACTTCCACGACTTCAAGATCAGCGTGAAGGCCTCCGACGTGTTCCTGGCGGTGGCGGCCTACCAGCAGCTCGCGGAGGTGTGCGACCACCCGCTGCACATCGGCATCACCGAGGCCGGCGGGCGTCGCATGGGCACGGTAAAATCCTCGATCGGCCTCGGCTCGCTGCTGTGGGCCGGCATCGGCGACACGGTCCGCGTCTCGCTGTCGGACGAGCCGGAAGAAGAAGTGCGTGTCGGCTGGGACATGCTGAAGACGCTGGGCATCCGCCATCGCGGCGTAAAAGTGATCTCCTGCCCATCCTGCGCGCGCCAGGGCTTCAACGTGATCGAGACGGTGCGCACGCTCGAGGACCGACTGGCGCATATCGAGACGCCGCTGACGCTGTCGATCATCGGCTGCGTGGTGAATGGGCCGGGCGAGGCGCTGATGACCGACATCGGCCTGACCGGCGGCGGCAACGGCCGGCACATGATCTACCGCGCGGGGAAGACGGATCACACGATCCCCGGCGCCGACATGGTTGAGCACATCGTCGAACTGGTGGAGGCGAAGGCGGCCGAGCTGAAGGCGGCGACCGAGGCGGAGAAGGCGGCCGAGGCGCTGGCGGCGGAGTAACGTATTCGCACGGCCGCGCCATTTCGCGCGCGTCATGCAAACCGCCCGAGAGATCGACCCACCGTCGTTGCCCACCCCGTCATGCCGGCGCATGCCGGTATCCACGACTTCCCTTCGTCGCAGCAAAGAAAAGTCGTAGCCACGGGCATGCGCCGGCGTGGCGTATCGTCGAACTGGGGCGAGACGAAATCGTGAGGGCTTGGCATGAACACTTCGGCGAGGACGGTCCGGTGTGACGATGTGACGATGTGGGTCGAATTGCATGACGGGCGCACGATTGGCGTTCCGATGGCGTGGTTCCCCGCTTCATAGGGTCTTTGTCGCGCTTTCCATTTTTCGAGGACTGCGAGGGATGCACCGGCGGCCGCCACACCCTGGTCGTCTCGTCCAAGCTCAACCCGAGGGCACGCCCTCGGGCGCTTGACCCGACGAAGGTTGTTGCCAAATTCGCCAAACCGCACGACCCCGCCCAAGCCCGACCCGAAGGCATTCCCCCGGGGGCTTGACTTGAGGGTTGTTGCCAAATTCATCAAACTGGATGGCGCCCGCTGGCCCGGGCCGGACCGGAGGGTATGCCCTCGGGCGTTTGACCCGGGGGCGTTGCCAAATTTATCAAACCGCACGGCTCTCGCCCGCCGAAGCCCAACCCGAGAGCATGTCCTCGGGCGCTTGGCTCAAGGGTCGTTGCCAAATTCGCCAAACCGGACTTCCCCCGGCTCGCCCGACCCCGCCCGGAGGTTTGTTGCCGAATTCGCGAAACCCGACACCGCACACTCGCCCAAGCCCGACCCGAGGGCATCTCCCCCAGCGCTCGGCCAAGGATCGTTGCCAAATTCGCCAAACCGGACTCCCCCGGCTCGCCCGACCCCGCCAGGAGGGTTGTTGCCGAATTCGTGAAACCCGAGACCGCGCACTCGCCCAAGCCTGATCGCGGGCCACCCCCCTGGGCGCCTGCCCCCGAGGGTCGTTGCCAAATTCGCCATAAACGCCAAATGGGTCGGATGCACCGTCGCTCGCAGCTCCGACTGTGCCGCCCGCTGCGCGGCAGTTTCCATCCCTTACTTCCCGTCCGTCGTCCTCGCCGCGATCACCGGGATGCAGGCCCGAGGCGGGCTGAGGCAACGCCTAGGATGACCGCTCGATTGTGGGGTGGGTAAGCTCTTGCGCCACCCACCGCTTTCCGCGCAGCGCTAGCGTCCGGGATAAGAGACGCGAGTGGCGCAACGGCTTACCCACCCGGCGGCGGTCACCCGAATGCACCCGTGCAGCCATATTGGCATCCTGCGATTCGCTAATTGTTGGGCGTCGCCTGACCCTCGGGGCCGGCCGCGCCATCGCCAAATCCCGCACGCGCGGCAGCCCGACGGGCCAGACCTCGAGCGACCAGCCGTCGCCCTGTTCCACGGTCACGCCGTCCGGCAACGGTCGACGGCCGCTCGGTGCCATGGCGGGCAAGCGGGCCGGACGCCCGGCCTGCGCCGCGCCAGGAGACCTCCTCGATGATCCGCGCCGGACGCCACCGCCGGCGGCAGCGCCGCATCAGGCCGTTCAGCAGATCGTCGGGAAGATGGCATTCCGGCATTATCTCCTGGATGACGCGAAAGGTGATTCCGCCGGATGCGTCCGACACGGTGATGGACTCCCGTTGACATTCAGGTCCTTATGTTTGTTATATATAGTAACGTATGGCGAAATGCAAACCGCCAGATCGGGGCGGCCCTGGCGGTAGCTACAGAGCGATTGCACCTGGTCAGGTGGGTGGCAGTGCAGGCGCCGTGGCATCCGCGTCTCATGAATGATACAGGTTATTATGCGAGATTCGATCGCAAACGGCGTCCGCATTGCGCCCTCGCCAGTCGTCCACTTGGTGTTTTAGACAACTCGAAAGCGAACTTGGTTTTCGGATATTGAAAAGTCTCGGGCTAGTGGATTTCTGATGTTTCGCTTGCTGATTGTCGGCAAGGAAAATCGAGCACATCGATCCGCTGGATCGGTTATCCGATTTCCCTGCCGGACGTGGACGCAGGAAAGTTAGGTCCTGCAAGTTGACAATCGCAAGCTCGGCAGCATGCCGCCGTCGATCCGGAGATCGACGCCGGTGATGTAGCCCGCCAGCGGGCTGCATAGGAAGGCGACTGCATGGGAGATATCGGTAGCTTCCCCAACCCTTCCCATCGGCACCCGGACGACCTGGGGCAACACGGCACGCTCTATGTCCGGCCACGCAGCCTCGCCATCTGCCCAGCCGTTCGATGCCGCCATCTTGCGAAAGGAGGCCTCCAGCTTGGGCGTGAATATGGTGCCCGGCGAGATGGCGTTTACCGTCACGCCATCACCGGCTGCGGCCTTTGACAGCGAGACTGTCATATTATTCATCGCTGCTTTGGACGCAGAATAATCGGGACCGGTCGCCGGCGGCATCGTTCCAGCCAAGCTCGACACGTTCACCACGCGGCCCCATCCCGCCGCCCTCATCTTTGGCAACAGGATACTGGTAACACGAACCGCCGCCAGTACGTTGCGATCATATGCCGCCGCCCAATCTCTTACAGGAGAGCTCTCTCAGATTTGCTTCTCGCCGGACCCGCCAGCGTTGTTGACGAGTATATCGACGCCGCCGAGCACGCGCCGGGCCTCGTTGGCCATATGGCTGACGTCCTCATCGTTCGTCAGATCTCCCAGCACAACGACCGCCTTGCCGCCCGCAGCCATGACTTTCTTTGCTACCAGATCAGCACGTTCTTTATCCCGTCCATGCACGACCGCAGCCGCGCCTTCAGCGGCCAGCGCGCGCGCTGGCCTCTCCGATTCCGATGCTGCTGCCTGTGATTAGCGCGCGCTTGCCGTTTAATTGCAAATCCATCATCGACTCCAAAGGACACCAAGAGACTAACATGTGTGTCAGGAACATGTGGGTGTCTCCAAGAACCCCCGGGCGGCCTTGAGCAGCCAGACCAACGATGAATGACCGCTGGCAGGCGCTGCATTGGCGACCTTGAGTGCACCACCGATCCCATTGACCGCCACACACACGCCCTTGCCGTCCGTGAGATCGCCGATCGCCTCCACCCATCGCTTGCCGGTGCCCGGATCATCGGGGCGGATTGCCCGGCCGCCGCGGCTGCGGCAGCCTGAGCCCCGTCATAATGAAAAACAATGGAGCGAAACGACCATGAAGCTTCGACATGCCGCCATCATGCTGGCGGCCCTCCCCGCTGTGCTGTGCTTGGCGAACATGCAAGCGGCCCGGGCCCAGACCCCGGCGCCACAGGCGCAATCCGGCGCGCGCGAGGTTCCCGCCAGGACGATCCCGATCCCCGATACCGTCAGCCCGCAGATGCAGGCGATCATCGCCCAGCCGTACAACCCGAGCTGGAATGTCGTTCCGAAGACGGCGGATGAATGGAAGGCGATCGTCGCCAAGAACGCGGCCGCAACGATCGCCACGCTCCCCGCCATTCGCGCGGCGTTGCACGTCACGGTCGAGCCCACCGTCATCGCCGGCGTGAAGGCGTATATCGTTACGCCCGACATCATCCCGCCCGCCAACCGCAACCGCCTGCTCGTGCATGTCCACGGCGGCGCCTATGTGCTCAGCCCCGGCGAGGCGGCCACGAAGGAGGCGATCGAGCTTGCCGGGTTCGGCCACTTCAAGGTCATTTCGGTCGACTATCGGATGCCGCCCGACTTCCCGTACCCGGCGGCACTGGACGATGCGATGGCGGTGTACCGTGCCGCACTGAAGATGGCCAGGCCGCAAAACATCGGCATCTTCGGCACCTCCACCGGCGGCGGCATGACGCTGGCGATGGTGCTGCGCGCGAAGCTGGACAAATTGCCGCTACCGGGCGCCATCGCTCCAGGGACGCCGTGGTCCGACATGACGAAGACCGGCGACAGCTTCTACGCCAACGAAATGGTCGACAATGTGCTGGTCTCCGACGACGGGTTTCTGCACGCGGCGGCGTTGCTGTATGCCAACGGTCACGATCTGAAGGACCCTCTGCTGTCGCCGGTGTATGGCGACATGCACGGCTTTCCGCCAACCATCCTCACCACTGGCACGCGCGACCTGTTCCTGTCGAACACCGTCAGGGTGCACCGCAAGTTGCGGCAGGCCGGCGTCGAGGCGGTGCTGCAGGTGTTCGAGGGCGAGTCGCACGCGCAGTACTACCGCGACATCACCTCGCCTGAAGCGGTCGACTACAACACCGAAGTCGCCCGCTTCTTCGACAAGCATCTGGGACGCTGACGGCGTTGCGCCAGGACGCCCTGGACACACTCGCGCGTGGCCAACACATGCGCCGCGTGGCTGTAGGCATCGCGTTCGCAGATGCTGCAACGCGCGGATGATCGGCTTTGGGAACGAGGCCGCGAAAGTCGCTCGTCATGCTGCCGCCTGCGGACGCAAGTTGGCGGGCGCCGGATCCGCAGCATGCGACGCAGCAGGATTCGGGTGTCTACACGAATGGTCCGATCAGCCGCGGATTGATGCGGCAGGCGGCGGCATGCGGTGCGGCTCTACCTGGCTCTGATCGCCAGCTTGGGGCGTGCGCACTCACTACAAGTCCCGTCATGCAGGCTGTAGTCGGGACCCCTGCCGATGGCGCTGGTCACCACCACAATCTCCCGCTGGCTCGGCAGGTTGAGCGCGGTGGCGATGCAGTCGTCGTACAGCCACCGGTTCTTGTGCCGCACCAGATAGTCCATAACCCGCTCCGCGGTTGTCATCGCGCCGCCAAACATCCCGCCTCCAAGATACAAGTTGGTGCGCGGTGCAGCCTATATCTCGCCATCACAGCCCTCTGTGAAATCGATGTGACGACGGCGCCATTCGCGGCGAGGACGCATTCAGGGGGAAAATATCCGGGTCGGGCGCTGGATTTGGTAAGCGACAGCACATTCCCGGCCCGCCCACATCACCGGCGCCCACATCAATTGTCTGTGCGTCCGCCGGCAGCGAAACCAGCGCGAGCCGCACCATCGTAACCAGCCGCAACGCCATGCGCCCAGCGGTCCCCTCGGCGCACCCGCACGCCGGGGCCAACCGCCAGGCGCGGGTTTTCGCGCGCAAGTTGTGGTTGCAGCATGGAAATCTCCTGCCGGTGCAACCCGTCCGGGCCTCAATAGGGAAGCGTCTCGATCGACCGGTCGCCGGTTGCCCACTGGCCCGCGCTTCGCCTGAACGAGCCGCGCCCCGATTATTTCCGTGCGCCGAACGGGCCATGCCGCAGGCGGCATGACCTTGCAGGCACACCCCACCCCCCGGTATCACTTGTTCACATGGTCGAGAATGCTGGAACTTCAGTCGTGATGAATCCGCAGTGGCCAGTTTGACCGGCACCGTCCCGGGCGACGCGCATGGCCCGAACGGCCAACCGCCATACGGGCTCGCAGCCGACGACACCGCCCGCACGGTCGCGGTTCTGCCGTTCGTCAACCTCAGCGACGACCCCGATCAAAGCCACCTCAGCGATGGCGTCGCCGAGGACGCGTCGATCGCACTGGCCTCGATGCGCGATCTCCTGGTCACCGGCTGGGGCTCCAGCGTCGCCTGCCGCCCGTTCGCCGGCGACGTCCCGCGCGTCGCGGTTGAACTCGGCGTCGCCCACGTCGTCGAGGGCTCGGTCCGGCGCATCGGCGACCGCCTGCAGGTGGTCGCCAGCCTGCACGACACCAGCCACCCGCAGCCGATCTGGACGGAACGGTTCGAGACCTGGGTGGCGGACGCACCGGCGGTGGCCGGCGAAATCGGCCGCCTGGTCGCCGCGCGGATCGTTCCGGACCGGCCCTGGGCGGGCGCCGCCGCCGGCACGCCGCCTGATCCCCAGACCAACGAACTGGTACTGCGCGCCCGCGCCGCCCTGTTGCGCGGCGGCAACACTGACGATCTCGAGCTTATTTCGAAAGGCATCGCACTCGCGCAGACCGCCGCCCACCGCGACCGCCGCTGGGCCGAGGCACAGCGCTGCGTCGCCTGGGGCTATTGCCTGCGCGCCGAACTCGGCCGCTTCGAGCCGCAAGCCGAGGCCGACTACGAGGCCGCCAGGCAGGTCGTGCAGCGGCTGCGCGATCTGGAACCGGGCGGCGTCGCGGCGCACGCCATGCTCGGCCACATCGCCATGCGCCAGATGCGCCATGAGGACGCGCTGACCAGCCTGCGCCTGGCGTACGACCTGGAGCCGCACGCCGTCATGACCTTGCGCTGGCTGTCGTGGGAGGAGGCCAACCACGAACTGACCGACGACGCGTTCCGCCACGGTGCGCTGTCGCTGCGGCTCAGCCCCTGCGACAAGCTGGTGACCCAGGGCCACTGGACCCTCGCGCTGGCCGACTATGTCGCCGGCCGGTTGGAGACCTGCGTCACGCACGCCCGCCGCGCGCTGGCGATGCGGCCGCGCTTCGCGGTGCACTACATCGTCCTGGCGGCCTGTCTCGCCGAGCTCGGTGAGCTGTCCGAGGCGCACTACACGCTGGTTGCCGCGCAGGCCCTGGCGCCGGGGCTGGTGGAAAGCCGTCTGGCGGGCAACTGCTATTTCGTTCGCCCCGGCCTGACCGAACGGTATGTCCGCGCGCTGCGTCTGGCAGCCGCGGGGGAAAGTCCGCCGGCGGGCCGGACACAGCCCAGGGCGGCTGCCACAACGGGCCCCAACGCCGACGCCGTGTCCCGCGCGCTGGGCAACCTGACCGCGCGAGAGCGCGAGGTGCTGGCCCTGGTGGCGAGTGGCCAGAGCAATGCCGAGATCGCGACCCGCCTCGGCATCAGCGACCACACCGCGAAGCGTCACGTCGCCAACGTACTGGCCCGCCTGCAACTGCCAACGCGCGGTGCAGCGGCGACCCTTGCCGCGCGCCACGGCCTCATCTGAGTCCCGCCGAAAAGCCTTGCCCTCGGGAGCTTGACCTACGGCGGTGCCTTCCGCCACTCGCCCGGCCGGTCTCGCCGCCTGAAGCGATTCAACGAAATGCTCCGCCATCAATTTCCATAGCGGGCTTCCCGTCAGTCGGGCGGCCAGAACCAGCTTGAGTGCACCCGGTGCGCTCATCCAGACGTGGCATTCCCCTCGTGCCATTGCGCAGATGTTCCGACCGGTCGCTCTCGGCCCGGTTCCAGGGCGGCAGCGTTTAGCGCATCGCGGGCCCGTCAACACTTCCATAACCATCTGCCAGCAGCATCGCGAAGCAAGAATTTCAGCGCAGATGCAGGAAGACGATGCACGCGGAACACGCAACTAGCGAGCGGCTGAATGTTCTTTCGGGACGCGTGATCGGCTGCGCGTTTACCGTGCTCAACACGCTCGGGGCCGGATTCCTGGAAAAGGTTTATGAGAATGCGTTGGCATTTGAAGTTCGCGCTGCCGGCCTGACAGTTGCGCAGCAATGCGGCGCCAGGGTGTACTGCCGTGACGTCGTCGTCGACGAGTACTTCCTGGACCTGTTGATCGAGGACGTGCTTCTGATTGAGCTGAAGACTGTCAAGGCACTGGGCGACGCACACCGGATGCAATGCGCCAATTACCTCAAAGCGACCGGCCTACAGCTCTGCCTACTGCTTAATTTCGGCAAACCACGCCTTGAGATCAAACGCGTGGTCCGCGGCCTGTAAACCGCTCCGAACCATCGGCGTGTTCCGCGTGCATCTCCTGTCATCTGCGCTAAATTCTTTCTTGCGTGGATGCCGCCACGCCCCGCGGTGATCATTCTTTGATCCCTCCCCCCTTTGCCGCCGGCACGCACCCTGCGCTAGGCTTCCCCGTCCAACCCGGCACAGCCCGGGAAAAACGCACCCGTCCAGGGTCCAGCCAGGAGGACTTTCCACGATGCTTTCACGTGAGGAGAACGAGATCGTCACCCGCGTCGGCCCGGGGACCCCGATGGGCAAGACGATGCGGATGTACTGGATCCCCGCCCTGCTGTCCCAGGAAATCGCCGAGCCCGACAGCGCCCCGGTGCGAGTGCGCCTGCTGGGCGAGGACCTCGTAGCGTTCCGCGACACCGCCGGCCGCATCGGCCTGCTCGACGAACTCTGCCCCCACCGCCGCGTGTCGCTGTATTTCGGCCGCAACGAGGAATGCGGCCTGCGCTGCATCTACCACGGCTGGAAGTTCGACGTGGACGGCAGTTGCATCGACATGATGAACGAGCCAGCGGAATTCGACTTCAAGCACAAGATCCGCACCACGGCGTATCCGACCTGCGAACTGGGCGGCATCGTCTGGGCCTACCTTGGCCCGCCCGAGCGCATCCCGCCGCTGCCGAAATTCGCCTGGACCCAGGTGCCGGAAACCCATCGCCACGTCACCAAGGTGATCGAGGAGTGCAACTGGCTGCAAGGGTTGGAAGGCGGCCTCGACACCTCGCACGCGCCGATCCTGCACCGCCTGATCAGCGAGACCTCGAAGCGCGGCGGCTTCAAGCCGTCCAGCCCGTTCGTCGCCGGCAAGGCGCCCAACCTGGTGGTGGACATCACCGACTACGGCTATCAGTACGCCGGCGTCCGCACCCTCGGCGAAGATAAGATGCACATCCGCACCTATCATTTCGTCATGCCGTTCCACCAGGTGCGTCCATCGAAGTCGGAACGTGGCCACGAGTTGGACGCCGGGCATTGCTGGGTGCCGATCGATGACGAAACGACCATGGTCTACAACTGGAGCTTCAGCACCACAGACGAGCCGCTGGACGAGGAAGACCGGCTGGAACGCAGCCTCGGCAATGGCCCGCTCCATGTCGATCAGGCAACGTTCCGCTCAAAGGCCAACCGCTCGAACGACTACGGGCTGGACCGCACGGTGCAGCGCACCGAGAGCTTCTCCGGCATCGACGGCATCAACGCGCAGGACCGTGCGTTGCAGGAAAGCATGGGGCGCATCGTCGATCGGTCGAAGGAGCATCTCGGCCCGGCCGACAAGGCGATCATCCAGGCACGCAAGCTGCTGCGTGAGGCGGTGCGCACCGTCGCCGCCGGTGGCTCGCCCGCCGGCACCGGCACCAGCTACTACACGATGCGCGCGCGCGAAGCGGTGCTGCCGCGCGAGGCAGATTGGCGCCGCGAACTGACGCCCGAAATCGAGGAGGTCGCGCTACAAACCGTGTGACGTGTCGTCGTCGGCCTGCCCCTCCTCATACTGGCGAAGGCCGGTATCCACGACTTGCCTTTGTTGCAGTATAGAAACGCGTGGATACCGGCACAACGGAGCACCAGCCAGCGCAGGCCAACACGTCCGAACCATCGCCACCCCCTTAAGCCGGCTGCGAAGCACGAACATTCAAACCCAGCAACGAAAACAGCCCGCCGATCGTCTGATACTCATCCAGCACGAACTTGCCGAACGCCGCCGCGTCCAGCGGATCAACCGGCAACCCGCTGCGGCCAAACTCGACGCGCAGCGCTTCGCTATCCAGCGCCTGCCTCGACGTCGCATCCAACAGTCCGATCACCTCAGCCGGCGTCTCGGCCGGCGCCGCGAGCCCGCGCCACCAGGCGGTGGTCACGTTCCACCCCTGCTCGCGAAAACTCCGTGCCGCCGGCAGCGCCGGGGTGCGACCGCTGACCGCCAGCGCGCGCAGCCCGCCCCCGGCCAGCGACGGTCCGACATCGGCCAGCCCGACCACGACAAGGTCGAGCTGCCCCTGCGACAACGCCACCACCAACTCGGCCCCGCTGTAGTAGGTGGAGACCACGCACGGCTTGATCGCGGCCTGCGTGGTGAACGGCGTCAGCGCGAGCGCCGGCGGCCACCAGCCCACCATGGTCCCGGTCGTCGCCGACTCCGGCGCAGCGCGCAGCGCCGCCACGATGTCGGCCAAGTTCTCGTGCGGGCTGTCGGCGCGCACCAGCAGCACGCTGGGCAGCGCCGTCACCTGGCCGATGAACGCGAAGTCGTTGGGCTTGGCCGTGGGGGCCCGATTGAGCCAGGGTTGCGTGGTGAGCGACGCGCTGACCAAGGTCAACGTGTAGCCGTCCGGGGCCGCCTCGGCAGCCAGCAGATGGCCTGCGAGGCCTCCCGCGCCCTGAATGAATGACAACGCGATGCTCTGCCCAAGCGTCCGCTCCAGATACGGCTGCAGCAGGCGCGCGGTGATGCCGACGTTGCTACCCGGGGAAAACGGCGCGATCAGCGTCAGCGCACGCGACGGATAAGCCGCGCGAGCGCTCGCGCGACGAATGCCAAATCCCATCGCGCCCGCCAGCCTGGCACACGCTGAGAAGGCGGTCGAAGCCCCCATTGCGGCAGCGGTCGAAATCAATCACCGGCGTCGCATATGGCCCGCCTCCATGCCGCTCTGGCGTGATCGATCGAACGCGCGGCGCGCCCGGCGGAGCTATGTCGCACGGGCTGGTAAACAAAACCCTGACGTGCAGTGCCCCGACGATAGCCGTGCCCAGCCGAGGGGTGCTTGCCAGCGACCGGCCGACCGGCTTCACTGCGGCGCACAATAGAACCCCCGGGAACCAGGTCTCGATGCCATCTGCCCGTCTTGCCGTCGACATCGGCGGCACGTTTACCGATCTCGCGCTGGAACATCCCGGCGGGCGCAGCACCATCAAGGTC
>DASRQX010000123.1:0-18471 GCA_035696165.1 Acetobacteraceae bacterium | reverse complement strand
CGAACTGCTGGCTGGCGCGCGCATCGATGTCGCGCCGTACAAGCGCGATCCAGGCGATTTCGTGCTGTGGAAGCCATCTCCGCCCGGTTCGCCGGGGCAGGCTCTGCCGGACCTGCCGGGCTGGGAGTCGCCATGGGGCCGCGGCCGCCCGGGTTGGCACATCGAGTGCAGCGCGATGGCGTGGCGCTATCTCGGCGAGGATTTTGACATTCATGGCGGTGGGACCGACCTGATCTTTCCGCACCATGAGAACGAGGCAGCGCAAAGCTGCTGTGCGTTTCCCGGCAGCCACTTCGCGCGCTACTGGGTGCACAACGGCATGCTGCTGGTGAATGGCGAGAAGATGTCGAAGAGCCTCGGCAACTTCACCACGTTGCGTGATGCGCTGGCCGGCGTGCCGGGGGAGGTCGTTCGGTTGTTGCTGCTGCGCACGCAGTATCGTTCCACCCCTGATTACTCCGGCGCGGCGATGACCGAGGCGCGGCGCGAGCTCGATCGGTTCTATCGTGCGCTGGAGCGGTATCCGGACATCGCCGCGGTCGACGCGCCCGCCGCGGTGATGGACGCGCTGTGCGACGATTTGAACACGCCGCTGGCGATCTCGGCGATGCACGCACTGGCCGACGCAGCGTTGGCGGGCGCCTTCGACGCGGCGTGTGGGTTGCGCGCGGCGGGCTGGATGCTGGGGTTGCTGCAGGCTGACCCGGGCACCTGGTTCCGCGGCGCCAGCGAGGACACCGCCGCGATCGAGGCGGCCATCGCCGAGCGGCTGGCGGCGCGAAAGGCACGCGACTTCGCCCGAGCGGACACCATTCGAGCGGAACTGGCGGCGCAGGGCATCGTGCTGGAGGACGCGGCAAGCGGCACGACGTGGCGTCGCACTGGCGGATGACTGGCGCGCCAAGGGATGACCGAGTGCGGGTGCCGATGACCGGGTGCGCCGGCGGATGACCGGCCGCGAGCGCGGCGCCGACCTGGCACCGATGGGAAACTCGCCAGCGGTGGTGCTGGTGCGCCCGCAGCTTGCGGACAACATCGGTGCCTGCGCCCGCGCGATGGCGAATGGCGGGTTGTTTCAGCTGCGACTGGTGGCGCCGCGCGACGGCTGGCCGCAGGAGAAGGCGTGGCGCATGTCCTCGGGTGCCGATCGCATCCTGGATGCGGCGAAAGTGTATGCGACGGTGGCCGACGCGGTGGCTGATCGGCATCACGTCTTCGCCACCTGTCCGCGGCCGCGCCACATCGTCAAGCCGGTGCTGACCGCGCGCGGCGCGGCGGTGGAACTGCGCGAGATCTGCGGCCGCGGCCTGGCAGCCGGGCTGCTGTTCGGCCCGGAGCGCGCAGGGCTGGACAATGACGACATGGCGCAGGCGGATGCGCTGGTACGGTTTCCGCTCAACCCCAGCTTCATGTCGCTGAACCTGGCGCAGGCGGTGATGGTGATGGCGTACGAATGGTGGACCGCCACCGAAACGACCCCGCCGCGCGAACTGATGACGAATGAGGCGCGGGTGGCGACCAAGGCGGAGTTGGAGAATTTCCTGGGGCACCTGACGGATCAGCTCGATGCGTGCGGATTCCTGCGCAACCTGCCGAAGCGGCCGGGTATGGTGCGCAACATCCGTCACTTTTTCGAACGCGGCGAGGTAACCGAGCAGGAGCTGCGCACGCTGCATGGGATTGTGACCGAACTGGCACTGGGCAGACGACAACTAGGACGGCGCGAAGAGGGCGAACCGAATTCCCCGGCCTGACGTCACCTCCGGCTCCTTTCAGTGCCGCAGCGCTTCGCTGCCGATCAACCTGCCGCTTCTGCCGCCAGGACATCGCGACCGCGGGCGGTCAGTACGACCGCGCAGTCACCCATTGCCTTGCCTGGCGCGTGGTCGATCCTGACCAAGTCACCATCCACTGCCGCTTCCCAAACCGGCAAACGTGGGCAGGAGGTGCGCCAAGCCTCCATCACGTCGCCGTAGCAGCGCGGACGCGCCGCCACCCACTCAAGGAACTGCAGGATCAGCAGATCCGCCGGCAACGTCTGTGAGGTATCACCCATGGGGTCCTTCCGGGATGGGCTGGATCGGCGTCGCCCATTCGTTGACCAAGGTATAGCCGACGCCGAGCAGCACCGGGCCCAGGAATATGCCGAGCAGGCCGAATGCCAACGCGCCGCCGAGCACGCCAAGCACGGTCAGCACGAACGGCAATTGCGCCCCCCGGGCGATGAACCACGGGCGGATCACACTGTCGGCGCCGGAGACCGCCAAGACCCCGTAGATGGCGAGAAATATGCCCCAGCCGAGATGTCCGCCGGCCATCAACCAGAGTGCGGACGGGATCCACACCAACGGGGCGCCGACCGGCAGCACGGCGAGGAAGCCGGCGACGGCGCCCAGCAGCACCGGCCGCGGGACGCCGGACGCCCAAAGGCCGAGCGCGGTCAGGATCCCCTGGATCACCGCGGTGCCGAGAATGCCGTAGACCACGCCGCGCACGGTCGCACCGGTGACCGCGATCAACCGGTCTGCGCGTTCGCCGGCGATGCGCCGCAGCAGGTCGGTCATCCGCTCGGCGATCGGCTCGCCATAGACGTAGAAGAAGAACGCGACGAACAGCGCGAGAATGAACAGCAGGACGCCCCGGGTGATGCCGAGCAGCAGGTCAAAGCCGCCTTCCAGGATCACGCCGACATAGGGCCTGAACGCCTGCAGCATCTCGGATATGTCGGCGGCCCAACTGTTCCAGATATCGGCGAAGCTGGGTCCGACGAAGGGGATCGCATCGACCCAGCCGGGCGACGTCGGCAAACCCGCGTGCACCGAGGTCTCGATCATCCGGCGCAGTAGCCCGACGTCCTCGGCGCTTGGCGTGGCGATCGCGAGCGGCAGCACCACCATGACCGCGGTCAATGCCACCATCAGCCCGGCTGCCGGCGAGTGGCGCAGATGCAGGCGTGTGCGCAACCACTCGTATACCGGCCAGGTGGTAAACGTGAGGATTGCCGCCCAGAGCAACGACGACATGAACGGCAGGAGAACAAGGACACAGCCAATGCCGATGCCGCCGAGCAGCAGCGCCATCAACACCCGTTCGGCGGTCATGCTGTCCCCCTCCGGATTTTAGCATCCCCCACCTTGAGCGTGGCCAGCCCTTGGCATCTGACGGCTGGGCCATCTGACGGCTGGGGCACCTGACGGCTGGTCAAGTGCGCAGGCCGCCTGTAGCTTCGCGCCGCGCTTCCGGGGGAGGTCAATTATGCCACGCTTCGCCGCCAACCTGTCGATGATGTTCAACGAACATCCCTTCCTCGACCGTTTTGACGCGGCGGCCAAGGCCGGATTTTCGGCTGTCGAGTTCCTGTTCCCTTACGACCACCAAGCGGCCGAACTCAAGCGCCGGTTGGGCGCCAACGGGCTGACCCAGGCGCTGTTCAACATGCCGCCCGGCGACTGGGCAAGCGGTGAGCGCGGCCTGGCGGCGCTGCCGGGTCGCCAGGCGCAGTTTCGCGATAGCGTAAAGCTGGCGCTGGACTATGCGGCGACGCTCGGCTGCAAGCTGGTGCACTGCATGGCAGGCATCGTGCCCGCGGACGTGTCGCAGACCACCGCCGCCAGCGTGTACGCCGCCAACCTGGCCTGGGCGGGCGAGCGCGCGCGGGAAGCGGGCGTAAAACTGGCGATCGAGCCGATCAACCACCGCGACATGCCCGGCTATTTCCTGAACACCGAGGCGCAGGGCGCGGCGGTGGTCGAGGCGATCGGCTTCGACCGCGTCGGGTTGCAGTTCGACGTCTATCACTGCCAGACCACCGAGGGCGACGTCACCAAGCGCATGGAGCGGCACTTGCCGGTGATCGTGCACATGCAGATCGCCGACGTGCCGGCGCGCAACGAGCCGGGCACCGGGGAGATCGGCTGGCCGTTCGTGTTCCGCCGGATGGATGAGCTGGGCTATACCGGATGGGTCGGTTGCGAGTACCGCCCGGCGGGGGACACCGTCGCCGGGCTGGCCTGGCGGCGGGAGTTTGGCGTTTGACCACCCGACGCGCTGACCGGACGGCGCGGCCAGCACAGGGCGCGTCGACGCAAGGCGCCGGCAACACGGCCATGCGGCCCCGGCCCGGCGTCTTCGGGCCGCAGTAGTGAAAACGCCTGTCCAGGGAGACACAGCATGAAAATCGGGTTCATCGGCCTTGGCATCATGGGCCGCCCCATGGCGCTCAACCTGCACGCCGCGCAGCACAGCCTGCTGGTGCACGACCGCGTGCCGCCAGCCGACGACATCAAGGCGGTCGCCGACATCGCGCCCGACGGCAAGACGGTCGCGGCGAGCTCCGAGGTCGTGATCGTCATGGTGCCCGACAGCCCGGACGTGGAGGCGGTGCTGTTTACGCCCGGCGGCGTCGCGGAGGGGCTGAAGCCCGGTACGCTGGTGATCGACATGTCCTCGATCAGCCCGATCGCTACCAAAGAGTTCGCCAAGAAGATCAACGCATTGGGCTGCGACTACCTGGACGCGCCGGTGTCCGGCGGCGAGGTGGGCGCGAAGCAGGCGACGCTGACGATCATGGTAGGCGGTCCGGCCCGGGCGTTCGAGCGGGCCAAACCGCTATTCGAGAAGATGGGCAAGAACATCACCCATGTCGGCGAGGCGAACGGCGACGGCCAGACCTGCAAGGTGGCGAACCAGATCGTCGTCGCGCTGAACATCCAGGCGGTGGCCGAGGCGCTGGTGTTCGCCTCGCGCGCCGGCGCCGATCCTGCCAAGGTGCGGCAGGCGCTGATGGGCGGTTTTGCGTCCTCGCGCATCCTGGAGCTGCATGGCGAGCGGATGATCAACGGCACCTTCAATCCCGGCTTCCGCATACGGTTGCACCAGAAAGACCTTAACCTCGCACTATCGGCGGCACGTGAACTGGGCCTTGCACTGCCCAACACAGCCATGGCACAGCAGATGTTCTCGTCGTGCGCCGCGCATGGCGGCGCCGACCTCGACCATTCGGCCCTGATCCTGGCGATCGAGGGACTCGGTTCGCACTCGATACGTAACCGGTCGTAATAGACACAATTCGTCGCTCGGCATGATCGCAGTTGAGATTTCGGGATAAGCTGGCTAGGATATTAGACCTTCGCCGATTCTGAGACATCGCCAAGGGGGCGATCGGTGAGGGGCTAGGAAGTCCATAATGTCCATGCGCTTCACCGAGATCGGCCAGCAACTGCGGGCCTACCGCCTTGAGTCGGGCCTGCGTGCCGAGGAGATCGCCGCCAGGTTGGGCGTGTCGCGCGCCGCACTCTACCGCTATGAAAAAGGCGAGGTGATCAAGCTCGACACAATCAAGCGATTGGCCGAGTTGCTGAAGATTTCGCCGCTTTCGCTGCTGGGAATCGGCGTCGAGTACTACAGCAGACCGGTCGGGTACTACGAGCGAGTCCGGCAGATTGAGGAGACCGCGGACCAGATTCTGCAATTGCATGGGCCGGTCTGCTACCTGACCACATCAGACGCCTACGACGAGGTCCTCGCCGAGGCGTTCGAAGAGTCGGCCGATCAGGCGGGCAACGAACGCGCGGCAATGCGCAGCATGACCGAGCAGGTCCTAGGCATCCTCAAGGCGCGAAAGCGCATGTACGGGCTGCGCCGTCCCGGCATTATCACCATGGTATCGATCGGTGCGGTCCAACGCATGCTGGAAGACGGTGTTGCAGGTGGTATCGTGCTGTCAGAGCGCGTCCGCCGGTTGTGCCGTCAGGTCGCCGAGGCCGAGGTCGAAAATATCGCCGCGCTGATGGAAACCGAGCCGATGGGACTGCAATTCGGAGTCGTCGTCGGGGCGGAGCCTACCTCGTCGTTCAAGATCCTGCGGTCGCGCGACCGCGTCAGTCTCGCGGTGAACCCGTTCCGACCGGATGCGCATCCTAGCTCGCACACCGGGGTCGCGATGATCACCGGGGCCGATGAGGCGATCGCCGCACACCAGCGCGTGGCCGAGTCGAGCTGGCGAGAGGCCGTGAAGGGTCCTGCCGGCGCGACCAGGCTGCGACAGATGATCGCGCAAACCAACCGTAACTGATACCTGCCGCCCTGAACATTGACGCACGGGCCGCTACCCCCGTCATGCCGGCCCCCGCCTCCGCAGGGACCGGCTGAGGCCGGTATCCACGGCTTTCTTTGTTCGAGCGAAGGCTAGTCGTGGATACCGGCCCCCCGGCCTTCGCCAAAGGCAGGCTCCACCTGTCCTCGGGCGGGCAGTTGGGCCGACCCGGCGGCCGGCATGAAACGCGCGGCTGATCGCCACCACACAGGCTGGGCGCTATCGTCGCCCGGTTCTATGCTGCGGGCGATGTCAGGACCTTCTTCCTCCCCGCCTTCGCCCGGTCCCTTGGGGGACCGTCCCAAGCTGCCGGCTCACCCGGACGTGACGATCGAGTCCAGCCAGCGCGTCTGGAACGGACGGTTTCCGCTCGACGTCGTGCGGTTTCGTCACCGCCGGTTCGATGGATCGCAATCGGGCCTGCGAACCTGGGAACTCTGGCGGCGCGGCCGAGCCGCCGCCTTGCTGCCCTATGACCCGACGTCCGACGCGGTGATACTGATCGAGCAGTTTCGCCTGCCCGCGCTTGCCGCCGGTCTGGACCCGGTGCTGTGGGAAATCCCCGCCGGACTCCTTGATCGACCCGAGTCCGCGGAGGCCACCGCCGTGCGCGAGACGCAAGAGGAGGCCGGCCTCGTGCCGGACCGAGTTGAATCGATTGGCGATATTCTGTTGACACCGGGCGGTTGCGATGAGGTCTGCTCGCTCTTCGTGGGCCGGGTGCGTGTTCCCGCGACCGACACCGGCGGAAATGCCGGAATGGCCGGCCTCGCGGTGGAGAATGAGGACATCCGAGTGCGAGTATGGCCCGCCGTCGAGGCAGTCGAGGCAGCACTGGCGGGTCGATTTCCTAACGCCGTGACCATGGTGGCGCTGCTGTGGTTCGCGGCGCGGCGAGACTGGCTGCGGCAAGAGTGGGCAAGGACATGACGGAGCGGCTTTACGAGGACGACGCACAGCTTCCGACAATGCAGGCGCACGTGGTCGCCAGCGCACCGGCGGGGATCGTGCTGGACCGAACCGTGTTCTATGCCCGCGGCGGCGGACAGCCCGGCGATGTCGGGGTGCTGCGCTGGGATGGCGGGGAAACGGCGATTGCCGACACCGTCAAAGGTGAGGGCGCGATGATCCTCCATGTTCCCGCGGCCGGGGCCGAATTGCCGCCGATCGGCGCGATGGTCTGCGGCACGATCGACTGGGGCAGACGGCATCGGCTGATGCGGATGCACACCGCGATGCACCTGCTGTGCAGCCTGATCAAGGGCGCCGCGGTGACCGGCGGCGCGGTTGGCGCCGACCGGTCACGGTTGGATTTCGATCTGCCGAACCCGCCGCCGAAGGACGCAGTCGAGGCCGGCCTGAATGCCCTGATCGTAGCGGATCACCCGGTGCATATGGAGTGGGTGGACGAGTCTGTATTGGACACCAACCCGGCGCTGGTGCGGACCCTGTCGGTGCAGCCGCCGCGCGGCACCGGGCGATTGCGGCTGGTTCGGATCGGGCCGGCCGAGGCGCCAGTCGACTTACAGCCCTGCGGCGGCACCCATGTCATGCGGACGGGTGAGATCGGCCGCATTGCGGTGCTGAAGATCGAGAACAAAGGCAAGCAGAACCGGCGGATCATCATCGCGCCTGTCGATCTGGGTTGATGGGACGGAGCGGTTCTTTACAGGGTATGGCGAAACATTCTCCCTTTTCCCGTCGAGGGCGGAATTGGGGGAAGGGTGGCAGCTTGAGAAGCTTCGATGGGACCCGGGCACTGACCCCCCGTCATGGCGGCGAATGCCGGTATCCACGACTTTCTTTGCGGCAACGAAGGCAAGTCGTGCATACCGGCCAGAGCCTGCCCTCGGGCGCTTGACCCGGGACCGGCATGACCGGGGATCACTTGCCCTTTCTACTCCGTGCCTCTGTCGTGATCCTTGCCTGCGGACATGCGGCAGGGCACGGCTTCCGGCGAGCATTGGGCATATCAGGCCATGACGGTCCGGTATGCGATCAAGTCGCTATTTCGCAGTTGACCATCCACGGCGTGCCGAACTGGTCGACCAGCATACCAAAGCGCTCCGCCCAGAAGGTCTTCCCGATCGGCATCCGCACCGTGCCGTATTCGGCTAATGCGTGGAATACCCGTTCCGCTTCCGCCGGATCTTCGATGCCGAGCGTCACCGAGAAGCCCTGCATCACCTGCTGGTGGTCCGGCGGCGCGTCGGATCCCATCAACACCTTGTCACCCGCAACCATGCGAGCGTGAATGATCTTGCTTCGCCACGCCGGTGGCACGTTCTCCGCCGCCGGCGTGCCCTCGTGCGGCATCATCGCGATGATTTCGCCGCCAAGCACCTTTGCGGAGAACTTGAACGCCGCCTCGCATTGGCCGGGGAAAAACAGCTAGGGGTTCATTTGCATGGTCGCCTCCTCTGAAACATGACAATCCTAGCTCAGAACGAAATGCGCCCCAGGTCACGCGTGCGCGAAGCGCACAACCGCGATCGGCGGCAGTCGGGCATCGAGCGGCGCCCAGGAATCGCCGCCATCCTCGGAAATCCACAATCCGCCGCTGGTCGAACCGAACGCGACAAGCTCACCGCTGTCATCGACCGCCAGCCCATGGCGCCATACCAGATCATAGGCGTGGCGCTGCGGCAGGCCGTTGCACAGGATGTCGAAGCTCTGCCCTCCATCGCGGGTGCGCGCCACGACGACCTTGCCGTCGACCGGGATGCGGCGTTCGTCCTTGATTGCGGGAACGAACCATGCGGTGTTCGGATCGCGCGGGTGCGCCACCACGGCAAAGCCGAACTTCGATGGGCGGATTGCCGTCACCTCGTGCCACGTGGCGCCACGATCCTCCGATCGGAAGACGCCGTTGTGGTGCTGGCACCACATTACCGCGGGCCGCGCGGCACAGCGCGCCAGGCAATGCACGTCCTGCGCGATCGGATCGCCAGACCGTTCCGGCGGCATGTACTCGTTGTACATACCCTGGTTGATCAGGTGCCAGGTCATTCCAGTATCGGTACTTGCCCATATACCCGCGGTTGAGATTCCGAGACGTATATCGGCGGGATCGCGCGGATCGATCAGCACGTTGCTGATGCCGGGCTGCTCGCCGCCGGCAACGCCCATCCACTGCTTCCTCTGCGGCATGCGCCACAACGCGTCATTGAGCGACCACGTCTCGCCGCCGTCGTCGGAGCGGAACAACCCGCCGGGCATCGTACCGGCCCACAGCCGGCCATCGACGCCACCCGGCTCGATTGCCCAGATCCTGCCGAGCGACCAGGGATGCGGATCGTCGCCGGCATCGTCCGGCTTCGGCGGAAATGCCGGCGCGGGCAACTCGCGCCATGATCCGGCTCGCTCGCGGCGCCACAGTTTCGTCCCGAAATGACCGAGATCGAGCGCCGCATGGACAGTATCGCCATCCGCCAATACGGCGCTGACCGGATCGCCGAGGAACTGCGTGTCGCCGATGTCCCACGCCCCATTGCGGCGGACAATCTCGAACAAGCCCTTGCGGGTTCCGACATGCAGCCGATCAGTCATGTCGCTTGTCTCCTTCCTCAACCACCTGTCAGCGCCTGGAACACATGGATCTCGTCGTCGCCCGCAACGGGATCGGACAGTCGCGAACGATCGCGCACCAGGTCGCCATTCACATATACCGCCACGTGCCGACGCAGCGCGTTCTGGTCATCCAGCACATAGCCGCGCAACGCCGGCCGCGCGGCGAACACCGCAGCCAGCGCCTGGGCCACAGTCGCGGCATCCACCTGCATGCTGGGCACTGGCATGAAGCGCTGCAATGCGCTGGTGAACGAGACCGTCGGCATGTAGTCTCCGCCTTGACGAAATGCGTTGATATCAACATATTTGGCACATGTCAACGCGTGCGAGCCTGCCGTTCGAGATCACCCTTCACATGCGCGATACCTGTCTTTGCCTGCACCTGCAGCGGGCGGCGCGCACGGTGGCGCGGCGTTTCGACGAGGCGCTGCGCCCGCTCGGCCTGACCAATGGCCAGTTCTCGTTGCTGATGTCGCTCAACCGTCCTGCGCCGCCGAGTATCGGCAGCGTGTCGGCCTTGCTTGCGATGGATCGCACGACGCTGACGGCTGCCCTCAAGCCGCTCGAACGGCGCGGGCTGCTCGAGGTGGTGATTGACGACGCTGACCGACGTAACCGCCGTCTGGTGCTCACCCCGGCTGGGCGGGCGCTGCTGGTTGCCGCGGTTCCGGTGTGGACGCGCGAACATGCGGCGATCGACGGTCTTCTTGTCGCCGCGGATGTGGATCGTTTGCGTGCCGATCTGCATGCTCTGGCCTGACCGACGGGGTCTGCCGCGAAGTGGCGGTCCGTCAAACCCCGCCCCACACCTCGCGCGCCACATCCACGCACAGGCGCAGCTTGTCCCATTGCTGCTCTTCGGTCAGCAGGTTGCCGTGCTCGGTCGAGGCGAACCCGCACTGCGGCGACAGCGCCAACTGTTCCAGCGGCAGATACTTCGCCGCCGCATCGATCCGGCGCTTCAACGCGTCCTTGCTCTCGAGCTCGCCGGTTTTTGACGTGACCAGCCCGAGCACCACGATCTTGTGGCCGCGCGGCACGAAGCGCAGCGGCTCGAACCCGCCGGCGCGATCGCTGTCGTATTCCATGAAATACGCATCGGCGTTGATCTGGTTGAACAGCACCTCGGCCACCGGCTCGTAGCCGCCCGACGCCACCCAGGTGGATTGGAAATTGCCGCGGCACAGATGCATGCTGATCGTCATGTCGGCGGGCCGGCCTTCGATCGCCTGGTTGATCATGCCGCCGTAGATCTGCAGCAGGTTCTCCACGTGCTCGCCGCGCGCGATCAGCCCGGCGATCTGCTCGGGATCGCACAGATAGGCGATGTTGACCTCGTCCAGTTGCAGGTAGCGGCAGCCGGCGGCGGCGAACGCCTGCACCGCTTCGTGATAGGCCTGGGTCAGGTCGGCGAAGAACATCTCCATGTCGGGGTAGGTCTTCGCGTCGATCGCCCGCCGCCCGCCGCGGAAATGCACCACGCTGGGCGACGGAATGGTCTGCTTCGGGATGGCGGTTCGCACGTGGGATGCAACGAACCGCCAGTCGTCGACCATGACCGGCTTGTTCCAGCGGATCGGTCCGGTGACCCGCAGCGCGTGCGGCAGCGGCACGTTGCCCTTAAATTGGATCTTCACCTCCGGTTCGTAGAGTTCCACACCGTCCAGGCCCGAGACGAAATCATAGTGCCAGTAGGCGCGCCGGTATTCGCCGTCGGTCGCGGCGCGCAGGCCGATCTCCTCCTGCTTGCGGATCGCCGCCGGGATGCAGCGGTCCTCGATCGCCCGCAGCGCTTCCGCCGTCATCGTGCCGGCCTTGTGGGCGGCACGGGCCTCGCGCAGTTCGATCGGCCGCAACAGGCTGCCGACATGATCGGCGCGGAATGGTGGGCTTGTGCGCGGTTTGATGGCGGAAGTCGCCGTTGAACTGGACATCTTGCGTTCCTCCTGCACCCGATTTGGTCCCTGGGGGCTTGTGCGCCGCCATGCGCCAACGCTCACGGCTGTGTCAACCGCTCTGTGCAGGCATGGACCCGGGGCGACGAAGCCCCTATCTGTGCGGCCCGCCGCCAGTCGCGTCCTGTCAGATCCGGAACCTGATGCCCCTCCCTCGCCTGCTCGAGCATCATGCCGAGCTCTGCCACCGTCATGCCCGGCTGGTCATCCTGGCCAGTGTGCTGGTTGCCGTGTTGTCGGGGTTCTACGCGGCGCACCATCTCCGCGTCAGTACCAACACTGATGACCTGTTCGACGCCAGTCTGCCGTGGCGCCAGCGCGCCGCCATGTTCAACCGCGATTTTCCGCAGTTTAACAACCTGCTGGTCGCCGTGATCGACGCGCAGGAGCCGGAGGAAGCCGATGCCACCGCGGCGGATCTGGCCACTGCGCTGGCCGCCGATCATGCGCACTTCCTGACGGTCCGTCGTCCGGACGCCTCGCCGTTCCTGCGTAAGGAAGGGCTGCTGTTCCTGGACATCAAGCAGTTGTCCACCCTGCTCGACAATACGATCGATGCCCAACCCTTCCTGGGCCAGCTCGTGGCGGATCCAACGGCGCGCGGACTGTTCTCGGCGCTGGCACTGCTCGGCATGGGGGCGAGCAGGGGCGACGCCAATCTCACGCCCTACAACGAGGCGCTTCAGGCATTCCACCAGGCGATCGCGCGTGCGCTCGATGGGCATGCGACGCCGCTGTCGTGGCAGCACCTGTTGGGTGGCAGCCTGTCCGATCTGACCGGCAAGTACCGCTTCGTGTTGGTGCAGCCGCGGCAGAATTACGGCGATCTGGAACCCGGGGGCGCCGCCACGCGGGCCATGCGCGCGGTGGTCGCCGATCTGCCCTTCGTCAAAGCGGGCGAGGCACGGGTCCGCATCACCGGGCAGATCGCGCTCGCGGATGACGAGTTCGCCACAGTCGTGCAGGGAATGGTCGCGGGCCTGATCGGCAGCGTGCTGCTGATCACGCTGTGGCTGTTTCTCGCGGTGCGAACCTGGCGGCTGATCGTGCCCATCCTGATGACGCTGGGTCTCGGGCTGATGCTGACCTTGCTGTTCGCCGCCGTGGCCGTCGGCACGCTCAACGTGGTCTCGGTGGGCTTCGGAATCCTGTTCGTCGGCATCGCGGTGGACTTCGCCATCCAGTTCAGCGTCCGCTACCGTGAACGGCGCTGGGAGTTTTCCGATCCGGCCGAGGCGCTGCGCCAGAACGCGCTGCGCGTCGGGCCGCAGATCCTGATTGCCGCACTGGCGACCGCGTCCGGTTTCCTGGCTTTCGTGCCGACCGCTTTCGCCGGCGTGGCCGAGCTGGGGCTGATCGCCGGCGTCGGCATGCTGATCGCCTTTCTGTGCACCATCACTCTCCTGCCCGCCACCATCGCGCTATTCCGTCCGGCTGCCGAGGGCACCCAGATCGGACTCGCCTGGGCCGCGCGGCTCGGTGACGATCTGACGCGCCGGCACCGCCCCGTGCTGGGCGTGTTCGCCGCGTTAGTGGTGCTGGCGCTGGCGGTCTCGCCGCGCCTGGCCTTCGATGCCAATCCGCTAGACACCCAGAACCCGAATACCGAGGCGATGCGCACGTTGCGCGACCTGATGAACTCGCCGCTGACCAATCCGTTCAGCATCGACATCCTGGTCCCGAAGGTCGCCGACGCGGCGGCGCTGGCCGAGAAGCTGCGGAAGTTGCCGACGGCCGCCCAGGTGATCACGCTGCAGAGCTTCGTGCCGGATGATCAGCAGCAGAAGCTGGCGCTGATCGCCGACGCCAACAGCATCCTGGCGCCGACCCTGCTGGCACCGAGTTCGGTCGCGCCGGTGACACCCGAGCAGATCCGCCTCGCCGCGAAGACCGCACTGGCGCAGATCGATCCGGCACTCGGCAAGCTGCCAGCGGATCACCCGCTGGCCGCCATCGACGCCGATCTTAAGCGGCTGCAGACGGCGCCGGACGCGGTGCTGATGGCAACCGAGCAGGCGCTGACCCGGTTCCTGCCAGACGAGCTCAATCAATTGCGGGAGGTGTTGTCCGCCGGGCCGGTGGCGCTGCGGGACATTCCGCCGGATGTGGCGCGCGACTGGATACTGCCGGACGGCACCGCGCGGGTGCAGGTGATGCCGACCGAGGACGCCGAGAGCAGTGCCGGGCTGCGCCGCTTCGTCACTGAAGTGACCCGAGTGGCGCCGGACGCGGGCGGCTCGGCGGTCACCATCGCAGCGACCGCCGACACCATTACCGGCGCGTTCCGCCAGGCGGCGATGCTCGCCGTGATCGCGATCACCGCCATCCTGTCCGTTGTGCTGCGCCGGGTGCGCGACGTGCTGCTGGTGCTGGCGCCGCTGACGCTGTCGTCGTTGCTGACCCTGCTGGTCGCGGTGCTGCTGCCGCTGCCGCTGAACTACGCCAACATCATCGCGCTGCCGCTGCTGTTGGGGGTCGGCGTATCGTTCAACATCTACTTCGTGATGAACTGGCGCGCCGGGCGGACGCGGGTGCTGGGCTCGGCGACGGCCCGGGCGATCCTGTTCTCGGCATTGACCACCAGCACCGCATTTGGCTCGCTGGCACTATCGGCACATCCCGGCACGGCGAGCATGGGCAAACTGCTGCTGATCAGCCTGGGTTGCACGCTGCTGGCCAGCCTGGTGTTCATCCCGGCACTGCTGGCGGCGCTACGGCCACCCGCGCCGAGTGGTTGAACCTGCCGTTGACCTGGGGCTTCCAGGGTGGCGGCATGTGGTTGGTGGTTGCCCTGCTTCTGCTGCTCGCGCGCCCGGTGGCAGCGCAGCCAGCGGACTGTGCGCCGGCTGCCCCGCCTGGCCCGGCTGCACCCGTCTCGGCCGCACATGTGCCGGCCCCGCCTGTGCCCCGGTTGCGCCTGTGCCGGTTCTGCCTCTGGCGATCGACATCGCGGGACGCCCGGGGTGCCCAAAGGCGTCAGTGGTCAGGCTTACATCAACCTGCCAATAGGCGCGCCCACCGTCACCGCGTGCCGTGACGATCCGCCGCCACCGCCGCGTGACATCCTGCATGGCGAGCCGGGGGACGTATTGGGTGGCCCGCCGGCTGACGTGCTGCGCGGCCAACCATCACCCGACCTGCTGCGAGGACCCGGACGTCCGCATGTCGAGGTCGAGATGGGCTGACGCGATCCGCTTCCGCTGGCACAGCACTCCGTCGATGGGCGTGCGCGCCGGATGCCTCGTCGTGGCTCGGCTGTTCGTGCGGTGCAGCCGGGACGTGCGCGTCGATGAAACTATTGTTGCATTTTCCGGACGGTGACGCCGATCATGTCGCCTTCGCGCACGATCGCGGCCAGTTGCGCCTCGCTCCAATCGCCGGTGCCTGCCGGGCGCGTCGGCAGCACCATCCAGCGATAATCCGCTGTCGAATCGACCACGGTCACCTTGGTGCCCTGCGGCAGCACGGTGCCCCATTCGGCGATCAGGCCGCGCGGACCGCGCGGCTTTCCAGCATAGCCCTCCGTCTAAACCGCCACGTATTTCGTATGTTGCGGAGTGCCCAGATGGTGAGACCAAGCGGCAGTGTGGGCCAAAATGACCACCGCAGACCGTCCCGGAGGATCATGTCCAACCAGAGTGAACCGGCCGAACCCCTGACCCACTTCAACAGGAGGGGCGCGATTGGCAGCCCGATATATGCGATAAGGTGCGACCGTCATACGTAAGACAGCTCCGAAGCCAGCCGGCTTCCCGACGTTGAGGGTCGGGCTATCCCTGCTACAATCGAGCGTCCCAACCACCAAAAATCGACAGGAGGATTTCTTATGACCGACGTCGCTGGCTATCACGCCCATGTCTACTTCAATTCCGCCACCCGATCCGTCGCCGAGCAGTTGCGCGACACAATTGCGGGCAGATTCACCGTCGAACTCGGCCGCTTTAGCGATGACCCGATCGGTCCGCACCCGATCTCGCAGTTCAACGTCATCTTCCGGGCCGAAGAGTTCCAAGCCATCGTGCCCTGGCTGATGCTGAACCGTGAGGGGCTCGACGTTCTTGTCCATCCCCTGACCGAAAGCTCCTACGACGACCACAGCAAGAACGCGCTGTGGCTGGGCAGGCCGGTGGCAGTCCGGCTCGACAAGCTTAGCCGGCCGGGCTATCCGGACGGCCTGCTCCCGACCGCCTCGGCCCAGCCGGCCTGACGGGCGCTGCCGGCGCTCAGTTGCCCACCGCCTCGCCCGGCAGCGTGCCCCAGAACTCTTCGCGCCGCAGCCAGCCGCGGTAGTCGTCGACCTGCACCTGACACCAGTCGGCTTTCGCCGCACAGGAGCGGATGCGGCCGATCACGCCGACGTTGAGGATCGCAACGGCGCTCGATTTGTCATCCGGGTCATGCCGCAAGGTGCGGTCGGCGCCGGTCACCACGAAATCGCGGCGGCCCATAACCATGACTTCCTGCACCCAGCCGCGCACCCCGTCCGCGTCGCGGATCAGCCGCCAGATATCGAACTCGCGCTCGATCTCCACCGGCAGGTCGCGCCGCTGGTAGACCCACTCGATCTGGTAGCGTTCCCCCGGGCCGGCGCGAAGATTGACCTGCGCCGCGCGTAGCGACACGAAGCGTGGGATCGGCAGGCCGCTGTTGCTGCCCTTGTTCGGATCTTGCGGCGGTGGCGCCGGCTTGCCTGGAGTGGCCGGTTGCGGCTTGGCCGGAAGCGGGGGCGCGGGCGGCGCGGGCGGCGGAGGAAGCGGCAAGGCGACGCTGGCCGGCGGCGCCTTGACGGCGTGCGCCGAGCCGTGCGCGCGCACCACCGGCGTCGCGCCGGGGCTTTGCCCCCGTGCCGGCGTCATCGCCATCAGCAGCAAGCCAAGCGCTGCCAGGCGAAGACCGGACACCGGGACCGCAACGGACATGCCGACTGCGTGCCAAGTCAGCGCCGTGGTGGTCAAGTCTCCGCGTGGGTTGCCGCGCCACGTCGAGAGGCGGAAGCCTGTACATAACTCTGTGGATAACCCTCCAGTAACCCTGTTTTACCCAGGCCCGCGAAGCTGTATAATTAACCGGTGTCAGCCGGCCAATCGAGAACGCGGAAACCGAAGGTGAAGCAGCCTGAACCAGGCAAACGATTGCTGTTGCCGGATGAAATGCAATCGCTTCTGAATTTCGTCAGATGCGCCCTCGGGGACTGGCGACTGAGCCGGTAGGAAGAGTGTTTCTTGAGCGACAGGCTCCAGGAGCTTTGCGGTAGCGCGGTTTGGCTGACCAACAAGCAGGGCGTGATAATCCAGCAGATTAAAGACAAGCTGGACTACGACCGGCGGGAGGTTCCACCACTGCCATCGGATCCAGATGGCGCCCAAGAAAACGATGACCCGGATGGTTGGCCGGTGGCGCGCGACGACGTGGTGGATCAGTTTGAGGATGACGAGTAGGTCGAGTACTTGGCCGAGGCGTAACGACTGTCAGCATCGTGCCGCGACGGATGGCCGGAACAAGCGCGGCCGTGATGGTGACGGGCCTAAATGAGTTGATGTCAGATCGCGACCAGTTGCCCGGCGCCAACCTCGGACAGGAATGTGACCACCCCGGCAATCCGGACCCCGGGGTAGAGGGCGGCTGCGTCCAGCCCCTCGGCGCGCAGTCCGGCCTCGCAGGCGATCAACCCAATCTCCATCGCGGCGGCGGCGTCGCGCAACTCGTCCAGACCGGCGACGCCGGCGGCACTGATCCGCGCATCGCGATCGGCCTCGGTCAGGCCCGACCAGTCCGCCAGCAGCGCATGGCAGCCCGCGTTGGTGGCGAAGATCACCACGCGCCGCCCGATCGATGCGGCGCCGGTCGCCAGCACGAACGCATAGTGCGCGCGATCGTGCGCGCCGGACAGCAGCAGGATGCCGAGCGGGTCAGACGGCACAGGCTGGCGCCGTCACATCGCGGTGCGCCGACAGGTCCTTGATCGTTGCCTCTGGTCCGCACACCGCGCAGTGCGGATCGCGGCGCAGCTGAACTGTCCGGAAGCGGCTGGCCAACGCGTCCCAGATCAGTAGCCTGCCGGCGAGCGACTCGCCGATGCCGAGGATCTCCTTCAGCACCTCGGTTGCCTGCAGCGTGCCCATCACGCCGGTGACGGCGCCCAGCACGCCGGCCTCGCTGCAGGTCGGCACGGTGCCCTCGGGCGGCGCCTCGGCATACAGGCAGCGGTAGCATGGTCCGCCTGCATGCGGCTTGAACACCGAGAGCTGGCCCTCGAAGCGCAGCACCGCGGCGGACACCAGCGTGCGGCGGCCGAGCACGCAGGCGTCGGCCAGCAGGAAACGGGTGGCAAAGTTATCGGTGCCGTCGCAGACGACGTCGTAGCGCGCGATCAGGTCGAGCACGTTATCGGCGTCAAGACGCTCGTTGTATGGCTCAAGCCGTACTTCGGGGTTGATGGCGCGCGCGGATTTTGCCGCCGACTCTGCCTTGAGCTCGCCGATCCGGTCGGTGGTGTGGGCGATCTGGCGTTGCAGGTTCGACAGCTCCAGCCGGTCGTGGTCGACGATGCCGATGGTTCCCACGCCAGCGGCGGCGAGATACAGCGTGAGCGGCGAGCCAAGGCCGCCGGCGCCGACCACCAGCACGCGGGCGGCCTTCAGCTTTGCCTGGCCGATGCCGCCCACGTCCTGCAACAGGATATGCCGGGAGTAACGGCGGATTTCGTCTTCGGTGAAATCGAGGTCCATGGGGTTAGGATATGGTGATGCGGGCTTCAGGGACAGCGGTGCACTTCGCAATGTGTGGGGAGGCGATGGCCGCCATGACCGGGCGGCCTCCTCCCCCTGCCCCCCTTCCGCAAGGGGAGGAGAA
>DASRQX010000122.1:0-2282 GCA_035696165.1 Acetobacteraceae bacterium | reverse complement strand
CTGATCGCCACCATCGCGTTCCAGAACCAGACCGTGGTCTACGATATCCTATTCCGGGCGGCGTCAGAGACGTTGCGCACCATCGCCGCCGATCCGGAGCATCTGGGCGCAGAGATCGGCTTCCTCGGTGTGCTGCACACCCGGGGACAAAACTTGTTGCACCACCCGCACATTCATTTTTTGGTTCCCGGCGGCGGGATCGCGCCGGACGGCGAAAGCTGGATCGCCTGTCGACCGGGATTCTTCCTGCCGGTCCAGGTGCTATCGCGGATGTTTCGTGGGTTGTTCCTGCGGTACCTGGAGCAGGCATTCACCGCCGGCGAGTTGAAGTTCTTCGCCGCGCACCGTCACCTGTATGAGCCCGCCGCATTCCGTCGTTACCTGGCGCCGACCTGGAACGTCGACTGCCGGCAAGATCCGCTTCCGCTGGAAGGATTACCGGGACGACAACCGTCAGAAGACCATGGTCCTCGAGGCTGGAGAGTTTATCCGCCGCTTCCTGATCCATGTGCTGCCGGACGGGTTTCACCGCATTCGCTATTACGGCTTCCTCGGCAACTGCCATCGTGCGCAGAAGCTCGCGCGCTGTCGGGAACTGCTCGGCATGGCACAGGCCGGACCGGCGACCGAGCCTCCCGCTGACTACCGCGACCGTTTCGAAGCGCTGACGGGACAGTCTCTGCGAGAATGTCCTCACTGCCATATCGGCACCATGGTGGTGATCGACTGCATCGCACGGCCCAAGGTCTGCCAGCCGGTTCCGGATACATCATGAGCCCAAACCAGCCTTCCAAATCGCGCAAAGCAGAACCGCCCGCCAGATCGGGGGCGGGACGCTTGGGCTGGGCACGTCGTCAGCGTGCCGATGTGCGGCTGCAGGGTCAGGCGCGGCCTCCGCTGACAACTCGAATGCCCGGTTGGCGTCCCGAACGGTGCCAGCCCGCTGAACGGAAAGCCCCGATCGCGCGCACTGCCAAACGATCCAAGGCCATTAAACGCCCATAGCCCGAGCACCTGGGGCAGCGGCTTAGTCCAACACGTTTTTCGCTCACCGGCGCAGACCCAGGCTGCGGTGCCCTCGCGTTGAGGCTCGTGCGCCGCGCCGCCAAGCAAAAAACGCTCTTCGTTATCAATCGCAAGATGGGCGACCCCGCAGCAGGGAGTGTCATTTCGAAAATTATTATCTGGCGCAGGATTTTGAGAGTATCTGGCGCTGCATGGTACTGACGCGGACGTGCCGGGCCGGTCCGCTTTCGCCTCCGAAAATCAAGGCGTCCGTTCCCGTGGTCGCCCCGGAATTCCCGGACATGTCGCGGGTGTGTGCGGCTCCCAGCGGTAATTCTGGCACCCGTCCCGCCGCGTCACCAGCCGCCGGACGGTGGACTTTCCTCTTAGCCGCGGCGTTCGGCGATGATGTGCCAGTGGTGCGACCCGGGTCGCCGCTCCTGTAGCTGCTGGCTGAGGGTGAGCAGATCAAAGCCGGCAAGCAGACCGACGAGCGTCGCGGGATCGCAGTAGCAATGCGGGTGGCCTTTTCGCTCGACCTGGTCGATGACAAAAGTGTCGGGAGCGATCGCGCGGCCAATACCGTAATTCGCATCGCGGGTCGACAGCACCGTCCCCTGCAGCAACCCGGCAGGCCGCAACACGCGCCAGATCTCGCCGAGCCGGCGGCCGAGGTCGCCCAGCGTGCCGTGATGGATCACATTCCACGACAGGACGTAATCGAAGCCGGCGGCGGGAAACGGCAAGGCGTCGGCGAGACCCTGGTGCAGGCTCACCGGCAGGCCGCGCGCCGCGGCCGTCTCGCGCACCACCGCGAGGCCAGCCGGGCTGCCGTCGATCGCCTCGACATCAAAGCCGTGCTCGGCGAGCAACAGCGCATGCCGCCCGACGCCGCAACCGAGATCGAGCACCCGCTTGGCGCCGCGCGCACGTAGTTCGGGCAGGATCGCCACCACCGCCGGGTGCGGTTCGAGCCAATCGGCGCGCCCCTCGCTGGTCGCCCAACGCTTGTCCCAAGCCTCGACCGCCGTCTGCAACACCGCGCTGTCGATCGCCATGTCCTCCGTCCCCTGTCGCGTTAGACGATGCCGTCCTGCCTCAACTGTGCGACGGCGGCGGCGTCGAGGCCGAGCCAATCGAACAGCACCTCGGCGGTCTGCTCGCCGAGCAGCGGCGCCGGCTCGATCTTGGTCGGCACGCCGTCGAACCGCACCGGCCAGGTCGGCATCACCATCTTGCGTTCGCCGTGCGTCATCTTCTGCAGGATGCCGCGCTCG
>DASRQX010000121.1:0-1654 GCA_035696165.1 Acetobacteraceae bacterium | reverse complement strand
GCTCGCTGTCCCTCGATTTCCTATTGCGAGGTGGCCTCGCGCGCGTGCCGGTCTGGGCGGTGAGATCCATCAGCCGGCTATACGCAGCTAGTGACGCCCTAGGCGAACTCGTGCTTCCGCTAGGGACGCGCGTCATCCTCGCAATCGCAATCGCCGCAGGAACCGGTTTCGCCATGTGGCCGGTACCCTTCACCGGCGAGTTGGTCACGGCGCCCTGGTGGACAATTCTGCTGTGTTGGGCCCTTCTGCTCGGCCTTGGAACAAGGCCGGTCGCGCTGATTTTGTGCGCGATTGGCCCCCCAATCGTCCTTTCCGCCAATACCCCCGATCAATTCGAAATCACTCTGCTCCTCCTGCTGATCGCGGCGAAGGGGGCGGGCAAGGTGTCGGTCGATGCTTTGGCTTCCTGCTGGGCCGGCTCCCATCCGCGGACACCGGACCGGAGGGATGCAAAGGTCCCGCATGTCGTCGTCGTAGGTGGCGGTTTTGGTGGTATCGCCGCCGTGCGCGGGCTGCGGCGGACGTCATGCCGAATCACGCTTATCGACCGGCGGAACCACCATGTGTTCCAGCCGCTCCTGTACCAGGTCGCGACCGCAGCCTTGTCACCGGCCGATATCGCGCTGCCTATCCGCGGTGTCCTGCGCGATCAGCGCAACGTGACGGTTCGCCTGGGTGAGGTGGTCGGCGTGGACCGCGTTGCCCGTGAAGTCCTGCTGCCCGCGGAACGCGTTGCGTTCGACTATCTCATTCTCGCGACCGGCGCCCGGCACAGTTACTTCGGCAAAGACGAATGGGCGGCACACGCTCCGGGGCTAAAGAGCATCGAGGACGCGACGGCGATGCGCAGCCGGATGCTGCTGGCCTTTGAGCAAGCGGAAAGCGAGGAAGACGCAGCCAAACGCGAAGCCTGGCTCACCTTCGTGGTGGTTGGCGGCGGGCCGACCGGGGTAGAGCTGGCCGGAGCATTGGCCGAGCTCGCCCGCACTGGCCTCGAGAAGGAGTACCGGGCGATCGATCCGGCCACCGCGCGGGTCATTCTGGTGCAGTCGGCTCCCCGGGTCCTGCCCGCGTTCTCGCCGGTCCTGTCGGCCCACGCCGAACGCTCGCTGCGCGATCTTGGCGTGGACGTCCGTACGGACGCCAGGGTAACCCACATCGACCAGGATGGCGTGGAAATCGACGGCCTACGCGTTGCGGCGCGGACGGCATTCTGGGCCGCCGGGGTGGCTGCGTCGCCGGCCGCGAAGTGGCTCGGGCTGGCCGGAGACAAGTCCGGCCGCGTCGTCGTCGACGGCAATCTCGCGGTGCACGGTTGCCCCGGCGTCTTCGCGATCGGTGATACGGCGGCCTCGGACGGGTGGGCGGGTGCTGGAGTACCCGGGTTGGCACCCGCGGCAAAGCAGCAGGGACGCCATGCCGCCGACGTCATCCACTCCGCTATCAAGGGGCATCCGTCGCCCCGCGCCTTCGAGTACCACCACTATGGCAATCTCGCCACCATCGGACGACTCGCCGCCGTTGTCGAAGTGCGCTGGCTTCGGTTGTGGGGCGCCCCCGCCTGGTGGCTCTGGGGACTTGCCCATGTGTCGCTCCTGACGGGCGGCCGCAACCGCGCCACCGTCGTGCTGAACTGGCTCTGGGCCTATTTCAC
>DASRQX010000120.1:0-9755 GCA_035696165.1 Acetobacteraceae bacterium | reverse complement strand
ATCAGCACCATGCAGCAACCGCATTGCTCGAAACCGCAGCCAAACCGCGTGCCTTTCAGGTTCAGGTGTTCGCGCAGCACGTGCAGCAATGGAGTCGATTCCGGCACCGCGACGCTGACCGCCGTTCCGTTCACCGTGAGGTCGATTGGGCACATAGGTGCTGATATGGCGCAAATTTGTCTGCCTCGCCAGCGGGCGCCCTTGGCACGAAGTCGGTTGAGTTACCGGTGAGAGCGAGGGCGACCGCTGTATGTTACAAGGTATAGCGTTGACGACACGGACGAAAAACTCATAGCGTCCGATCAAAGGAGATCAGCGACATGTTCCTGCAATGCGGGGGTCGGACATGAACTTAGTGGCATGGGAAGCAATCGACGGCATTCCGACCTACAAGCTCTTCATCGATGGGCAGTGGGTCCAATCGTCGAGAAACTCGGTAGTGGAGGAGCCGCCGATGAGTTCGCGGTCCGTATCCGTGTTGTAGATGTGTAGCTGCCCGTTTCTGAAACGGTCCCTCGAAAAGCGTTTCAACCGAATTGCATTTTTTGCTCAAAATCTCCCCTTCGGTCGGCGCTGCAACCGCCGGTCAATTAGGACCCGGCCACGAGTCGAGGGTTAGCGCGGCGAGGTGCGTTGGGGTGGAGCGAAAATTCCGCCGGGAAGCGACGCTTCGAATCCGGTTCTTGGATGAAGACCCAAGCGCCCCTCGCGGGGTTCAAGGAGGACGCTCTTCGCTGCTACCCCCCGAAATCCCCGGTCTGTAGCTCGATCGGCTGACCGTGCCGCGTCCGGGCCGCGGCGCGTTGCCAGGCGTCGCGGTGGGATGCCAGGTCGGCCTGGGTGGTCACCGCCTTCTGCGCCACCATCCGTTCCAGGGTCGCCAGCCAGTGGTAGTAATAGATGTCCCCGGTATCCCGATCGCCGGCCGCCTGGGCGGCCTTGATGGTTTCCCCCAGCATGGCCGCCCACTCGCGCCAGGCGAACAAGCCTTTGTCGTGTAGCGCCAGCGTCATGGCGAAGGCCTGTGCCTCCCACGGCTCGCGGAACACGGGGCCATGCGTGTCGGCTGGCAGGCCGGGATTGGCCCGCAGCGCATGTTGGGCGGCGACGGGGTCGATCGTTGTCATGTCAGGCCGGGTCCAAATAGGGCTCGAACGCTTCGACGGAGACCTTCAGCGTCGGATCGGCATCCACGCCCCACAGGTCGCGCCCATCGAACCGGACCGTGTAGAGCCATTGGGGGTTTTCACCCCGGCCCATCGCCGTTGTATCCGGGAAGACGTGACAGCCATGCAACCGTTCCACCACACCGACATGGCCGCGGACATAGCGTGGCAGGCGGGTATGGGTCCTGGGATGCATGTTCCGCGCGATGACCCGATCGCCCACCGCGAACCGGGCGGGCGCGGTTTCCGGGCGTGTGAAGCTGCCGCGGTGACCGATCCGGTCGATATTGGCCAGGGTGAACTTGCCCCTCGGCGGCGTCTTGCCGGGGCGCAGCGAATGGCCCGCGGCGATTTCATCGGCGTCGGCATAGCCGTAAGCGACCAAGGCCCGCTCGAACCGTTCCAGCCAGCGGCGGTAATAGGAGGTGAGGTAGAGATGCGGCGGCAACATCTCGATTCCGTAACGGCCTTGGTCGATGTTCCAGGCCCCGATGGCGCCCATGACCCGGCTGTTGGCCATGACCGCGCCTTCCCATTTCTCGTGGAAGACAGGGCCAGCCTCGACGGGATCGACCGGGCCGAAGCCGTCCATCCCGCCCATGTCGTGAATGCCGTTCATGCGCGATCTCCTGCGGGCGCGCGCGGCACGCCGACGCCGATCATGGAATCCCGGGTCACCAACCCGGCCAGTTGTTCCTCGGTCCAGCCTTCCGTGCCGGAGGGGCGGACGGGCAGGACCAGGTAGCGGACCTCGGCGGTGGAATCCCATACGCGAACCTCCGCCTGGTCCGGCAGGGTCAGCCCGAATTCGCCCAGTACCGCGCGAGGTTCCTTCACGACGCGAGAGCGATAGGCGAACGATTTGTACCACACCGGCGGCAGGCCCAGCACGTCCCATGGGTAGCAGGAGCACAAGGTGCAGACGACCACATTGTGCCGGTCGGGCGTATTCTCCACCGCCACCAGATGGTCGCCAATCTTGCCCTGATGCCCGAACGGCGCGGCGGCCTTGCTGGCATCCGTCAGCAGCGCCTGGCGGAACACGGGATCGGTCCATGCGCGTGCAACGATGCGGGCACCAATATGGGGACCGATCTTGGTTTCATAGGTCTCGACGATCGCGTCCAGCGCCGCCGGATCGGCATAGCCCTTCTCAACAAGAATGGTTTGCAGGGCGCGAACGCGAAGTTCGGTTTCCGAGAGTTCGGAGGCCTCGCCATGGTCGTGCCCGTGGTGATGGTCGTGATCATCATGCGCGGTCACGGGCGATCCCCTCTCCAATGGCGTGCCTCGGCTCGCGCCATGATAATACCAGTCGCGCCTGCTTGCGACTGGCATGCCCGCGAGGGAAGGCGCTCGGCGGGTCGATGATTTGGGCCGTCGTCCCGACCGTGCCCGGCGGTGTACCTCATTTATCTCGTTTGTACACAGTGAAGCAACGCCGGAACACCATACCGGAGGCTTTCGACCATTGTCGCGTATATGTCTCTATTGGTCAGCCGAGCACCCGGTCGAGCGCCGGGCGGTTGTCCCGTCCCTTTCCGCTGACCCAAATTGGTGTTGAAGCTTCATAGGTCGGGTCACGAACGTCCGCTCCCCACCCAAACGAGACGATGGCTCGGCTCGGATCGTTTCCTCGACCGCATCTGCGGTTTAAGGCAGCGCGGGGTGCGGGAGCCTCTCATGTCTTGGCCACGACATTCTCGAGCGCCTCGCCGCGAACGAGGCGGTCGAGATTGCCGGCCACCGAACCCCAGCTCCGTTCGACCGCGCCGTCGGTGAAGCCCGAGCAGTGCGGCGTCATCAAGACGTTGGGCAATTCGTGGAACGGGTGTTCCGATGGCCGCCGCCGTGGCTCATCAGCCGTGGGCTCGCGCGACCACACGTCGATCGCGGCGCCCCCTAGATGACCCTCCCAGAGTGCCGAATACAGCGCCGCCTCGTCGACGATCGGTGCACGTGCGATATTGATCAGGATCGCACCCGGTTTCATCAGCGCCAGGCGACGCGCGTCAATCAGCCCATGCGTCTCCGGCCCGAGTACGCAGGCGATCAGCAACATTTCACACTCGGGCAGCATCGGGTCGAGCTCGGCCAGCGGATAGTTCCGATCGGCCGGTCCCGCGGAGGCGACTGGGCTGCGGTTAGCGGCAACGACCCGGCATTTAAGCCCGGCGGCACGCGACGCCACCTCACGGCCGATGCGGCCATAGCCGACGATACCGAGCGTGCGGCCCATGACCTCGCCGCGCGGCTTGCCACCGGACGTCTGACGTGCGGCCCACGAGCCGCAGCGAAATTCGCTAACGAGCTCGAACAGTCGACGGGTCAGCACCAGCATCGTTGTGATCACGTATTCGGCGATCGCTGGCTCATGTCCGTAGACGCTACAAACCGTGACCGCTTTTGGGATCGCGGCACGATCGATCAGGTCAAGCCCGGCCGCCACCGATTGTAGCACGCGCAGCCGGGGCGCAGGTGGGTAGTCGGTGCGCCAGATATGGCCGACGATGATCTCCGCCTCGGCGAGCAGCGAGATCAGTCGCTGGTGGTCGCGCTCATCGGCGAGGATGTCGGTGTTGAGCTTCGTCGTGACCCTGGCGAGGATGCGCGGGGCTGCCGCGACGGTAAACCCGTCGAGAAACAGGGTTTTCATGGGGTGTTCTCGTTCGCTTCGTTCGACCATGTCAACGAGGTTCGAAATGTTGCCCGATGCCGATATACCGCCGCCATACCGCGAGGGCGAAATTTGGTTGTTCACCCGCGCCAGGTCGATGCGCCTCAGCGCGCCTCAGCTTCGCAGTTGTCCAGCGCGATCGCCAAGGACCGAGCCGTGACCCCGAACCTACAGGAAGGCCGTCACGAACCTCGGGCCACTGCTGGACGGGTCTATTGCCCATACCATCGTCACACACGGGTTCCTGCCATCCGGCGTCGAGAGGGCGGCGCAGCGCGCGCCCTGGCAGATCCTGCGAATAGGCGTTGCCCCCCGCCAAAGCATTCTTGCCTCCAGTTCTGTTCAACCGGAGACCCAGGAATCACAGATCACACCCGTTTCGGGTCCCCTCCGATCCCAGCCGCCCTGAAAATGCTTTAGACCCGTCCCGCGGCGCAGCTTGCTAGGCAGGTGCGGGCTGGCTGGGGGCAACATGCGGCTCGTTGAATCGCCGATTGGCGACATTGTCTATTTCGCATTACGGCTGGGGCTGAGCGGTCTCGTCGTCGCCGCCGCGGCGATTTGTTCGCGGTTCGCATGGCAGGCCCGCCGCGACCACTGGCCGTGGCGCCTGGCAGGCGCTGGAGGCGCGCTTCTTGCAGCCGCCGGCGCTCTGTCGACCTATGATGCTATCGACAATGTCCTGCTACGGCCGCACGACCCGCTGATCCTGGCGAGCTGGCTGTGGTTCCTCTTATTCGATCTGCCGCTGCCAATCTTGGCGCTCCTGCTGATCGCGGCGTGGCGCGAGCGCGACCGGGCGATGGCGGAGCTGTCACGGCTGAGCGTGACCGACGCGTTGACCGGCGCATTGAACCGACGCGGCTTCCTGGAACGCGCCGCGACATCGATCGCGCAAGCGCAGCGATCCGGCTTACCCACTGCCCTGGTCATGTTCGACATCGATCACTTCAAAGCGGTCAATGATGGCTACGGCCATGCGGCTGGCGACGAGGTGCTGCGTAATGTAGCGAGGGCGCTGCTGTTGGCGATGCGGCCCGGCGACCTGTTGGGGCGACTTGGCGGCGAGGAGTTCGCGGTCCTGCTGTATGACAGCACCGTCGTCGCGGGAGTTTCCATTGCCGACCGCTTGGGTGCCGACGTGCGGGCAGGTGTAGCGCACCCAGCCGGCGTTGGCAGGCACGTCACCGTCAGTGGCGGGGTTGCGCCCGCGCATGGCGCTTTCGAGTCGGAGACTGCGCTATCGCTGGCGCTGACAAGTGCGGACAACGCGCTGTACGCTGCCAAGCGCGAGGGTCGCGACCGCATCATGGCGGCACAAGCGGCGGATACTGGTGGCGGTCCGCCGGTCGGCGTACACGTGGGGACCGGTGCCGGGTGAGAGACACGCTGGCACCCTGGACTGCACCCCAATCAGGATCAGCAATTCGCCACGCATCTGCCGCCGATGTTGGCCACTCCGATAGTGACGCATTTTGAAATTCTCGCTTGCTTGAGGACCTTTCGGCTGGGACGGTAATCGCCTTCGTCACCGCGCGCGCCGTCTGCGAATCCGACGCATCGCCCGGAAGTACCACCACATCACGATCCCCCACACGTAGCCGGCTAGGAAAGACAGAAAGATCACGAGCGCAACAGCCGTGACTGACGGCCACCCCACGATGAAGACCAGTATCCCGATCGCGACGAGCGTGCCGCAGAGGACCGCGCCCCAAATCAGGGTGAAGCGGCTTTGTGTGCCCATCGACCAGACACAGAAGCGCCGGAAGCGGTTCATTTTGATGCCTCTGTCAATTTAAAAATGCGTCACTACCCCCGCTCCCGCTGTCTTGCCGTCATGGCGCAGCGGCGTATGGTCATTCTCGGGGAATAAGCGCCGACACGGTCAAGGAGTGGTCCGATGCGAAAGAATCGCCTGCGCGAACTCATCGCCGGGGGCCAACCGTCACTCGGAACGCATCTGCTGTCGACTTGGCCGACCCTCGTCGAACTCGTCGGCCACACCGGCCTCTACGACTACATCGAGTTCAGCGCGGAATACGCCCCGTTCAACCTGCACGACCTTGACAACCTCGGCCGCGCGCTTGAACTCGCGAACCTCACCGGCATGATCAAGATCGAGCAGACCCAGTACACCCACCAGGCGATGCGGGCGATCGGCTCCGGCTTTCAAAGCGTGCTGTTCGCCGACGTTCGTA
Organism: Acetobacteraceae bacterium; assembly: GCA_035696165.1. Taxonomy (GTDB): domain Bacteria; phylum Pseudomonadota; class Alphaproteobacteria; order Acetobacterales; family Acetobacteraceae; genus Palsa-883. The sequence continues at coordinate 3,714 of DASRQX010000120.1, read as the reverse complement.
CGGTCGCCGATGCGGTGTCCTGCGTCCGCGCGGTGCGCGCCGAATCCCCCACCACGGGCGGCCTGCTCGGCGTCGGCATGCGCCGCGATGTCGGCGGCGTCGGCGAGGTCGGCACCCAAGCCTACGTCCAGGCACTCGAAGACGTGGTTGTCGCGATCATGGTCGAGAAGCGCGAATGCGTGGAGGATCTCGACGCGATCCTCTCAACCAAGGGCATCGACATGGTGCAGTTCGGTCCGGCGGACTACTCCATGAGCATCGGCCTCGCCGGCCAGTGGTCGCACCCCGACGTACGGAAAGCCGAACGCCTCACCATTGAGACCGCGTTCAGGAAGGGCATCCATCCGCGCGTGGAGATCGAGCACCCCGCCCAGGCCGCGCCCTATCTCGAAATGGGCGTGAAACACTTCTGCATGGGCTGGGACGTTGGCATTCTGCATGGCTGGTGGTGCGCGAACGGCGAACAGATGCGCCAGGGCCTTGGAGGCGCCGTCCCTCGCTAGGCACGCCGCCCCCGCCTCGCATCAGGTCGTCTGGTTTGCCGCCCGGAGTAGCCACCCCCCTGTCCTCGGGCGGCCCCTCGGGCCGACCTGGGGGCGGCCATGACGGGGGAATGGCCGCTGGCGGCGGTACGTCGAACCTTCCGGCCTTTGGCATGATCGGACACCAGCCAGGCGGCTATCCCCAGTCCCTTGCGTAAGCCAACCCAGGCGCCCCGGCTGGCGCGGCGGCCGGCCACTAGCCACCTATCCCCGATGCCTGCTAGCTGGCGCCATGTTTGATTTCGCTTGGTCGGAGATGGCCGTCATTGCCGCGGTGGCCTTGGTGCTGATTGGCCCCAAGGACATGCCGGTGGCCATCCGCAGCATCACCGGCATGATCAAGAAGGCCCGTCGCATGGCGGGCGAGTTCCAGACCCATGTCGATGAGATGCTGCGCGAGGCGAACCTCGATGAGGTCAAGAGCACCTTCAACGAGATCCGCAATTTCGACCTGAAGACCGAGATGGAACGCCACGTCGATCCAGACGGCTCGCTGCGCGGCACCTTCGCCGACAACCCGCTGGATCCAACGCCATCGCCCACGCCATCAGAGACGGCGGCGGACGCTGTGCCGAATGCCGAGGCGCTGACACTGGAGACGATGTCGGGCGACACGGCTTCCGTCGCCGCTCCGCCCGCGCCCGCCTGCACGCGCCCCGCCTTCATGCCGCCAGGCGCTGCGCCGCCCGCCATGCCGAACCCGGCGCCGGATGACGCGGCGGAGCCGCCTGCCTTCGTCCCGCCCGAGGTCGTCAGCGCCACCCGCGCCAGACATGCCAGTCTCGGCAATGCCCATCTGGGGAGCGGCTGAGCCACGATGAGCGAGACCAAGACCGAGGACCCGATCGACGACAAGCCGATGCCGCTGCTCGACCACTTGCTGGAGCTGCGGCGCCGGCTGATGTGGTCGATCGTGGCGTTCTTTGTCGCCTTCGCGGTGTGCTACTACTTCTCCTCGCACATCTATTCGTTCCTGGCGCGGCCACTGGCCGACGTGCTGCGCGCCCAGTCAGGCGGGCAGGACGCGCCCCACCTGATCTACACGCAGCTTTACGAAGCGTTCTTCACCCAGATCAAGCTGGCGATGTTCGGCGGGCTATTCGTTGCCTTCCCGGTGATCGCCGGGCAGCTCTGGCTGTTCGTCGCACCGGGGCTGTACCGCAGCGAGAAGCACGCGCTGCTGCCGTTCCTGGCGGCCACGCCGATACTGTTCCTGATGGGCGCAGCGCTCGCCTACTACTTCGTGTTTCCGTTCGCCTGGAAGTTCTTCGCCAGCTTCCAGACGCCGACCGGCGCCGGTGGCATCGGGATCGAGCTGCTGCCGCGCGTCGGCGAGTACCTCGACCTGGTGATGCGGCTTATCATCGCCTTCGGCATCACTTTCCAGTTGCCGGTACTGCTGACGCTGCTGGCAAAGGTCGGGATCGTCACGTCAAAGGGTCTGGGGCGGTTCCGCCGCTACGCCTATGTGGGGATGTTCGTGGTCGCGGCGGTGCTGGCGCCGCCGGACGTGATCACCCAGTGCGGCCTCGCGCTGCCGCTGATCGCGCTGTACGAAATCTCGATCATCGCCGCACGAATGGTCGAGCCGAAGCCTGTTGAGGTCTGACAAGATGGGCAAGGGCTTATCCGATGCATGACATCCGCGCTGTCCGCGCCGATCCCGCCGCCTTCGATGCCGCGATGGCGCGGCGCGGGTTGCCGGCGATCTCGGAGCGGCTGCTGGCGTGGGACACCGAGCGGCGCGCGGTGCTGACCGCGCTGCAGGAGAAGCAGGCGCGGCGCAACGTGATCGCGCGCGAGGTGGGGCAAGGCAAGCGGGCCGGCGACGATACCTCGGCCCTGGAGGCCGAGGCCACCTCGTTGCGGTCCGAGATGGAATCGATGGAATCGCGCTCCGCGGCGTTGCAGGCGGAGATCCGGGGCGAGCTGGAGACGTTGCCCAATGTGCTCGATCCCGACGTACCGGACGGGGCTGACGAGAGTGCCAATATCGTGCTGGCGCAGCACGGCCCGCCGCGCGACCTGGGATTCGAGCCGAAGCAGCATTTCGAGCTGGGCGAAGCGCTCGGGCTGATGGACTTCGCCGCCGCGTCGAAGATCGCCGGGGCGCGGTTTGTCGTGCTGCGCGGTGCACTGGCGCGGCTGGAACGGGCGCTGGGGCAGTTCATGCTGGACCTGCACACGCGCGAACACGGCTATACCGAGATGGTGGTGCCCTCGCTGGTCAACGACGCGACCGCCTACGGCACCGACAAACTCCCAAAATTTGCCGACACGATGTTCCAGACCACCGACGGGCGCTGGCTGATCCCGACCGCCGAGGTGCCGCTGACGGCGATGGTGATGGGCGAGATGGTGGTCGAGGCGGCGCTGCCGATGCGGCTGACCGCGTTGACCGACTGTTACCGCAGCGAGGCCGGCGCAGCCGGGCGCGACACCCGTGGAATGCTGCGCCAGCACCAATTTCGAAAAGTGGAGATGGTTTCGATCACGCATCCGGACGGCAGCGACGAGGAACACGAGCGGATGACCCGCTGCGCCGAAGAAGTGCTGCGCCGGCTGGAAGTGCCATTCCGCCGCGTGGTGCTGAGCAGCGGCGACACCGGCTTCGGCGCAGCGAAGACCTTCGATCTGGAGGTGTGGCTGCCGGGCCAGCAGGCGTGGCGCGAGATCAGTTCGTGCTCCAACACGCGGGCATTCCAGGCGCGGCGAATGAACGCGCGGTTCCGCGCGTCGGACGGCAAGGGTGTCGCGCATGTGCACACGCTGAACGGCTCCGGCGTCGCGGTTGGGCGGGCGCTGATCGCAGTGATGGAAAACCACCAGCAAGGCGACGGGTCGATCCGCGTGCCGGAGGTGCTGTGGCCATATATGGGCGGGAATGCGGGCGCGGTCGAGCTGATCAGTGGCTGAGGCGGTTCCACTGCCTGCGGTCCGACCCTCGCGAACCGCGCATTCCATTGCTGCTGGTGGTGGGATGATCATCGCCAGGAACAACGATACTCGTCACCCCGAGGCCGGGAACAATTGGCTTCCTCACTGTTCGCCGTGGGTAGTAACGCGACGCCCTTGCTTGGCAAGCCGGTGCTACCCACCTCAACGTGTTTCTTGGTTCGGCTGACAGGCGGCCGTTTCTTCGTCCCGGCCTGACGACCCGCAGGGCGTCGCG
>DASRQX010000119.1:0-6624 GCA_035696165.1 Acetobacteraceae bacterium | reverse complement strand
CGGCGAACCCGCTCGCTGCACCGCACCGCCCCGGACAGCAGGTCCGCCAGGCCGCGGCCTATGGTGCTGCGGGCAATTCCGGTGGTCCGCGAAACCGCGGCAATTCCGCCGCGCCCGGCAGCGCGTGCTTCACTGGCCGCGAACTAGCGTCGGTCTCTTTCATTGAGGAACGGTCCGAGTGCATTGTAGCGGGCCCAGATGGCATCTTGGTCGATCATCCGGCCAGGATGGACGCCAAAACACCCGATTCGCATCGACTTTTCCGGATTCGTTCGTTGCGTTATTGCCGCATTCTGGAGTCTTTTCTACCGAGTCGCTTGTTCTGGCTCAGGCCCTAACCCCGCGAACCGCCGCAGAGATGCACGCAATCCCGCTCAGAAGTCTCCGACCATCCCCAAAAGCGGCCGCAACGTCGCGTGGCGCGCCAGGGGCGGCAGCACGCCCTCCGGCGGTGCCATGCCGATGCGGTCGTGCCAATAGGTCGGAAGTCCGACAGCGGCAGTGCCCACCAGATCATAAGCTGATCCCGCAACGAACAAGCAGCGCGCGGGCGCGACCTTCAGTTCCTCCAAGGCAAGCCTGTAGGCGCGCGGATCAGGCTTGTAGACGCCCGCGCGTTCGGCGGTGACCAGCACGTCGAAGCGCGCGCCGACCCGGCCGGCCGCCAAATGGCCGAGCCGTTCCGAGCAGTTGGTGACCACGCCGAGCCGCAAACCATCGGCGGCAAGCGCAGCCAGGACCTCGGGTGCGTCGGCCCAGGGCCGCAACTCGGCAAAGCGTACGTCAAGTTCGTCGGCCAGGCGGCGGGGCAGGCCCACTGCCTCGGCCGCCTCGGCGACAAGATCCTCGTACGGCCGATAGGCGCCGGTGCCGTAGGTGATGCGCAGATACGCGGCGCGCCAAGGGCGCCCATATTCGGCTCCACCCGCGACCTCGTTCCACAGCGTCCAACTGTCCAGCAGGGCCGTCAGCAGGTCGAACAGCACCGCGTCGTAGCGTCTCATGCTGCTGGCGCTACCGCCGCTTCTGTTGGGCGTCAACGAAAGCGCGCAGCACGGCGTTCATGCGGGTCTGGTAGCCCGCACCGCCACCGCGGAACCAGTCGACGATGTCGGTGTCGATCCGCAGGTTGACCGGCTGCTTGTGGTGCGGCCAGTTGACCTGCAGCTTCAGCATGTCCATCAAAGCCGGATTGGATTCTGCTGGAACCGAGCGGGGCCTGCCCGCCGCCCGCTGCGGTGTCACGCTTGGCGACGCGGGTGCGGATTTCGACTTCTTCGCTTGTTTGGCCATGCGAATGCTTGCCTCCCTGGTGCCTGTCCGGTTGTGGTTCCGGCTTTGGTGCCAAATTGATACGTCTACACTGCACACTTGTATACGCAGACGTCTTGTGCCGACCATTTCTGCGCGACGACTGTGGCAGTCCGGCAACGAGTCGACGGGCCAGCCGACACGGCCGGGGGAAAGCGCGCTGCTGCCATCACGCCGGCAACACCCCCTGGTCCGGCAGCGCGGCGATCAATGCCTCGACCGTTTGCGCAAGGATTGGGTGGCTCCAGCCAGGCGCCACGTCCGCCAGCGGCACCAGCACGAAGCGGCGTTCATGGGCGCGCGGGTGGGGCAGGATCGGGTCCGGCGCCTCGCGCACCAGGCTGCCCATGGCGATGATGTCGAGATCGAGGGGACGGGCCGCATTCGGCATGCCTCGCACGCGCCCTGCCCGCGCCTCAATCACTTGCAACGCCGCAAGCAGCGCGCCGGGTTCCATCGTACCGCTCAGGTGCGCCACCGCGTTCACGTAGTCAGGCTGCCCCGACGGCGGCAGTGGGGCGGTTCGATACCAGCGGGACAGCCCGCGCAGGCGCAACCGCGGCAGCGCGTCGAGAGCCGCGGCGGCGGCACGGCACGTGGCAATCGGCGCCGCCGCGTCCGGTCCGGGCAGGTTGGCGCCGATCGCCACGAATATCCCCACGCTTTCCCCCTTGAGATCATGCCGATTATCCTCTCGCGGAAGACCCTCTTGCCGAATAGGGCAGGATAATGTTCCAGTCTACCGCCTCGGAGCACGGCGTTTTTCCGGCCGGCGAGGTTTCGGGTCGGGTTGTATCGTTTATCGAAAGGTCCATCGCATGCATTTTCTGCCCACCGAGCGGGTCGCTCTGTTTATCGACGGCGCCAATCTCTATTCGGCCTCGCGGAATCTTGGTTTCGATGTGGATTATCGTAACCTTCTGGAATATTTCCGCAAACAGGCTCACGTGATCCGCGCCTACTACTATTCCGCCGTGCTGGAGACCGAGGATTACTCGCCGCTGAAACCGCTGACCGACTGGCTGGCCTACAACGGCTACACGCTGGTCACCAAGCCGGCCAAGGAGTTCACCGACGCCTCGGGCCGGCGCCGCGTGAAGGGCAGCATGGACATCGAAGTCGCGGTCGACATGCTGGAGCTGTCGCCGCGAATCGACCATGCCGTGTTGTTCAGCGGCGATTCGGACTTCCGCCGGCTGGTCGAGGCGGTGCAGCGCAAGGGGGTTCGGGTTTCCGTGGTGTCGTCGATCAGGACCTCGCCGCCGATGGTGGCGGACGAGTTGCGCCGCCAGGCCGATCAGTTCCTGGAGCTGGCCGACATCGCGCCGGAATTCACCCGCCGGCAGACAGAGCCGCGCGTGCGGCCGACGCCGGCGCGACAGACACCTGCCGAGCCGTTCCCGGACGCGCCAGAACCGGTCTGAGAAGCGGTTGCCCCCTCGTACCAGCGGCCGAAAGTATTGACGTACGCTGCCCACCCCCGTCATGGCCGGAGAAGGCCGGCCATCCGAGACTTTGCTTGCCGCGCGAAGGAAATTCGTGGATGGCCGGCCGGAGCCTGTCCTCGGGCGCTTGACCCGGGGGCCGGCCATGACGGGCGGAGAGTCGAGACTTTCGTCCGTTGGTATCGGGCGAGATGACCCTCTCAGGCGAGATCACCGCGGGGCTCGATACGCCTGCGCGCGACTGCGCGCTGTGTCCGCGGCTAGTCGCCTATCGCGAGGCCAATCGAGCAGCGCACCCGGACTGGTTCAATGCCCCGGTGCCGAGTTTCGGCGACCTCGACGCTCGGCTGCTGGTGGTTGGTCTGGCACCTGGCGTGCGCGGCGCGAACCGCACCGGGCGGCCTTTCACGGGCGACTTCGCCGGTGTGCTGCTGTATCAGACGTTGCTGCGGTTCGGATTTGCACGGGGCAGTTACGGCGCCGACGCGACCGACGGGCTGCGTCTGCTCGACTGCCGTGTGACCAACGGGGTGCGCTGCGTGCCGCCAGGCAATCTGCCAGTGCCCGCCGAAATCGCTGCCTGCAACAGCTTCCTGGCCGCGGAGTTCGCGGCGATGCCCCGGTTGAGCGCGGTGCTGGCGTTGGGTGGGGTCGCACACAACGCCGTGTTGCGCGGGCGCGGTTTGAAGCCCAGGCACGCGGCGTTCGCGCACGGCGCGGTGCACGCATTGGCGGGCGGGATGCTGCTGGTCGACAGTTATCATGTCTCACGGCTGAACACGAACACCGGGCGGCTGACCGAGGCGATGTTCGCCGCGGTGGTTGAGGATCTGCGGCGACGGCTGGGATGAGGCGGGTGCCGCGCCGTCGCGTCCGGCTGCGTGGCGCGCTGGCCGCCACGACGGTGCCAACCTGGACCGGACCGATTGTGCCGTCCGCCAACGGAACGGCGCCAGGCTTTGTTCGCTCGCCCGGCCTGCTGCGTGACGGCAGGCGCATCTACGCGATTGGTGACATCCACGGCTGCCTGCAACCGCTTCGCGCGCTGCACGCCGCCATCGCCGACGATCTGGCGCGGCGCCCGATCGGCAGCGCCATGCTGATCCACCTCGGCGATTATATCGATGAGGGGCCGGACAGCGCCGGCGTGATCGCGCTGCTTGCCGCCGGAGCGCCGATCGCGGGCCTGGAGACGATCAATCTGATGGGCGATCATGAGTGCACTGCATTGGATGCGCTGGACGGCGACGCGCCCTCGGCGACCGATTGGCTGCATGGCGGTGGCGCGGCGACGCTGCATAGCTGGGGCATCGATCCCGCAACGCCGCGTGATGCCTGGCGTGAGAAGGTTCCGGCCGCGCATCGGGCGTTTCTGCGCGATCTCGCACTGAGCTATCGCACTGATGATTACCTGTTTGTGCATGCCGGCGTTCGGCCGGGCGTGTCGTTGCAGCGCCAGGCCGCCGACGATCTGTTGCGGATCCGTCAACCATTCCTTTATTCCGAGCAGGAATTCGCCGCGGTCGTCGTGCACGGGCACACGCCCGGACCGGCGCCGGTGCTGCGGCGGAACCGCATTTGTATCGATACCGGTTCGGGGTTCAGCGGGCGGCTGACCTGCGCGGTGTTCGAAACCGACAAGGTCGGGTTCATCGGCGCCTGACGCCAGGTCGCGCCGTCTGGAACGCAAAGGGATCGTATTTGCGGTCCGACGCGAGATAACCGCGTCAAGCAGCGCACAACTCGCACTCACAACGTCATGCCGGCGCATGCCGGCATCCACGACTTGCCTTCGCCCGGCCAGCAATGCAGTGGATGCCGGCATCCGCCGGCCTGACGGAAGCGACAATCCCACGCACGGTGAGAGGTTTCGGTTACCCTGCGTCGAGCCGTTGCCACGATGCACCATGCTGACCGGCGAACGCATTGATCGTTCATCGGATGGTCGGATGGCTGGCATCACGTCGTTGGTCGCCCCAGAGGCCGTCAGCGACCGCCCAAAATCGTATACCGCAACAAGCAAAAAAAGATTTCACCACGAAGTAAGCCAGCGGCCGGCGGGCGGCCGCACTGCGATGGATGAAAATGCTCCTGCGTGGGTCCCGCCCAGGTCGCCGCCGAAGGCCATTTACGTAGTAGTAGACACGAAGCAGCAGGAATTGTCGGCGCTTCGCGCGGCGTCCGTTCAGACGCGCGAAGCGCACCAATACTTCTTCGTGTTCTTCGTGTCATCGTGGTGAAACCCTTCCTTCCTTTGCTTGGGTCGGCCACACGCATAATCGGACCACACTGGCAACGGACGTCAGCGCGCCGCGGGAGCAGCCTGGCCCTCGATCGGCGCGGTACGAAGCAATGTGCCAAGCTACCCACCAAGTTCCGGCGGCAAACCGACAATCGTGGTCGGCAGCTTGCCGTCCGAGTGCTCCCCGAATGAACGCAGCGCCTGCGCCGCCGCCAGCTTCTGGATGGTGTCCGCATAGCGCGCGAGCGCGGTGGCGATCGCCTGGTCCTGGCTCGCGACATAGCGCCGGTTCACCGCATCTTGCACTTCCTTGTCGAAGGTGAAGGTGTCGGCCCAGCCGATGAAGTCCAGCGAGATGCCGACCGCGGCGAAGTAATCGGTCGCGCCCTTTTGCACCGCCTGCATGATCTGGTTCGCCTCCGCATTCGTCTTGTCGAACGAGCCTGACGAGATTTCGTTACAAACCAGCGTCTGCACCTTCTTGCGCCCCACGTCGTGCATCACGTCCGACAACTTGCGGCTCTAATGGACCAGGCAAAGATCACGTTGGGGTCGCCTCGGTCGCCGCCCACCGGCAGAACCCCGAAGCGATAGAGATACTACGCCGCGTTGGGCTCCAGCACCGACGCACCGATCGACTCCCCGGCCGTCACATTCAGGCCCTCGGCCGTCTGGCACGGAAAGCCCTGCTTCTGCTCCGAGGTGCCGCGCCCTGCGGCGTCAACCCAATCCCGGCTGAACGGAGTGCGGTCGACGATGATCAGGCGCCCGGCGGGCACGTAGAAATCGAAGAAGCCGCCCAACCTCGAAAGGTGCACATGCGGGAGAATGAACCGCTTGAGCGCCACCTTGTTGGCGTTGAGATAGGCCTCGGACTCAAGCTGCGCCTGGCTGTCCTTGTTGGCGCCCACATCGGGAATCCAGAACGCGGATTCGTTCGGCAGGATGGTGTAGGCCTCGGTGTAGTCCGACTTGTCGTGATAAGCCTGCGCCGGCGCCACGCCGAACAGCACGCGAGAGGCGCCCACCATCGCGGTGCCGGGGATGAACCGCCGCAGCGGGCCCAGCCAGATCAGCACGATGACGATCAGCAGCAGCAGCACAAACGGGATGCCGAGATGGCCGAAGATACGCAGCCCGAGGATCGAGCCGAAATACGACGTGTCGCTGTTTTCGAACTGGCTTCCGGCAGCCTGCCCGGTCAGCATCGTGGCAGCCGGATAGGACAGGAAGTTGATCCATCTGTAGAGCAGGACGGCAAGCACGGTCGCAACGACCCGCCCCCCTTAGGGTCCGTCAGACAACAAGCGAATCGGGTTGACGGGTCAGGCTTGGCCGATTCCCAGCGGCGACGCGGTAGCATATTTTGTGTCGATGATCGATTCGGACAGCATCATCAAGCGTTGCGCGTCGTTGTCGCCCGCATCTGGATGAACGGGGACGCCGACTGTTTGCCGCCACCGAGGCGAATAGTGCCGGGTATGGCGGTGTTGCTGTGGTGGCGCGGCTCACCGGCATAGCGCCGAGCACGATCGGGCGAGGCCGGAGGGACCTGGCGCAGGAGTCAAACTTGAAGATGGGCGGCTGCGTCGGCCTGGTGGTGGTCGCAAACCGCTGTCAGTGACC
>DASRQX010000118.1:0-5523 GCA_035696165.1 Acetobacteraceae bacterium | reverse complement strand
GGCGCCGTGCTGACCGAAACGATCTTCGCATGGCCCGGCGTCGGCAACTGGCTGATCCACGGCATCCAGCGGCGCGACTATCCGGTGCTGCAGGGCGGCATCCTGATGGTCGCCACCATCGTCATCCTGGTGAACCTGACGGTGGACATCCTGTCCAGCATGGTGAACCCGCGCATGCGCCACCGCGCATGAGCGCCAGTCTCGCCGCGCCCGACACGCGCCTGACCGACCTGCGCCGGCATTTCCTGGCCAGTCGGGGCGGGATGATCGGGGCCGTACTGATCACGATCCTGATCCTGGCTGCAATGTTTGCCCCGCTGCTGGCCCCGTTCGCGCCAGACGCCCAGATGCGCCAGGCAATCCTGCACCCGCCGGACGGGCTAGGCGGCGTCTATCCGCTGGGTACCGACGATGTCGGGCGCGACGTGCTCTCCCGCCTGCTGTTCGGTGCGCGGCTATCCCTGTCGATCGGCGCGGTCGTGGTGACGCTGTCGTTCCTGGTCGGCACGCTGCTCGGGCTGACCGCTGGCTTCGCGGGCGGTGTGATCGAGGCGCTGGTGATGCGGCTGATGGACATCATGCTCGCCCTGCCGACGCTGCTGCTGGCGATCGCCGTGGTCGCCGTGCTGGGCCCCGGCCTGTCGAATGCGATGCTCGCGGTGTCAATCGTGCAACTGCCCGGCTTCGTCCGACTTACGCGTGCCGCCGTGCTGATCGAGCTCGGCAAGAACTACGTCGCCGCCTCCCGCATGGCCGGCGCTGGGCGGGTGCGCTTGATGTTCCTGACCGTGCTGCCCAACTGCCTGGCGCCGCTGATTGTGCAGGCCAGTCTTGGGTTTTCGGCCGCCATCCTCGATACCGCCGCGCTCGGCTTCCTTGGCCTCGGCGCGCAGCCACCGACGCCCGAATGGGGCACCATGCTCGCCGACGCATTGCAGTTCGTGCAAAGCGCCTGGTGGGTCGTTACGTTCCCAGGGATCGCGATCCTGCTCACCGTGCTCGGCTTCAACCTGGTGGGCGACGGGCTGCGCGACGCTCTCGATCCGCGTCTGAAACGTGCATGAGCCTGCTGGAAATCCGCAATCTGAACGTCACATTCCCGACCGCATATGGAACGTTGCATGCGGTCGAGGCGCTGGACCTGGATGTGGCGGACGGCGAGGTGCTGGGCATCGTCGGCGAATCCGGCTCCGGCAAGTCGGTGGCGATGCTGGCGGTCATGGGGTTGATCCGCCCACCGGGACGCTTCAGTGCCGATGTGCTGCGCTTCGACGGGATCAATCTGCTGGCCCTGTCGGCGCGCGCCCGCCGCGCCCTGGTCGGCAAGGACATGGCGATGATCTTCCAGGAGCCGATGACCAGCCTGAACCCGTGCTTCACCGTCGGCTGGCAGATCGCCGAGACGTTGCGCGTCCATCTGGACCTGTCGCGCACTGCCGCCCGCGAGCGCACGATCGCCCTGCTGCGCCGGGTCGGCATTCCGGGTCCGGAACAACGGATCGGTGCCTTTCCGCACCTGATGTCAGGCGGAATGAACCAACGTGTGATGATCGCGATGGCAATTGCGTGCAATCCGCGCCTGTTGATCGCCGACGAACCGACCACGGCGCTCGATGTGACCATCCAGAAGCAGATCCTGGACCTGCTGACCGAATTGCAGCGTGAGAACGGCATGGCGCTGGCGCTGATCACGCACGATATGGGGGTGATCGCGCAGACCGCCCATCGTGTGCAGGTGATGTATGCCGGCCAGGCGATGGAGACCCGTCCGGCCGCCGTGCTGTTGAACGCGCCCGCGCACCCCTACACCGAAGCGCTGCTCGCCGCGCTGCCCGAGCATGCCGACGCCCGCCGCCGTTTGGCGACCATTCCGGGTGTGGTGCCCGGCGTCGCCGATCGCCCGAACGGCTGCCTGTTTGCGCCGCGCTGCCGCTTCGTCTTCGACCGTTGCGCGCAGCGCCCACCGGTAACGGCGTGCGGCGACGGCACGGTGCGCTGCTACGCGCCGCGATGATGCTGCTCAGTGCCACGGATCTGACCCGCGTCTATCCGGTCCGCGTCGGGCTGCGTCGGCGGAAAGTTCCGCTGTATGCTGTCAGCGAGGTCTCCTTCACCATCACACCGGCCCGCACGCTCGCCGTCGTCGGCGAAAGCGGCTGCGGCAAGTCCACGCTCGCGCGCATGATCACGCTGCTGGAACGTCCCACCAGCGGTACGATCACGCTGGACGGCCGGCCGGCCGATCCCGCCGACGTCGCCACGCGGCGCGCGGTGCAGATGGTGTTCCAGGACCCCTACGGCTCGCTCAATCCGCGCCGCACCGTCGCCGAGATCCTGCAGGAGCCGCTGACGATCGCCGGCACCCACGCGCCGGCCGAGCGGCGTGAAGCGGCCCTGGCGATGATGGACCGCGTCGGGCTGCGGGCGGATCAGGCGGCGCGGTATCCGCACATGTTCTCCGGCGGCCAGCGCCAGCGCATCGCGATCGCGCGCGCGCTGATGCTGCGGCCGCGCATCGTCGTCGCGGACGAACCGGTCTCCGCGCTGGATGTTTCGGTCCGCGCGCAGGTCCTCAACCTGCTGCTCGATCTGCAGGACGAGTTCGGCCAGGCCTATCTGTTCATCAGCCACGACCTGTCGGTGGTGCGCCACATCGCCGACGCTGTCATGGTGATGTATCTCGGACGCGTCGTGGAACGGGCACCCCGGCAGGCGCTGTTCGACCGCCCGCGCCATCCTTATACCCGCGCGCTGCTGGCCGCGACGCCGGGACTGCACGCCGCGCGCGTAACGGAACCGGTGCGCGGTGAGCCGCCATCGCCTCTCGCTCCGCCAAGCGGGTGCGCCTACCACACGCGTTGTCCGCATGTGACGGAGATCTGTCGGCACGAACGCCCGATATTGCGCGCTTTGGAGGGCATCCAGGTCGCCTGTCATCACAGTGAAGACATATCGTAGCCGTACCATAACGATGGCTCACGAACGACTGTGCGGGAACGGGGTGCCGATTCCCACCCAGTTGATACAGTCGGGCGCGCCCGTCGTCCAGCACATGCTTCGCCGCGCCAGGTATATGTTCCAGATCAGCCCAATGGCGGAATCGCAATGCGCCTTGAGTTACTGTAAGCTGATGCGAAATCCTGGTGTCGACACATGGCAACACTCGAATCACGCAACGTGATCGGACGTGTCATGCTGACTACGGACTGAACATCCTCCGGCAGAAGAGACGTGACACATGAGCGACCTCTACGCCCGCTATACCCGCCTGCGATTCGATCGGCCGCATCCCAAGGTGCTGCGCATCACCATGGACAATGGCCGGATGAATACGGCCGACGACGCCATGCACGGCGAGCTGGCCGATATCTGGCGCGATGTTGATCGGGACCCGACGGTCAACGCCGTGGTGATCACCGGCGCCGGGAAGGTGTTCTCCGCCGGCGGCGACTTCGGAATGATCCGACATAACATCGACAATTTCGAAGCGCGTGCCCGTCAGTGGAAGGAAGCGCGCGACATCGTCTACAACATTATCAACTGCTCGAAGCCGGTGGTCAGCGCGATGCGTGGCGTCGCGGTCGGGGCCGGACTGGTCTGCGGCATGCTCGCCGATGTGTCGATTGCGACCAAGGACTGCCGCATCATCGACGGGCACACACGGCTGGGCGTCGCCGCGGGGGATCATGCCGCCATCATCTGGCCGCTGCTGTGCGGGCTGGCCAAGGCAAAATATTATCTTCTGCTGTGCGAGCAGGTGCTGGGCGCCGAGGCGGAGCGGATCGGCCTGATCAGCCTGGCCGTCGAGGATGCGGAGTTGGATGCCAAGGCGGTGGAGATCGCCACGCGCCTGGCCGAGGGCGCCCAAAGCGCGATCCGCTGGACGAAATACGCGCTCAACAACTGGCTGCGCTCCGCCGGTCCCACGTTCGATGCGTCGTTGGCGCTGGAATTCCTGGGGTTCACCGGACCCGAAGTGAAGGAAGGCCTGACCTCCCATCTGGAGAAGCGCGAGCCGAACTTTCCACCCGATTCGGTGGTCTGACACACATGAGCGACGATGCGTCGCCTGTCGCCGCCTTCACCGACGACCCCCGTCGGCGTCATCGAACTGGCGCAGCCTCGTATTTACAACTGTCTGTCGGTGCGCTGCTTCGACCTGATCCTGGCCGCACTCCGTCGTTTCGAGGCCGATCGCGGCGTGCACGCCGTTCTGATCCGCGCGCAGGCGGCCCGCTCATTCGCCGATCCCTCCGCCGCCAGTCCCACGTGCTTTCACCATCCGCAACGGATTGTAGGTAATCGCCACCGTGCCGTCCTGTTTCCTGACGCGATTGAACGTGCGCACCAGGCCGCGGTTCGGACGACTGGCGCTGCGGCGGCTTTCGATCACTTCGCATTCCACATGGATCGTGTCGCCCGCAAAGGTCGGTGCCTTCACGTCCAGCTCCATGTGCAGGAACGCAAAACCGGTATGCTGCATTGTCGAATGCACCAGCAGCCCCTCGGCGAACGAGTAGACCATCGACCCCGGAACGACCCGTTGCTTGATGTCGCTTTCGTTCTTGAGGAATTCGACGTTGGAGAACAGCACCTCGGTGATGCCGGTGACGCCGATGAAGTTGACCAGGTCAGCCTCGGTCAGGGTGCGGCCGATGGTGCGGAATTTCCGCCCGACCGGCAGATCCTCGAAGTAGAGGCCAAGCCCCAGGACTTCGTAACCGTCGATTTCCACCATCAGGCTTTTCCCCGCGTGCTACCCAACCCCGTCCTACCCAACCCCGTCCTACCCAACAACATCGGGGCGCACGGGCAGGGTCCGGCCCCCTGACGCCCTCATCGACCATTGTCGCCCCGTGATAGGTCAACACCCCGTGGGCATCGACGCCGATGGCCATGTCGGCGAGCATCCAGCGCACGTCCTGGATGTCGCTGACCGATTGGCCAAATGCACCGCGGTTGCCGACATACTCCGCCGCTTGATCCATCGCCCCATGCGCCAGGCCGACCCCTCGCACGGCGATCAATGGGCGGGCAGCCCTATCCCGCGCGCCCGCCATCGCAGTTCGCCGAAGTTTTCTGAACAGCGTTCCATATCCCGAACGCAAGTGGCCCAGCCCGTCAGGCCCGATTCACGACATGGTCAGGCCGCCGGAGACGCTGAGCGTCTGCCCTGTGATGTATCCCGCGTCGTCGGACAGCAGGAACGCGATAGCGCCGGGGTAGTCCTCGGGCCGGCCGATCCGCTTCAGCGGCACGGCGCGTGCCATGGCATCGGCGATCTTGGCGCCGTCCGAAGAGGCCGCCTTCACGCTGTCGAACAGAGGCGTGTCGGTCGGACCCGGGCAGATGACGTTGAGCGTGACGCCCTTGCGGGCCACCTCGCGTGCCATCGTCTTGGTGAAGGCAATGATGCCGCCCTTGCAGGCCGAATAGACCGCCTCCCCCGACGAGCCCACACGCCCGGCGTCGGACGCGACATTGACCACGCGGCCGAAGCCGCGCCTGACCATGCCCGGAAGC
>DASRQX010000117.1:0-2553 GCA_035696165.1 Acetobacteraceae bacterium | reverse complement strand
ACACCGCGGCGATCGCGAGTTACAAGCTCGAGCGGGACGCAGAGATTGAGCTCCGGCAGGTCAAGTACCTCAACAACGTCGTTGAACAGGACCATCGCGCGATCAAACGTCAGGTGCGACCGATGATGGGGTTCAAGTCCTTCTGGTCGGCCTCCGCGACCGTTGCTGGCATTGAGCTCATGCACATGATCCGCAAAGGTCAGTTGCAGGCCGCAGGACGCCTGTGCGCAGCGCAGCAGTTCTATTCGCTCGCGAGCTGATTTTCAGAGTGGGCACAGGCATAATCCATTATCGCGAAGAATTCGTGACAGAACCCGGCCATCTCTTGCACGAGCCGTTTCATCGTGCCGGGTTCGGCGATGTCGCCGGACAGCAGGACGGTCTCGCCGCCGACCGCGGCAATATCGGCTGCCACGGCCTTCGCTTCCGCGGCCCCGGAACGATAGTGCACGCCAATCCTCATGCCAGCCGCAGCCAGGCCGCGCGCCGCGGCCGCCCCAAGGCAATGCGAGCCGGACTGAGGCTGGACATCGCATCGTGTGCTTTGCGGAACGGATCGCGACTGCGCCGAACGTTGGCTGACCACACCTCGTTGGGGGATTGACCTGCCGTCAGCCTGTCAGCCTGAACCTTGATTGTCGCGCGGCATCCAGCGTCTCGATGATAAGGTCGATCGGTGCGTCCACCATGACGATCTTGGTGCCGAGGGCGAACACAGGGTGGGCGCGCTCGACCGGTGTGTCGGCGGACATCAGGGCGAGATGGGTCAGCCCGGCCCGGGCAGCGTAGGCCACGTGCGACTGGCGTGTACTGCCTGCGGATACGACCGCGGAGACGCCGGCGCCGACGGCGAGCGCGTGATTGGTCCCTAGCGCCAAGACGCGGTCCTTGTGCGATCCGGTCGGGTTCCGTGTTTCGTCCTTCAACCAAAGGCGGCGTGCCGCGCAGCTGCGCGACCGCAGCAACGGCGTTCCGCCCTCGTCCAGGTTCACCAGGCGTTCGGTCGGTTTGACCGGCAGCAGGTGCCAGCAGCGCCATAGACTGCGTGGCAAGCGATCATCCCACTTCACCGCATCGTAGGCGTAGCGGAAGGTGGGTCTGCCGCCGCAGGTGGGGCACAGCGGCAATCCGGCCCGGGTTTGCGGGCCGCAGCAGGCGCAGATCGTTTCATATTCGCACATCAGATGTCTTCTCACCGGCTTGCCTTGACATGGTATGGTTAGCAGGTGATATGCTGGTCTGACCAACGGGGGGCGATGTTGAGCGAGACAAAATTCAGCCCCATCCAGCGTACGACGGCGGCGCAAGCCGTAGCCAATCAGATCCTCGGGGAGATCCGGCGTGGCGTGTTACGCCCGGGGGCGCAGCTCCCGACCGAGCGCGACCTGATGCAGCAGTTGAATGTCGGCCGCTCCTCGGTTCGTGAGGCGTTGCAGATTTTGGCCACGCTAAACTTGGTCGACTCACGCCCTGGTAGCGGCACGTTCATCCGCCAACCCCAGGCCGCCGAGGTATTCCGCCCAGAGCTGTTCGGCCTGCTCATCGCCAATTCGGCCGCTCTCGAGCTGATGGAGGCGCGGCTGATGGTGGAGCCCGCCGCCGTTCGCCTGGCCTGCGTGCGTGCCACGGCCGAAGACCTGGACGGGATCGCCGCCCTGCTGGGCCAGCACGAACGCGCCCTGCAGGCGAACGAGCCCGCCAATGCATTCGCCGCAGAGTTTCATGTGTTGCTCGCGAAGGCCGCGCACAATCAGATCGTGGCAGGGTTCATGGAATCGATCATCGGGCTGCTGATGGCGCGCGGGCGCAAGGTGGAACGGATGGCCGGGTATGCACGCACCGAGATCGAAGAGCACCTGGCGATATTGCACCACGTGCGCGACCAGGATGGCGAGGCAGCCGCTGCGGCCATGCGGGCGCACATCATCGACGCGGCGCAAACCTACGATACCGACGGCGCGCCGTTGCCGCCTCTCTCCGTCAACGCGTGAGGTACGCCATGACCACTAAGCATCTGTTCGCGACCATGACGTGGCCTGAGGTGAACGAGGCCGTGAAGCAGCGGCGCGTCGTGCTTATCCCGGTGGGTGCCATCGAGCAACACGGCCACCATCTTCCGGTCGACGTCGACAACGTTATTGCCACCAACATCTGTGAGCGGGCAGCCGAGCGCGCTCCCGACGCCCTGGTCTCGATGCCGCCCAGTCATTACGGGTTCAACGACCACAATATGGATTTCCCCGGCACGATCTCGATCAGCATGAACAACTTCATTAACTACTGCTTCGACCTGGGGGCATCGCTCGCCCACCAGGGATTTCAGCGCATCATCCTGATAAACGCGCATGGCAGTAATGGGCCGCTCTGCGAGCTGGTTGCCCGCCGCGTCACCAACGAAACCGCGGCTTTGTGCGGCAGTATGAACCACTGGCAGATCGCTTGGCCCGAGATCGCGGCCTTGCTCGAAGGCGGCCCGCACGCGGCTGACCACGCCTGTGAATGGGAGACGTCGGAATATCTCCATTTCTGTCCGGACCTCGTCAAGACCAACGA